>JBGALW010000008.1:0-48526 GCA_044223585.1 Amaricoccus sp.
ATCGGCGACCGCGCCTACGAGGCGGCGCTCTGGCTCAACACCTGGGTGAACCGCACCCGCCGCCTCTGGGGCGGCCAGTACTGGTCGCTGTCGAACTGGTGCAAGCAGCAGGTCAAGGCGGCGGTGAACTACGTCAGCGAATACGAGACCGTGCTGACCGACGAGGCCCGCCGCGGCGGCTTCGACGGGGTGATCTGCGGCCACATCCACCAGGCGAACATCCGGCAGATCGACGGGCTCGCCTACCTCAACACCGGCGACTGGGTCGAAAGCTGCACCGCGATCGTCGAGGACCGCCACGGCACGCTGCGTCTCATCGACTGGGGCCGCGAACGCCCGCGCCGCGCGGCGCTCCACGCCGTCCCCGACCTCCGCCCCGCTGCCGCGCGCGACGAAAAGGCCGCCTGACATGACCGAAATCGTCCTGAACCGCCGGCGCCAGATCGACGCCGCGGTCCGCCGCAGCCCGCAGCTGACCGGCACCGGCCTCCTCGAAAGCCTGTTCTCGCGGCTGTTCCTCGGCATGGTCTACCCGCAGATCTGGGAGGACCCGGACGCAGACATGGGCGCGCTCGGGCTCCGGCCGACCGACCGCCTCGTCTGCCTCGCCTCGGGCGGCTGCAACATCATGTCCTACCTGACGGCGGCCCCGGCCTCGGTGACTGCGGTCGACCTCTCGCCGGCCCACGTCGCGCTCGTCCGGCTGAAGCTCGCCGCGGCGCAGAGCCTGCCCGACCACGACCGCTTCCACGCCTTCTTCGGCCTTGCAGACCAGAGCGACAACATCCGCGCCTATGACCGCTGGATCGCCCCGTCGCTCGACACCGAGAGCCGCGCATGGTGGGAGGCCGCCCCGCTCGGCCGCCGCCGGATCGCCATGTTCTCGAACGGCTTCTACCGCTACGGCGCGCTCGGGCGGCTGATCGGGGCGGTGCACCTGCTCGCCCGCGTCGGTGGCGTCGACCTGCGCCGCTTCGTCGCCTCGGCGAACCTGGAGGAGCAGCGCCGCTTCTTCGCGGCCGAGATCGACCCGCTGTTCCGCCGGCCGCACATCCGCTTCCTGCTGCGCCGCCGCGCCTCGCTCTTCGGCCTCGGCATCCCGCCGGCGCAGTACGACAAGCTCGCCGCCGACGGCGACGGCGACGTGCTGCCGGTGCTGCGCGAACGGGTGCGCAAGCTGATGTGCGACTTCCCCGTCGCCGACAACTATTTCGCCTGGCAGGCCTGCGCCCGGTGCTATGACCGCACGCCCGACGGGGCGCTGCCTCCCTACCTCAAGCGCGAGAACTTCGAAGCGGTGCGGCAGAACGCCGGCCGGGTCCGGGTGCTGAACCGGTCGCTGACCGACGTGCTCGTCGACGCCGCCCCCGCCTCGCACGACGTCTACGTCCTGCTCGACGCCCAGGACTGGATGACCGACCGGCAGCTCAACGACCTCTGGCGCGAGATCGACCGCACCGCGACGCCGGGCGCGCGGGTGATCTTCCGCACCGGCGGCGCCGCCGACATCCTGCCCGGCCGCGTCGCGCCCGCGGTGCTGGACCGCTGGACGCGCGACGCCGACGCCTCGGAGACCGCCTTCTGCGCCGACCGCTCGGCGATCTACGGCGGCTTCCACCTCTACCGGAAGGCCGCATGACCGCGCCGCTCGTCCTCGACGCCCCGGCTGAGGCCGCCCCGAGGCCGGACCGCCGCGCCGGGCACGCGGCGCTGATGGACGCGACCTACCGCCGCCAGCGCCACATCTATGACGCCAGCCGCAAGTTCTTCCTGCTCGGCCGCGACCGGCTGATCCAGGGCCTGAACCCGCCTCCGGGCGCGCGCGTGCTGGAAGTCGCCTGCGGCACCGGCCGCAACCTTGCACTCGTCGGCCTGCTCCACCCCGACACCCGCCGCTTCGGCCTCGACATCTCCGCCGAGATGCTGCGCTCGGCCCGCCGCACCCTCGGCGACGGCGCCGCTCTCGCCGAAGCGGACGCCTGCAGCTTCGATGCCGGCCGGCTGCTCGGCGAGCCGGCGTTCGAGCGCATCCTGCTCTCCTACAGCCTGTCGATGATCCCCGACTGGCCGGCGGCGCTGCGCGCCGCGCGGGCCCATCTCGCGCCCGGCGGCGAGCTTCACATCGTCGACTTCGGCACCCAGAACCAGCTGCCCGGCTGGTTCCGCCGCGGCCTCAACGGCTGGCTCGCCCGCTTCCACGTCGCGCCGCGGCCGACCCTGCGGACGACCGCGGAACGGCTCGCCGCCGACACCGGCGCGACGCTCACCTACCAGTCGCTCTACGGCGGCTATTCCCAGCTTCTGGTGATCCGCGACGGCCGCTGAACGGCGCCTGCGGGAGAGCCCGCCCGCTACCCCCGCGGCGTGTCGCTTTCTTCCCAGACTCGGTTCTGGCCGATGTCGGATTCGTAGACGTAGCTGTCCTCGACCCCCGGCAGCCTGTCGAAATACTCGCGCAGCGCCTCGGGAAAGACGCTGTGCGGCACGTTCTCGAAGGGTGGCACCGGCTGCAGCACCGCGGCGGCTGCCAGCGCGCACTGCATCTTCATGGTCTTGCCCCGCCCCTGGGCGTCGGCAATCAGCTGGTCGGCCTGCGCCCGGCTGAGCGGCACCTTCTGCGCCTCGACGTGATAGTCGAAACGCGCGTGATAGCGCTCGTAATAGTCGACGTACCGCGGGCTCATCCCATAGTGGATGTCGTCGCGCCGCGGCAGGGCCGGGTGGGTGAAGGTGCCGGCCGGATCATAGAGCACCTGCTGCGAGCCATTGATCAGCAGCCCGGCATGCGCCGACCGGCCGTTCCGGTTGTTCACCATCGACATCAGCGTGACCGACGGCGGCTCGTCGCTGACATAGCGGGCCGCCGCCACCTCCTCCGGGGTTGCCGGGGTGTAGAACTCGCAGCCCGACAGCGCCATCACCCCTGCGAGGGCGAGAACCAGCGCACGCATCCGCGGCGTTTTCAGCTGTTGAAGATCGCGAGGAAGATCAGGATCGCCGCGGCACCACCGAACAGGTAGACCCAGAAGCGGATGAACGCGTCGAAGGTCTGCTGGTGCTCGGCGACATCCGCCGCCCGGTCTTGGGTATGCTCCGCCATGCGCCACTCTCCGATGGGCCTGCCTCTGCGGCCCTTCTACCGTGCGGCCGCCCCGCTGTCACCCCGGCAACGCCACGGCATAGACCGCCGCGGCGCCGGCCGTGGCCGCAGCGCACAACCCCGCCACCTCGGGCAGCAGGTGCGCGCCCGCAAAGGTCGCCAGCGCCGCCCACGACCCGTTTTCCTCCGGTCCCTCGGCCAGCGCCGCGCGGCCGAGATAGTGGCCCCCCAGCACCAGTGCGAAGGCGCGCAGGTAGGGTACCGCCCCGGCCTGCCGGTCGACCGCCTCCGCCGCCAGCATCGCCCCGGTCGCATCGTCGAGGCGCGCCACCGCTTCGGCGAGGGCCGCCGAACCCGTGGCCGCCGCCGTCTCCGCCGCCTCCGTGATCAGCCCGCGGGCCACCGCGCCGCCGTCGCCGAGCTTGCGGCCGACCAGATCCATCGCCTGCACCCCGTTGGTGCCCTCGTAGATCGCCGTCACCCGCACGTCGCGATAGAACTGCGCAACGCCGGTCTCCTCGACATAGCCCATGCCGCCGAAGACCTGCATCGCCGTCTCCGACACCCGGCAGCCGGTGTCCGTCCCGAAGGCCTTGGCGATCGGCGTCAGGAACGCCGCCCGCGCCGCCAGCGCCGGGTCGCCCGCGCGCCCGAGGTCGGCGGACAGCGCGCAGTCGAGGCAGATCGCCCGCGCCACCGCCACCTCGGCCTGCATCGCCGCCAGCATCCGCCGCACGTCGGCATGGCCGACAATCGCCGCCTCGCCGGCCTCCGCGGTCCTGCCCTGCCGCCGCTCGCGCGCGAAGGCGACGGCGGCCTGCAGCGCCGCCTCCGCCTGCGCCAGCCCCTCGACCGCGACCCCGAGCCGGGCGTTGTTCATCATCGTGAACATCGCCGCCATGCCCTGGTGCGGCGCTCCGACCAGCCAGCCGGTGGCGCCCTCGTAGGCCATCACGCAGGTCGGGCTGCCATGCAGCCCCATCTTGTGCTCCAGCGACACGACCCGCACCGCGTTCGCAGCCCCGTCCGGCAGCCGCTTCGGCACCAGGAACAGCGATATCCCGCGCGTTCCGGGCGCGCCGTCGGGCAGCCGCGCCAGCACCAGATGGCTGACGTTCTCCGCCATGTCGTGGTCGCCCCACGAGATGAAGATCTTCTCGCCCGTCACCGCGAAGGTCCCGTCGCCGCGTGGCTCCGCCCGCGCCCGCACCGCCCCGACGTCCGACCCCGCCTGCGACTCGGTGAGGTTCATCGTGCCGGTCCAGGACCCCGCGATCAGCGCGGGCAGCACCCGCGCCTTGAGATCGTCCGAGGCGTGCGCCTCCAGCGCCTCGATCTGCCCCTGCGACAGCAGCGGGCAGAGCGACAGCGCGAGGTTCGCCCCGGCGAACATCTCGTTGACGCAGGTCGCGACGGTCAGCGGCAGCCCCATGCCGCCATGCTCCGGATCGGCGGCGATCCCGACCCAGCCGCCCTCCGCCAGCGCCCGGAACGCCCCGGCAAAGCCCGGCGTCGCCCGCACGCCGCCCGCCTCCAGCCGCGCCGGCTCAAGATCGCCGGCCCGGCGCAATGGCGCCAGCACGTCCTCGGCCATCCGCGCCGCCTCGGCCAGCACCGCGGCGATCGTCTCCTCGGTCGCCTCGGCGAAGCGTTCGGTCGCGGCCAGCCTGCCGGCGCCCAGCACCCCCAGCAGGAACCGCATCCCGGCCACCGGCGCGCGATAGGTCATTCGGCTCTCCCTTTCGGCTTTTCGCCCCTGCCGCGAGGCGTTATCAGCGGACACCGCCCCGGCGCGGGTGCGGGCCCCGAGACTAGCGCGCGCCCTCCGGGACCGACAAGGCCGGGACCGATGCCGAACACCGTCACCCTCTCCGCCAGCGACCGGGGCCTGCGCGCCGCCGTCGGCCTGCTGCGCGCCGGCGGCCTCGGCGCCTTTCCCACCGAGACGGTCTATGGCCTCGGCGCCGACGCCGGCAACCCTGCCGCGGTCGCCGGCATCTATGCCGCCAAGGGCCGCCCCTCGTTCAATCCGCTGATCGTCCACGTCGCCGACGCCGACGCGGCCGCAGCCTTCGCCGACCTCCCGCCCCCTGCCCGCGCACTGGCCGCGCGCTTCTGGCCGGGGCCGCTCACCCTCGTGCTGCCCCGCCGCCCGGCGATGCTGGCCGACGCCGTGACCGCGGGCCTGCCGACCGTCGCGATCCGGGTTCCTGCCCACCCGCTGGCGCAGCGACTGCTCGCCGCCTTCGGCGGACCACTTGCTGCCCCGTCCGCAAACCGCTCCGGCCGGGTCAGCGCCACAACGGCGGCCCACGTGCTCGACGGGCTCTCCGGGCGGATCGACGCCGTGCTCGACGGCGGCGCCTGCCCGGTCGGCATCGAATCGACCATCCTCGGCTTCGAGGGCGAGGACCCGGTGCTGCTCCGCCCCGGAGGCCTCGCGGGCGAGACGCTGGCCGAGGCGCTCGGCCGGCCGATCCGCGCCGCCGCCGGCAGCGCGATCACCGCCCCGGGCCAGCTCGCCTCGCACTATGCGCCGCGTGCGGCCCTGCGCCTCGACGCCGCGGCGCCGGAGGCCGGCGAGGTCTGGATCGGCTTCGGGCCGGCTGCGGAAGGCGCCGCGCTGAACCTCTCCCCCTCCGGCGATCTCGCCGAGGCGGCGGCCAATCTCTTTGCCCACCTGCGCGCCGCCGACCGGCTGGCGACGGCGTCCGGCGCCACCGGCATCGCCGTGGCGCCAATCCCGGCCACGGGCCTCGGCCGCGCGCTCAACGACCGGCTGGCGCGGGCAGCGGCGCCGCGGGAATAGACACTCGCACGTTTCAAATTTCCCGCCGATGCGCCAGAATCGGCAGTTGCCTGCCCCGGTCACGCCGGGCGCTTGCCTCCGGCACGGCGCAGGCGCACCGATGCCCTGTCGCGAGGATGGCAAGACCGCCGCACCCGCCAACGCCAGAGGCCGGGCGCGAGACAGTCAGACCGCGGTGACGTCAGGCCCGCCCGCCTTCCGCCGACAGAAGCCGCGGGTCGATCGAGATCGAGCGCAGCGCCGCGACCCACTTGTCGGCGTCGTTTGCGCCAAAGACCAGCTCGGCGTCGGCCGGCGCCACCAGCCAGCCGTTCGCCTGCAGCTCGGATTCGAGCTGGCCCGGCCCCCATCCGGCATAGCCGAGCGCCAGCAGCGCCCGCTGCGGCCCCTCGCCCTTCGCCATGTCCTGCAGGATGTCGACCGTCGCGGTCATCGCGAAATCGGGACCGACATGCTCGCTCGATTCCGCCACGCGGTACTCGGCCGAGTGCAGGACGAAGCCGCGCCCGTGCTCGACCGGCCCGCCGAAATGCACCCGCGTGCGGCTGAGGTCGATGCGCGCCGGGATCTTCAGCTGCGCCAGCAGGTCGGCAAAACTCAGCTCCGGCGCGGGCTTGTTGACGATCAGGCCCATCGCGCCCTTGCGCGAATGCCGGCACAGGAACACCACTGCCCGCTCGAACCGGAGGTCGCCCATGCCCGGCATCGCGATCAGCATCTGACCCTTGAGGAAGGTGCCCCGGCTGTTCATGCGACCGACTTTGGTGCCCCCGCCCCCCGAATGCAAGCACACGGCCGCGTGCGGCACCCCGGCGATCGGCCTGGTCCCGCCGGTCCGCTGGCCCGCTGGTACGCCTCCGGAAAGACAGCGGGACCGACGCTGCCGCCGAGGCCACAAGGCTCGGCGCGGCGCCGGTCCGGGGCAGCCGGGCGGAGTCTTTCCTACCCCGCCGCCGAGGAGCGCCGGCGCACGCCGGCCGCGCCCAGGGTCGCCGCCGCGGTGACGATCAGGACGAGGCCCGCCGGCACCGGCACCGGCGAGGCCGTGCCGCCGAACGGCGTCCCGTGACCACCGTCGCGGTCACCGTGAAAGCCGGGCCGGCCTCCCAGACGATCGGCAAAGCCGCCGTGTGCCGGGCCGTGACCGCGCCCCCGCGCATGGCCCTTCACCCGGACCGACGCCTTGCCGTGCTTGGAGTAGGACGGTCCGATGCTGTCGTCGTCCCTCGCCGTCAGCTTGATCGACCCTCCCCGGGTGTCCCACGCCGCCTTCTCGCCAAGGCTCCGCCCGGCGCCCTGCCACGTCGTCGCGTGCGCCGCAGGCACCCCCGCCAGAAGAACGACCGCCCCGACCAATGCCGCTAACCGCATGACCAAATACTCCCCACTCCACACCAGCGGACAATCCGCCTTGCCCGGCATTGTCACCGGGTCAGGCCCTGCAACCAAGAGCGCAATCGTTAGTCGGTTATCGAGCGGCGGCCGCCGCTACTCCTCCCGCCGCCGGCGCTTCCCGGCCATCGCCTCACGCGCCATGCGGCCAAAGGCGCGGCCGGCGGCCCGCGTCTCGGCCAGCGTCGCGCTGTTGCGGGCGTCCTCGCGCCGGAGCTTGCGCCAGCGCTCCAGCCGCGCCGGATCGAGCCGGCCTGCCTCGATCGCCGCCGCGACGGCGCATCCCGGCTCGCCGACATGGCCGCAGTCGCCGAACCGGCAGCCGGCGGCCAGCGCGTCGATGTCCTCGAAAACCGCGGCAATCCCCTCCGCCGCATCGGTCAGCCGGAGCGCCCGCATCCCCGGCGTGTCGATCAGCCAGCCGCCGCCGCGGGTCCGGTGCAGGCTGCGCACCGTCGTGGTGTGCCGCCCGCGGGCATCGTCCTCGCGGATCGCCGCGGTCGCCAGCGCCTCGCCGGTCAAGGCGCCCGCCAGCGTCGACTTGCCGACGCCCGACATTCCGGCGAGCGCCACGGTCTGCCCCGGCCCCGCCCATGCGCCGAGCCGCGCAGCATCGGCCGCGTCGCGTGCGTCCACGACCTCGACCGCAACCGCCGCGATCGCCCGCGCCCGGTCGGCATAGAGCGCCGGATCGGGACAGAGGTCGGCCTTGGTCAGGACTATGACCGGCGTCACCCGCGCCTGCCGCGCCAGCGCCAGGTACCGCTCGATCCGCGCCGGATTGAAGTCGGCGTTGCACGAGCTGACGATGAACAGCGTATCGACGTTCGCCGCGATCAGCTGCAGCGCCGCGCCGGTCCCGGCCGCCCGCCGGGACAGCAGCGACCGCCGCTCCAGCAGCCGCAGCCGCCCGTCATCGACCGCCAGCCAGTCGCCGACCGCCACCTCGGCCGCCGACAGGCCGGGCGTCAGCGGCAGCCGCCGGGCGCCTTCGGGACAAAGGACGTCGACCGCCGTCCGGTGGACGGCTGCGACCCGCACCGGGGTGCCGCCGCCGGCCGCGAGCGCGGATTGAAGGAAGGGCGACCATCCGAGGTCGCGCAGTGTCGGGTTTTCCATCGGGAACCATCATGTCGGAACGCAAACGGGACCGGCGCCCGCTGGCGCGCGGCCGACGAACCGGACAGTCCCGAAGAATGGACGGCCTCCTAGGAGGCGCGCCCCCTGCGGGCCGCCCGGTGGGCGTTGGCGACAATGGCAGTCACGAAACCCCTCCCCTGCAGCAGCATCCCGACATCTGGGTGAGAGGCTGGACAACGACCCAAGCGGGTCTCGTTACGGCTGCTTCCTTCCGGACCTGACCGGGTTGGCGAGGCGCCTGCCCGCGCCAACCTCTCGCGGCGGCATATAACCCCGCCCGCCCGCCGCGGCAAGCGGCAACCGGATGCCGCAAGGCGGTGCATGGAATGTGTACGGATTGTGCACGGGTTGTACCACCCTGGTGCACGCCTCGCGGGGAGGGGATTCCCCTAGTTTCACCCCGGCGAAGACTTGGTGTAAGCTCCGCCGGCGCGAGCCGGGGGCCAGCCTGAAGTGAACGAGACCACAGTAAAACCGCAGCTCTACGCCGCAAGAGAGCCGATCTTTCCCCGCCGCGTTTCCGGCCATTTCAGAACGCTGAAATGGTGGATCATGGGGATAACCCTCGGAATCTACTACCTGACTCCGTGGCTCCGCTGGAACCGCGGCCCGGCCCTGCCCGATCAGGCCGTGCTGGTCGATCTCGCCAATCGCCGGTTCTACTTCTTCTTCATCGAGATCTGGCCGCAGGAATTCTACTTCGTCGCTGGCCTCCTGATCATGGCAGGCCTTGGCCTCTTTCTCTTTACTTCCGCACTCGGCCGCGTCTGGTGCGGCTATACGTGTCCGCAGACCGTCTGGACCGACCTCTTCATCCTCGTGGAACGCTGGGTCGAGGGCGACCGCAACGCCCGCGTCAAGCTCTGGAACGCGCCCTGGTCCGCCGAAAAGGCCCGCAAGCGCCTGATAAAATGGACAATCTGGCTCGCCATCGCCATTGCGACCGGCGGCGCCTGGGTGTTCTACTTTGCCGACGCCCCGACCCTGCTCGGCCAGCTCTTCAGCTTTTCCGCCCCGCCGGTCGCCTACCTCTCGATTGCGATTCTGACCGCCACGACTTTCACGTTTGGCGGCTTCATGCGCGAACAGGTCTGCATCTACATGTGCCCGTGGCCGCGAATACAGGCGGCCATGATGGACGAGCAGACTATTACCGTCGGCTACCGTGACTGGCGCGGCGAGCCCCGCGGCAAGCACCGCAAGACCGCCGGCGCCGACTCCCTTGGCGACTGCATCGACTGCTCCGCCTGCGTCAACGTCTGCCCCACCGGCATCGACATCCGCGACGGCCAGCAACTCGGCTGCATCACCTGCGCGCTCTGCATCGACGCCTGCAATGACGTGATGGCGAAGATCGGCAAGCCGCCGAACCTCATCGGCTACCTGACCCTCGCGGACGGCGAGCGCGAGCGGGTGGGCGAGCCGGACGTTGCGGTCTGGCGGCGCATCCTGCGGCCGCGGGTCCTGCTCTACAGCACTCTCTGGGTCGGGATCGGCGTTGCGATGCTGGCGGCCCTCGTGCTGCGAACCGACATGTCGATGTCGGTCGAGCCGGTGCGGAACCCGGTCAGCGTCACCCTGTCCGACGGCTCGGTGCGCAACGCCTATGAGCTCCGGCTGCGCAACATGACCGGCTATGACCGCGCCTTCACCATCTCGGTCGATACCCCCACCCCGCTCGCCCTCCAGCTGGAGGGGCAGAAGGGCCTGACGGTCACCGTCCCGGCGAACACCACCCAGCGGCAGCGGATCTATCTCGTCTCGGCACCCGACAGCCCCGCCTCGAATGCCGAGCTGACCGACATCACCCTTGTCGCCAGCGACGCCGGCACCACGACCAGCGAGGACACGGTCTTCCACGGGAGCCAGCGATGACGACGCGCGCCGGCGCCGGGCTGCTGACCGGCCGCAAGGTCCTGCTGATCGCCTTCTGCGCCTTCCTCGTCATGCTCGCGCCGAACATCGTCCTCAGCGTCGCTGCCGTGCGCACCTTCTCCGGCCTCGTCGTGCCGAACAGCTATGTCGCGAGCCAGGAATTCGACCGCACCCGCGCGGCGCAGGTGGCGCTCGGCTGGACCATCGACCTGACGCACGAGGACGATGTGGTGCGGCTGACCTTCACCGACGGGGCCGGGCATCCGGTGCATCCGCCGCAGGTCGCCCTCATGGTCGGGCGGACCACCACCACCCGGAACGACGTGACGCCCGAACTGCGGCCGACGCCCTCCGGCTACGCCGCCGCCCTGCCGCTCGGACCCGGCCGCTGGCGCGCCGAGGTCACGGCGACGGCGGAGGACGGCACGGCGTTCCACCAGAGCCGCTTCCTCTTCGTGAAGCCATGAGCCAGGTCGCCCTCGCCGCCTGCCCGGCCTGCGCCGCGGCCCCCGGCCCCGAGGGCGCGCCGACGACGGTAGCGGGTGAGCCGGCGCGGTACCGCCGGATCGAGCTGTCGCTGCCGGGCATCCACTGCGCCGCCTGCATCACCGGCGTCGAGCGCGCGCTGCTGGCCGAGCCGGGAGTCGCGGCCGCGCGCGTCAATCTGACGCTGAAGCGCGCCAGCGCCACGGTTGCCGACGAGCCGGGCGCCGAGGACCGGATGATCCGCGCCCTCGCCGCCCGCGGCTACGAGGCACGTCCCCTAGACAGCGCGGCGCTGGAGGCGACCCGGGTCGACGCCGAGGGACGCGACCTCATCGCCCGCATCGGCGTTGCCGGCTTCGCTTCGATGAACGTCATGCTGCTGTCGGTCGCCGTCTGGTCCGGCGCGGCCGACTCGACGCGGGACCTCATGCACTGGGTTTCCGCGGCGATCGCCCTGCCGGCCGTGACCTTCTCGGCCTGGCCGTTCTTCCGCAGCGCCGCCATCGCGCTGCGCGGCGGCAGGCTTGACATGGACGTGCCGATCTCGATCGCCATCCTGATGGCCGCCGCGGTCTCGCTCCGCGAGACCTGGTTCCATGGTCCGCGCGCCTACTTCGAGGCGGCCATCATGCTGACCTTCTTCCTCCTGGTCGGCCGCTATCTCAACCACGCCACCCGCGCCTCCGCCCGCTCCGCCGCGGCCGAGCTCGCGGCGCTGGAAGTGCACTGGGTCGAGCGCCTCGACGCGGACGGCCGCCCCGAAACCGTGCCACTCGACGCGATCCGCGCCGGCGACCTTGTCGCGGTCCTGCCCGGCGCGCGCGTCCCGGTTGACGGCACCGTGACCGAAGGACGCTCCGAGATCGACCCGTCGCTCCTGACCGGCGAGACGCTGCCCGAGGCGGTCGCGCCCGGTTCCCTGCTCCGCGCCGGCACCCTCAACCTCACCGGCCCCCTGACGCTGCGCACCGCCGCGCTCGGCGAGGACACGCTGCTGCGGCAGATCGCCCGCCTTGTCGAGACCGCCGAGCGCAGCCGCAGCCGCTATGCGACGCTTGCCGAGCGCGCGGCGGGCGCCTACGCGCCCTTCGTCCTCATCCTCGCCGTTGCCGGCCTCCTCTGGTGGGGCCTCGGCACGGGCGACTGGCGGCTCGCCACCAACGTCGCGGCGACGATCCTGATCGTCACCTGCCCCTGCGGCCTCGGCCTCGCGGTGCCCGCCGTCCTGACCGCCGCCTCCGGCCGGCTGTTCCGCGACGGCGTGCTCCTGAAGGACGGCACCGCGCTGGAGCGGCTCGCCGACATCGACGCGGTGGTGTTCGACAAGACCGGGACGCTCACCACCGGCCGGCCGACGCTGACCAACGCCGCCAGCCTGCCGCCCCGCGCTCTCGCCGTTGCCGCGGCCCTTGCGCGGGCCAGCGCCCACCCGCTCGCCCGGGCCATCCGCGAAGCGACGACGGGCATCGTCCCCGTCACGCTCAGCGACATCGCCGAGCGGCCTGGCCTCGGCACCGAAGGCAGGCTCGACGGCGAGACCGTGCGCCTCGGCCGCGCCGAATGGGTCGGCGCTCCGCAGGACGCCGCGGTGACGACCAGCTGGCTCCAGATCGGCGCGGCCGCACCCATCGCCTTCACCTTCGCCGACGAGATCCGTCCCGACGCGGCCGCCACCATCGCGGCCCTGGGCGCCGCCGGCCTGCCCGTCACCCTGCTCTCGGGCGATGCCGAGGGTCCGGTCGCCGACCTCGCCGACCGCCTCGGCATCGGGACGTGGATTGCCCACGCCACCCCGCAGGGCAAGGTCGCCCATCTCGACGCCCTGCGCGCCGCGGGCCGCAAGGTCCTGATGGTCGGCGACGGCCTCAACGACGCGGCCGCGCTCGCCGCCGCCCATGTGTCGATGTCCCCTGCTTCGGCGGTCGACGCCAGCCGGTCGGCGGCCGACCTCATCATCCTCGGCGACCGCCTCACGCCGGTGGCGGACAGCTGGCAGCTCGCCCGCCGTGCCCGCCGCCGCGTGTTGGAGAACTTCGCGCTCGCCTTCGCCTACAATATCGTGACGGTGCCGGTCGCCTTCGCTGCGCTGGTGACGCCGCTCTTCGCCGCCATCACCATGTCGGCAAGCTCGCTCGTCGTGACCCTGAACGCGCTCCGCCTCGGCCCGGCACCGAAGGCGGGATCGGACCAGCGACGATGAACATCCTTGCCATCCTGATCCCGGCCTCGGTGTTCCTCGGCCTCGTCGGGCTTGTCGGCTTCCTCTGGCTGCTGCGGCACGACCAGTTCGACGATCCGAGCGGACACGCCAACCGCATCCTGTCCGACCGCTACGACGATCGGCCGGCGGACGACCCTACTGGATCGCCACCGCCGGCTGGATGACCGCGGGCGGCTCGCTCGTCTGCGAGATCACCTCGGGCACATCCGTCACCACGGCGAACTTCTCGGCGAGTGCCGCCGGGTCGAGCACCACGTCCTTCGCAGCCCGCGTGCCGTTGCCGAGCGGTCCGCGCAGCGTCTCGCCCACCCGGACATAGACCGACCCCGAGTTGCCGGCCCAGATCAGCGGCGTCTCGCTGCCCTCGGGGGGCGAGTAGGATTCACCTTTCTCGAGAATCTTCTCGAACAGCACCGTGCCGTTGGCGAGGTAGACCCGGACCCAGGCGGCGCGCTCCGCCACCACGACGAGCGGCACGCGCGCGGTTGCGCCCGTCACCTGCGGCTCGCCCACGACCGGCGCCGCACCGGTCGTCATCGAAGCCGGCGTCACCAGCGCTGCCGGTACCTCGACGCCCGGCGCCTGTGCGTCGCGGTTGTCCATGCCCGGCTGCGGCTGGGCCAGCAGTCCGGTCAGGTCGGGATCGAGCGCGGCGATCGGTCCGTCCCGCGGCACGAGGATCGGCACCTCAAGCTCCTGCTGCCGGTAGAGGTCGGCCAGCGTCGTTGCGGCCACCGGGCTCGCAAGGTCCGTCAGCGCCGGCTCCTCGAGCGCGGCAACCTCGTCGCCGCCGCCAGTCGTTGCCAGCGCCGGCGCTTCGGCCGCGGCCAGCGGCAGATCCTCGACCGGCGCGAACTTCACCCGCTGGATGCTCTGCAGCACCATCCAGCCGCCATATCCGAGGCCGACGACGAGGCCGCACAGAACCAGCACCGACCCGATGGCGGCAAACGGCACCTGCGGCAGCCGCGGCCCGCGCGCCAGCGGAAAGGCCGGCGAAAGGCCGCCTCCGCGCTTGCCGCCGCCCTTCTCGCCGGCCGTCGCGGCCACCGGGCTCCGCGGCTGGCCCGCGCCGGGCACGAAGCCGCTCTCCTGGCAGAAACGCCGGAAAACTTCCTCGGGGTCCAAACCGAGATACCGGGCGTAGGAGCGGACATAGCCGGGAATGAAGCTCGGGTTGGGAAAGACGTCGGGCTTCGCGTCCTCGATCGCCGCGATGTAGGCCGCCTTGATCCTGAGGTCGCGCTGGATGTCGAGCAGCGTCTTGCCGAGGGTGGCGCGCTCGCCGCGCAACTCGTCGCCGACCGAAAATTCGTAGGAGCCGTTCGCTCCCTGGTTGTGCAGCACGTTGCTCATCGGATCCGCCTGGCGACCCCTTTTACTCTAGCCCTGCCCGTGTTCACCGCCTGACGAATCACCGCCGCCAGATCGCGTGTTTTCCGGAATACTATCATGCCTGCGAAGCGTTTGGGCAGCGTGTGTGTCCAAAACACCCATTCGGTTGCGGAACTGCCGCACCCTTGCGCCGGCCCCTCCCGCCACCACCGTCACTACCGTCAGTAGATGTAGCGGATCTGGTCGCTCCAGTAGCGCTCCATCCGCCTGAGGCTGGCATTGATGTCCTCCAGCCGCATGCCGCCGAGCACTTCCCGGCTGAGGATGCCGTCAGCGTGCCGCTGGAACAGCGTCGCGATGATCATGCGGATCGTGCGTCCCTTCTCGGTCAGCCGCACCCGCACCGCGCGCCGGTCGACGTCGCATTTCTGGTGGTGCATGTAGCCATATTCCACCAGCTTCTTCAGATTGTACGAGACGTTCGACCCCTGGTAGTAGCCGCGCGTCTTGAGCTCGCCGGCCGTCACCTCGTTGTCGCCGATGTTGAACAGCAGCAGCGCCTGTACCGAGTTGATGTCGATGATGCCGAGCCGCTCGAACTCGTCCTTCACCACGTCGAGCAGCAGCCGGTGCAGCCGCTCCACCATGGACAGAGTCTCGAGGTAGGCACCGAGGAAGTCCTCCTCGATCGACGGAACCGGCGCTCGTGCAACCTTTGCGTGAAGACTCATGGTGTACTCCGCGGCGTGGCTTTGCGCCAATACCTCCGGGAGAATCATATACAACTCGTTAAAGCCGGTTCGCGGCCTCAACCATCAGGCGATGCCGTGATGCGCCCGTATCCTGCCCATTAATTGTTCGTATTCCGACGGAATACTACGCCGACCGGTAATCCATTCATATAGATCATGATCGTTTTCCGACAGAGCCGCCTCGTAGGCGTCCAGCTCGGCCGCTTCCAGGCCCGAAAGCCACGCGTCGGCGAAGCCGCCGAGGATCAGGTCCATCTCCTTGGTGCCGCGCCGCCAGCTGCGCATCGCCAGCCGGCGCTGCCGCACGTCCCCCGACTCGATCATCGCCGTTCCCGTCTGTCGCCGGGCTTGTTCCGCGCCCGGCCGGACCCTAAGACACCAGCGGCCCGAACGCAAACGGAGCAGCCCCCATGGCCTTCCTCTCGGACGCGCTGGCGCGGATCAAGCCGTCGCCGACCATCGCCATCACCTCGCGCACCCTCGCGCTCAAGGCCGAGGGCCGGCCGGTCATCGGGCTCAGCGCCGGCGAACCGGACTTCGACACGCCGGACAACATCCGCGCCGCCGCCAAGGCGGCGATCGACCGGGGCGCCACCCGCTACACCGCGCCGGAGGGCATTCCCGAGCTGCGGCGGGCGGTATGCGACAAGTTCCTGCGCGAGAACGGCCTCACCTACACGCCCGACCAGGTAGTCGTCTCGACCGGCGGCAAGCAGGTCCTGTTCAACGCCCTCCTCGCCACGGTCAATCCCGGGGACGAGGTCATCGTCCCCGCGCCCTACTGGGTCAGCTATCCCGACATGGTGGCGCTCGCCGGCGGCACGCCCGTCGTCGTCGAGAGCCGGCTGGAGGACGGATTCCGCATGACGCCGGAGGCGCTGGCGGCGGCGATCACCCCGCGCACCAAGTGGCTCATCTTCAACTCGCCCTCGAACCCGACCGGTGCCGGCTATTCCTGGGACGCCCTGAAGGCCCTGACCGACGTGCTGCTCGAACACCCGCACGTCTGGGTCATGACGGACGACATGTACGAGCACATCGCCTACGAGCCGTTCCGCTTCTGCACCCCGGCCGAGGTCGAGCCGGCGCTCTACGGTCGCACGCTCACCGTCAACGGCGTCTCCAAGGCCTACGCGATGACCGGTTGGCGCATCGGCTACGCCGCCGGCCCGCGCGAGGTCATCAAGGCGATGACGGCAATCCAGAGCCAGTCGACGTCGAACGCCTGCTCCATCAGCCAGTGGGCCGCGGTCGAGGCGCTGACCGGCCCGCAGGACTATATCGCCAGCGCGTCCGCCGCGTTCCGTCGCCGCCGCGACCTCGTGGTCGGCCTCCTGAACGCCTGCCCCGGCATCACCTGCCCGACGCCGGACGGGGCGTTCTACGTCTACCCGTCGATCGCCGGCCTGATCGGCCGCACGACGCCGGACGGCCGCACAATCGCCAGCGACGAAGACTTCGCCGATGCCCTCCTCGCCTCCGAGGATGTCGCGGTCGTGTTCGGCGCCGCCTTCGGCCTCAGCCCGAACTTCCGCATCAGCTACGCTGCGGCCGACGACACGCTGACCGAGGCCTGCGCCCGCATCCACCGCTTCTGCGCGTCGCTGACCTGAAATTCATCCCCGCTGAAATGCGCCGGGGGCAGGCATGACGCCCGCCCCCGTCGTCTCTCGGAAAGGCCGCGCCGGATCCGGCGCGGCCGTCCGTCAGTTCTGCGGCGCCGGCGCTGCCGGTGCGGGCTCGGCCGGAGCAGGCTCGGCCGGAGCAGGCTCGGCCGGAGCAGGCGCGGCCGGTGCGGGTGCGGCGGGCGCCGGGGCCGGCTCGGCCGGAGCGGGCGCGGGGGCCGGAGCAGCCGGCTCGGGCGCCGGAGCGGGGGCCGCGGGTTCGGGAGCCGGCGCAGGGGCCGGAGCCGGTTCCGGCGCGGGCGCCGGAGCGGCAGCGGGGGGCGGCGGCGCCGGCTCGGGTGCCGGTTCGGAGCCTCCCATGAAATACCAGATCGCCAGGACCACGACGATCAGGGCCGCGATCCAGACCCAGCTGCGTTGCGACATACCTTCCTCCACTGCCGATCTTGTTTCAGGCCGTGCTGACTTGCCCGGCCTGCCTCAGATTGGGACGCCGCGTGCCCGATGCAACCTCAAATCGCCCCGACCGTCGGAACGCGGGTCGCCGCCACCTGTACGGGGGGCCGCCCCGAGATCTTCACTTGCAGCGCCGCCTGCACTATTATAACGGCCCGAACCGGAGCCGAGGGCTCCGGCCCCTGCCCGATCAACGATCTAAAGGATGCCTAGGCCATAGCCCGCAGACCACACAACGCGCCCCCGACGCGCGAGACCGGCCCCCGCGTCAACGAGCGGATCCGCGCGCCTGAAATCCGTCTCATCGGCGCCGACGGCGAGAATGTCGGCGTCGTCTCCCCCGACCGCGCCATGATGATGGCGGAGGAGGCGGGGCTCGACCTCGTGGAGATCTCGCCGAACGCCACGCCGCCCGTCGCCAAGATCATGGATTTCGGAAAGTACAAGTACGAAACCCAGAAGAAGGAATCGGAGGCGCGGAAAAAGCAGAAGATCATCGAGATCAAGGAAATCAAGTTCCGCCCAAACACCGACACCCATGACTACGAGGTCAAGATGCGGTCGGTGGTGAAGTTCCTTGAGGGCGGTGACAAGGTCAAGGTCACGCTGCGCTTCCGCGGACGCGAGATGGCCCATGCCGAACTCGGGCGCAAGCTCCTGGAGCGGGTCGCCGACGACGTGACCGAACTCGGCAAGATCGAGGCGATGCCCCGGCTCGAGGGCCGGCAGATGGTCATGATGATCAACCCGGTCAAGCACTGACCGGGTTCCCCGGACGGCCGACAAACAACCAGACCGGCACCCAAGCCCGGCGGGATCGGGAGGATCCGTTCCATGACGTTCCTCGCGACGCCGGCCGGAACGGCGCGCCCCGAAACCAGGGCGGCGCGGCTCGCCCGGAACTGGCGGGCGCTCTTCATCCTTTCCTGGCCGGTGGTGCTGAACCGCGCCGGCTTGGTCGGCCTCGCCCTCGCCGACGTGGTGATGGTCGGACGCTACGACACCGGCGCCCTCGCCGCCCTTTCCCTCGGCTACGCCTTCGTGATGCCGGTGATCGTCGCCGGGATCGGCTGCATGGTCGGCATCGTCGCGACGACGGCGCGCGAGGCCGGCGCAGCTGACCCCGACACGCCCGCCATCCTTCTCCGGGGCCTGCGCTGGGCCACCGCGGTCGGCCTGATCCTCGGTCTTGCCACGCTCACCGCCGGACCGGTCCTGCGCCTGATCGGCCAGGATCCCGCCCTCGTCGCCGGTGGTGCCCGGGTCGCCTGGATCTCCGCCCCCGGCGTTCTCCTGCACCTTCTCTTTGTCGCGGCGTCCTTCTACCTCGAGGGGACCAGCCGCCCGCGCCCCGGCGTCGTCGTGATGGCCGGAGGCAACCTCGTCAACATCGCCCTCAACTGGCTGCTGATCGGCGGCCGCCTCGGCGCGCCGGAACTCGGCGCCGACGGCGCCGCGCTGGCGACGGTTCTCGCCCGCGCCGCGATGATCGCGGGCCTGCTCCTCTGGCTGCTGAGCCTGCCCGAATTCGCCCGGTTCCGCGGCCGCATCCACGGCCTCTGGGGGCCCGGCGGCTGGTACGCGGGTGCCGAGATGCGCCGGATCGGCCTTGCCGGCGGCGCGGCCTACTTCTTCGAAACCGCCGCCTTCGCCACGATGGCGCAGGCGGCGGGACTTCTTGGCGAAACCCCGCTCGCAGCCTACACCATCCTGCACAATGTCGAGACGACGGTATTCATGATCTCGCTTGGAATCTCGGTCGGCACCGCCGTCCGCGTCGGCCAGGCGGCCGGCGCCGGCGACCGGCCCGAGGCGCGCGCCGCCGCCACCGCCGGCCTCACCGCCGCCATGGGCCTCGTGGCGCTGATCGGCCTCCTGCTCGTCGCCTTCGCGCCGTCGGTCGTCGGCTTCTACACCGGGGATGCGGCGCTTACCGCCCGCGCCGCGCCGATCATGGCGATCCTTGCCGTCTCGATCACCTTCGACGCCGGACAGGTGGTGCTTGGCCAGACCACCCGCGCGCTGGGCGACAGCTGGGCGACCACGCTCTGCTTCTTCCTCGCCTTCTGGGGAGTCATGGTGCCGCTCGGCCTCTTTCTGGCCTTTCCGGCCGGGCTCGCCGAGACCGGGCTTTTCATCGGCACCGCCGCCGGCTGCATCGCCGCGGTCGCCATCCTCTCGCTCCGCTATCGCCAGCTCGTCGCGCGGGTCGGCGCATGACCCGCGTGACACTGCGCGACCGCCTCGCCTATGCGCCGCAGGCAGCCCTGCTCGCCATCGCGCGCGCGCTTCCCTATCGCGCCCGTCTGGCCTTTGCCTCGGGCTTCCTTCGCATCGCCGTCGCGGTGGTGCCCAACCTTCGGAACCGGGTCGAGAACAATCTCCGGCTGATCTTTCCCGAGATGCCGGCCACGGAGCGCCGCCGCATCCGGAGGGCGATGGCCGACAGCTTCGGCCGCACGCTGATCGAGACCGTGACCGTCGAGGCCTTCCACCGCCGCGCCGCATGGACCGAACCCGCCGGCCCCGGCTGGGAGCCCTTCCTCGCCGCCCGCGCCGCCGGCCGCGGCGCCCTGCTGGTCTCCGGCCATTTCGGACAGTGGGAAGCGGTCCGCGGCATGCTGAAGGCCCGCGGCATGGAGGCGGGCGCCCTCTACCGCCCGGTGAAGAACCCGCTGCTGGAGGAGATGTACTTCGAGCAGATGTCGCTCTCCGGCGCGCCGCTTTTCCCGCGCAGCCGGCAGGGGATGCGCGAGCTGGTGCGCTTCCTGAAGTCCGGCGGCATCGTCTGCGTGCTGCTCGACCAGTACGTGCAGGGTGGCGACCCGATCGACTTCCTCGGCCACCCGGCCCCGACCGGCCTCGCCATCGCCGAGCTGGCGCTCCGCTTCGACGTGCCGATGATCCCGGCCTACGGCACGCGCCAGCCCGACGGCGTCTCCGTCGCGATCGAGTTCGAGCCCCCGCTCGAGCGCACCAGCGCGGAAGCCATGACCCAGGCTGCCGCTGATAGCCTCTCCGCCCGCGTCAGGGCCACTCCGGAGCAGTATTACTGGCTGCACCGCCGGTGGGTGAAACGCTTCGACAGGCCTGCGTGATCATTGAAGACCAAGGCATTCTTGGCCTTGGTCGGTTTGCCACGGCCCGCCGGAGCGCCTCCGGTGCAGATATTCGCGCCGATGCATCAGCATCGGCAGCGCCTGCCTGTCCCCTGGCAGGCGCTTCGCGCCAGCCCAGGCAGGCGCCGCCGATTGCCCTATCGAGATGACAGCGGAAACGGTCCAACGGCCGACGCCCGAGGCCGGGGGTGACACTGACCTCGGGGCAATCCGGCAGACCGCCGCTCAGGCCTCCGCCGCGACGCCCAGCGGCTGCACCTCGACCCTCGAGATCGCCCCGATCTGGTCCGGCCAGTCCCGGAAGGTCAGGACGGTCCCCGACTCCCGGACCCGCCGGAGGTCGGCGAGCGCAACGTCGCCATAGACCCAGCCGGCAACGCCGCTCTTGCCCGTGGCGATCACCCCGTCCTCCGGCAGCCCGATGTCGGGCGGGGCATAGATCGCCGCCGCGCCATGGTTCTTCGACGCGGCGGGCAGCCAGTGCGCCTCCCCGACCGCCGGCGCGTGCACCACGACGCACTGGTTCTCCAGAGCCCGCGCCACCGCGCCGATCCTGACCCGCCAGTAGCCGCGCGCGGTGTCGGTGCAGGACGGCACCAGCAGGATCTCCGCCCCCGCCGCCGCCATCTCGCGCGCCAGCAGCGGAAACTCCGCGTCATACCCCATCAGGATCCCGATCCGCCCGAGCCCCGTGTCGAACACCCGCACCGCCTCTCCGCGCGCGATTCCCCAGTCCTCCCGCTCGAATCGCGCGGTGATGAGCTTGTCCTGATGCCCCTGCGAGCCGTCCGGCGCAAAGAGCCGCGCGCGGTTGACCGGCTTGCCGTCCGCCCGCCGGATCGGTCCGGACGCGGCGCAGACATGAACCTTGAACTCCCGCGCGAGGCTGCCGTGCAGGTCGTCGACGTCCTTGATCCGCGCGTTGACCGCGTCGATCGACCTCGCGAGGTCGCGCGCATTTCCCTCCCCGGCCAGGCTCGCCAGCTCCAGCGCGGCATATTCGGGGAAAACCAGCAGCTCCGCCCCCTTTTCCGCCGCCGTGCGCACCCAGACCCGCAGCTTGCCGACATAGTCGTTCCAGCGGTTGTGCCAGTCGATCGGATAGGCTGCAGCGGCAATCTTCATGGGCATTCCTCCCTCGCCCGCGGCATTGCGCACGCCGCCTCGTCCGGGCGCAACCGAAATCCGCCGCCCCCGGTTGCGTAACCCTTCGGTTACGCCTGCGGCGGAGAACCACGGGATGACGAAGCGCCATCCCGATCGCACCCGCGCCGCCATCCTCGCCGCCGCCCGCGCCGAGTTCGCCGAGTTCGGCCTCGACGGCGCGCGCGTCGGCCGCATCGCCGCCCGGGCCGGGGCGAACAAGCGGATGCTCTACCACTATGTCGGCAACAAGGAGGCGCTCTACGCCCGCGCGCTGGTCGATGCCTGCCGGGAGATGGCCGACGTCAGCGGCGCGCTGTCGGAGGATGCGCCCCCGGCCGCGGCGCTGGCCGACCTGGTGGGGCTCGTCTTCGATCAGGCGCGTCGCAATCCGCGACTGGTCCGGCTCCTGACCGCCGAGACGATGCAGCGCGGCGCCACGCTGGCCGGCCGGCCGGAACTGCTGGGCGTGGCCGCCCCGCTGGTCGCCGGCCTCGCCCGCATTCTCGCCGCCGGGGCCGCGGACGGCAGCCTGCGCGCGGACGCGGACGCGTCCGAACTCGCCGCCAGCATCCTCGCCCTCGCCACCTTCCCGCTGATGCCGGCCCTCGGGCCGCTCCTCGGCACCGACCTCGAGTCCGAAGCCGCCGCCACCCGGCGGCGCGCCCACGTCGTCGCGCTCGTCCTCGCCGCCGTCAGGCCCTGACGCCGCGCGCCGCGAGGATCCGGCCGAGCAGCGTCCACGGCTCCTCGCCGGTCAGCACGAACAGCGCGGTGTTGGCGTTCCGCGCCGTCTCCGTGATGTCGCGCTGTGCCCGCTCCAGTCCGGCGAACAGCAGGTCGTCACCGACCATCAGCGGTTCCTCCGGCCCCGGAAGCTCGACAACCCGGCCGCGCCGCGCCAGCCGGAGCACGACGCAGGGCAGCGCCTGGTCGCGCTCGACGATGTCGCGGCAGAGATCCCCGAGGCGTGCCCCGCCGGGGGTGCGGGCCATCGCGTCGAGAAAGCCCGGCGCCTCGCGCTGGTCGAGCCGCAGGCTCCAGAAGCTCGGGCCGACAGGTGCCGTGCGGAGAGGAAGCTCAGGCACTCGTCCGCGATGATCTGGCTCGGCTCCATCACCATCGCGGCGCCCAGCGCCTTGAACAGCGGCCGGTTGCGCACGTGGTTCTGCCGCACGATGACGAAGATGTCGGGGTTGGCCGCCCGCGCCGCCATCGCCATCGCGAGGTTCGCGGTGTCGTCGTCGCTGCCCGCGACGAGGCCCTCGGCGTGCGCCACGCCGGCCGCCTCAAGGCTCGCCGCGTCGAAGCCGAGGCCCTGCACCACCCGGCGACGGTCGTGGGCCGGCTCGTCCGGATCGACGATGGTGACGGCGAACCCCTCGCCCTCGATCGCCCGCACCACCTCCGCCCCGAACCGGCCATAGCCGCAGACCACCCAGCGACCCGGCGGCGCCGGCACCCGGGCCGGCAGGTCGCTGCCCGGCATCCGGGTCAGCCAGGTCAGGAGCCGGTGGGTGTCCGGCGCCCGCATGGCGACCGCCAGCCGATCGGCGAAGGCGCGGTAGGGGTTTATGATCTCCGCCACCCCGGCCGTCTCCATCGCCCGCATGACGCCGGAGTCATGCGCCCGCGCGATCACCCGCAACCCCGGATGCAGCAGCCGCGCCGCCACGGCGATCGCGAGGTTCGCCCGGTCGTCGGCGGTCAGCGCCAGCACGCCGCGGCATTCGCGCCGCCCGAGGCCGGCCAGCGACAGCACCTCCGGCGAGGTCACGTCCCCGGCCATCGCCGGCGGGTCGGTGACGAAATCGCCGAGGTCGAGGGCCAGCACCGCCGACTCGTCGGTGTCGATCGCGACGAACGGCATGGCCATGACGTCGAGCCCGCGCGCCACGGTCAGGCCGGTCTCCCCGAGCCCGGCCAGCAGGTAGAAGGGCTCGCGGCGATGCCGGACCGCCCGCCCGAACCGCGCGGCGACCAGCGCGGCGCGGAAGCCGGTGTCCCCGACCAGCGCCAGCATGGTCCCGAGCAGGTAGGCCCAGCCGACCACCGACGAATAGATCGTCGCCGTCACCCACAGCCGCTGCACGTTGTCGAAGCTGTACGGCAGTTCGCCGAAGCCGATCGTCGTCGCAGTGTAGGTGACGAAATAGAAGGCCTCGAACAGCGTCGGCCGCCAGGGCGTCCCGTCCGGCCCGATGCCGGGGATCAGCGCCAGCCCGATCGTCGAGACCGAGAACACCACGATGATGAAGATCAGCGGCGCCCGGAGCCGCCGGATCGAGATGAAGAACAGGTTGCCCACCGGGAATGCCCCGCGACGTCAGCGCCGCCGCATCGTCGTCTCGACCACCATGATCGCGACCGACACGACATTGGCGAGAAACGCCCCCGCCGCCAGCGACACCACCGCCGCCATCACCTCGCGGCTCTCACCGACACCGCGCTGCTCCGCAACGACCCAGACGAGCGTCGCCGCCGCCAACTGCAGCAGCGCGACAAGGCTGGTCGAGAGATGCACCGCGCCGATGTGCGTCCGGTCGCCGAACTTCAGCACCGCGGCGATCAGGTTGACCACGACCGCCGCATAGAGCTCCCAGCGGTTGTGCAGCACCGGGTCGGACATGTCGCCATAGACGAAGCCGAAATTCACCGTGGCGGCGAGCAGGATGAAGAACCCGAAGACCACCTTCTCGAGGTTCATCGCGGCGTCCTCCGGTTAACCATTTAGCGGTACCGGCGGCGCCGCAGGGTTTCAAGAGCTTGACTCAAATTTGAGTCGGTCCGACCCTTTCCCCATCGGGGGAAATTTATCCAAGGAATTGTGTCATGGCGACATTCAGTGTCGAGCCAAGCAGGGCTGACGAATATCCGGGCAATGTCTACTTTACCGTCAGCCTGTCTCAAGCGCTTTCGTATGACGTAACCTTCGAATACACGACTTTCTCGATGACCGCGATCGGCGGGACCGACTATTCCCAGGCCTCGCGCGAGCTGACAATCAAGGCGGGCGACAACAACGCCACCTTTTATGTCAACGGTGCGGGCGACGCCACCGTCGAGCCGGACGAAGCCTTCGGGCTTGAACTCTTCAATCCCATGGGCGCCGGTTTCGGCAAGGGCATAACGGTCCTGCGCACCGTCGGCTGGATTCTCGACGACGATGTCAGCGGCGGCGATCAATCCGTGGCCGTCGTCGGTCCGGTCATCGCCGAGTCCGCCGGGAAGGCCACCTTCACCATCAGCCTCTCGGAAGCCTTCTCCTCCACCAAGACGCTCGACTTCAGGACCGTCGCCGGCTCGGCCACCGCCGGTTCCGACTTCGTGGCCAGGACCGGCGCCGTGACCTTCGCTGCCGGCGAGACCAAAGCGACCGTGCAGGTCACGCTCAAGGACGACAAGGTGGTCGAGCCTTCCGAGACTTTCGGCCTTGCGGTCTCCGGCGCCGGACTGTCCGCCTATGGAGAGGCCACGATCGCCAACGATGACGGACGCGTCCCGGTTCTCTCCCTTGAGGCGCAACGGCACACCGAATATCCCGGCAACGTTTACTTCATCGCCCGGCTGTCGGAAGCGGCGCCTTCGGACGTCAGGGTGTACTACCACACCTTCTCCGGGTCGGCGCTCGGCGGCGAAGATTTCTCGATCGCGGACAACAGAAGTCTCCTGTTCCGCGAGGGCGAAACCGAAAAGGTCTTCTACATCAACGGCGCCGGCGACACCGATCCAGAGCCTGACGAATCAATCGGGGTAGAGCTCTACAACGCCGAGGGCGCCATCTTCGGCGGCCGCAACCAGACGGTCCGTGCCGAGGGCTGGCTCCTTGATGATGACCCCAGCGGCGGAGACCGCGCTCTCGCCGTCACCGCGCCGGTGGTCGAAGAGGGCGGCGGCAAGGCCGTTTTCACCCTCAGCCTGTCCGAGGCCTTCACCGAGGACACCACGCTGCGGTTCAAGACGGTCGCCGGTTCCGCCAGGGCGGGCAGCGATTTCACGGCGAAATCCGGCTCTGTCACGTTCGCAGCGGGCCAGACCGAGGCCAGCGTCGCGATCGCCCTGAAGAACGACCGCGTGGCGGAGGCGACCGAAACGTTCCACCTCGCGGTGAGCGGCAAGGGTGTCGCGGCGGACGGCAGGGCGGTCATCCTCGACGGTGACGCCAGCCGCCCCGTGCTCTCGATCGAGGCCGAGCACGCCAGCGAGTATCCCGGCAACGTCTACTTCACGGTCCGCCTGTCCGAAGCGTCCGACTCCACCATCACCGTCGACTACCAGACCATCAACGGAACGGCACTCGCCGGAAGCGACTTCGCCGTCGCTGACCGCAGGCTTCAGTTCGACCCCCGCGAGACGGTCAAGACCTTCTATGTGAACGGCGCCGGCGACAGCACCTCAGAGTCGGACGAGTTCTTCAGCGTCGGGCTCTCGGGGCCGGTGGGCGCCAGCCTCGGCCCCGGCCTGCGGGACCTCACCACCACCGGCTGGATCCTCGACGACGAGCCCGGCACCGAGAAGCGGGCGATGCACGTCAGCGACCTGACGGTCTCCGAGAGTGCCGGCTACGCCCACTTCACCATCAGCATATCCCAGCCTTTGGACGACGACCTGACGATCCGCTTCAGGACCCAGAATGGGAGCGCCAGGGCAGACCGCGACTACAGGGCCGAAAGCGGCCGTGTCACCCTGGCGGAAGGCGCAACGGAGGCCGTGGTTTCGGTGAAGCTCCTGAACGACCGGAAGCACGAGGGGACGGAGAGTTTCAACCTCAAGATCACCGACTTCGACCACGACAGCGACTTTGCTTCGGCCGGCCTCGATCTCGTCGGCCTCGCCCGGATCATCGACGACGACCGCGCACGCTCGGTCGTGCATTTCGACGACGCGCTCCTGTAGCGCGGCGCGGAGGCTTCAGGCGCCTCCGCCCTTGACCAGCGGGTCGGTGAGGCGGCGGTGCTCCTGCAGCGCGTAGCGGTCGGTCATGCCGGCGATATAGTCGGCAACCACCCGCGCGCGGGCAACGGGCTCCAGCGCGCCGCAGGCGTTCCAGTCGTGCGGCATCAGTTCAGGCGCCTCGAAGAAGGTCGCGAACAGCTCCTCCGTGACCAGCCGCGCCTTGCGCCGCATCCGCTGTACCGCCCAGTGCCGGTACATCCGCACGTAGAGGAAATGCCGGATCTGCTTCAGCTCCGCGAAGGTGCCGGGCGAGAAGCGGATGACCGGCCGGCCGAGCAGCCGCACGGCCTCGGCGCTCTCGGGCGCCGCCTCGGCGAGCGTCGCGCGGCTCTGCGCCAGCACGTCCTCGACGAGGAGGCCGAAGAACCGGCGCAGCGCCTCATGCTCGCGCCGCGCCGGCGCGAGGCCCGGCCACTTCGCGTCCACCGCGGCGATGCAGGGGCCGATCAGCGGCAGCTGGCGCAGGTCCTCCAGCGTGAACAGCCGGGCGCGGAGGCCGTCGGCGAGGTCGTGGTTGTTGTAGGCGATGTCGTCGGCGAGCGCCGCGACCTGCGCCTCGGCGCTGGCGTGGGTGCCGAGTTCGAGGTCGTGCCCCGCGTTGTATTCGGCCAGCGCGAAGGGGATCTCGCCCGTGACCGGCCCGTTGTGCTTGGCGATCCCCTCCAGCGTCTCCCAGGTGAGGTTCAGGCCGTCGAACTCGGCATAATGCGCTTCCAGCCGGGTGACGATCTTCAGGGCCTGCGCATTGTGGTCGAAGCCGCCATACGGCGCCATCATCGCGGCGAGCGCATCCTCGCCGGTATGGCCGAACGGCGGATGCCCGAGATCGTGGGCGAGCGCCACCGCCTCGGCCAGTTCCTCGTTGAGGCCGAGCGTCCGCGCCACCGTGCGCGCCACCTGTGCCACCTCGATCGAGTGGGTGAGCCGCGTGCGGTAGTAGTCGCCCTCGTGCTCGACGAAGACCTGCGTCTTGTGCTTCAGCCGCCGGAAGGCCGAGGAATGGATGATCCGGTCCCGGTCGCGCTGGAAGTCCGACCGGTGCCGCGACCCCTCCTCCGGGTAGCGCCGCCCCCGGCTCGCCTCCGGCCGGGTCGCATAGGGTGCTGTCATGCCGCCATGATCCTCGCCGGCCTCACGATCGTTCCGTCCTACCCAGCGGCGGGGCGGAAGGTAAAGGGCGGACCGGCGGCTTGCCGGAACCCGTGCCGCCGCCTATCTTTGGCGGGACAGCCAGATTTCGAGGCCAACGCCCATGCTCGCCCTGCCCCCGCGCGTCACCGACCGCGCCTTCGACCGTATCCGCGAGATCGGCCCCGAGCCCCTGCGTGTCGCGGTCGAGGGCGGCGGCTGCTCCGGCTTCCAGTACGACATCAGGCTCGACGCCGCGGCCGACGACGACCTCGTGCTGGAAAAGGACGGCGCGCGGGTGCTGATCGACCCGGTGTCGCTGCCCTTCCTCGCCGGAGCCGAGATCGACTTCGCCGACGAACTGATCGGCGCCCGCTTCGTCGTCAACAACCCGAACGCCACCTCCTCCTGCGGCTGCGGCACCAGCTTCTCGATGTAGGGTCGGCCGGCCCGTCGGGCCGGACCCTTTCCGGTACCTTCCGTTAACTCTCGCCTTTACCGAAGGCTAACCAGCGGCCGCCCATGGTGCGGCCGCCATGACCGCCACAGACCCCCGCCTCGCGCCGCAGATCAGCGCCCTCGCGCCGCAGCTCACCGCGCTGCGCTGCGCCTTCCTGATCGCCGCGCACCACGGCGTCGCCATGGCACCCGAGGCGCTGCCGGAGGTGGTCGAGGACGACATGACCGCCTCGGTCCGCGCCGCGCTGGAGCGCGCCGGGTTCCGCAGCCGGCTGCTGACCCGCGCCGGCTGGGACAAGGCCGGCTCGCTCGGGTCGGCCTATCCGGCGCTCGCCAAGATGCGGGGCGGCCACTGGGTCGTGCTGGTCCACGCCATGCCGGGCGCCGACGGCCAGCCGGCGGCCGCCATCCTCGACCCGCGCCGCGAGGCCGAGGGCGTCCACCTCGTCCCCCGCGCCGCCTTCGAGGCCGACTGGACCGGCCAGCTGCTGCTGGTCCGCCGGGCGGCGCGCGACGGTGAGGCGGCACAGCCCTTCGGCCTTTCCTGGTTCGTCCCGGAACTCCTGAAGCAGCGCCACCTTCTTGCCGGCGTCGCCACCGCGGCGGTGACGGCGAACCTCATCTCCTTCGCGATCCCGCTCCTCCTGCAGGTGCTGATCGACAAGGTGGTGGCGCATGAGGCGTGGAACACCCTCTTCGTCGTCGTCGCGGTTTTCGTGCTGCTCGCGAGCTTCGACGCCGTCTTCGGCTATGTCCGCCAGCGGCTGATGCTGATCGCCGGCGGCAAGGTCGACGCCCGCCTCGGCGCCCGGACCTTCGCGCACCTGATGCGCCTGCCGATGGCAGTGTTCGAGACGACCGCGGCCGGCGTGCTGGCCCGCAACATCCAGCAGACCGAGAAGCTGCGCGGCTTCCTGACCGGGCGCCTGCTGCAGACGCTGCTCGACGCCGCGCTGCTGCCGGTGCTGCTGACCCTGCTCCTGCTCTATTCCGGGACGCTGACCGCCATCGTGCTCGGCTTCGCCCTCGCCATCGCCGGGTGCATCGGCGCCCTGCTGCCCCTGTTCCAGCGCCGCCTGACCGCGCTCTATGCCGCGGAGGCGGAGAAGCAGGCGCAGCTCATCGAGACGCTGCACAACATGCGCGCCGTCAAGGCGCTGGTGCTGGAGGGAAACCGGCAGGCGGCGTGGGACGCGAGCCTCGTCGCCACCGTGCGGCGGCAGTGGAGCGTCGGCGAGATCGCCGCCTTCGCCTCCGCCGCCACCGGCTGGCTGGAAAAGATGATGCAGATTGCCGTGCTCGCCATGGGCGCGGTGCTGGTCTTCGAGGGCGCGCTGTCGCTCGGCGCGCTCGTCGCCTTCACCATGCTGTCGCAGCGCGTCACCGGCCCCTTGGTGCAGATCGTCGGGCTGATGAACGAGTATCAGGAGGCCGCGCTCTCCGCCCGCCTGCTTGCCACCATCATGGACCATCCGGCGGAAGCGGCGGAGGCCGCCCGTCCGGCGCGGCCGGTGTTCAGCGGCGCCATCCGCTTCGACAACGTGCGCTTCAGCTATCCGGGCGCCCGGCAGCCGGCGCTCGACGGGGTGAGCTTCGCGATCGCCCCGGGGCAGGTGATCGGCGTCGTCGGGCGCTCGGGTTCGGGCAAGACCACGGTGACCCGGCTGCTCCAGGGGATCGAGTCGCCCGACGCCGGCGCAATCCACATCGATGGCGTCGACATCCGGGCAATCGACCTCGGCCACCTGCGCCGCGGCCTCGGCGTCGTCCTTCAGGAGAACCTGCTGTTTCGCGGCAGCGTGCGCGACAACATCGCCGCCGCCCGGCCGCAGGCGGTGATCGAGGAGGTGATGGCGGCGGCCTGCCTCGCCGGCGCGGACGAGTTCATCCGCCGCCTGCCCGCCGGCTACGAGACGGCGGTGGAGGAAGGCGGCGCCAACCTCTCCGGCGGCCAGCGCCAGCGCGTCGCCATCGCCCGCGCGCTCCTGCTGGCACCGGGCATCCTCGTGTTCGACGAGGCGACGAGCGCACTCGACCCCGAGAGCGAGGCGCTGGTGAACCGCAACCTCGCCGACATGGCGCGGGGTCGGACGATGCTGATCGTCTCGCACCGCCTCTCGTCGCTGGTGCGGGCCGACGCGATCCTCGTGCTCGACCGTGGCCGGGTGGTGGACATGGCGCCCCATGCCGTGCTGCTGGAGAGGTGCGCACCGCGGGCTCTGGCAGCAGCAGACGGAGCATCTGGCGTGAGGGTCCGCGTCTCCCAGCCCGGCTCGGACGTGCGCGCGCACTCACGTCACGATTTCGGCCGTCGGCGAAATCGTGACGGACGCCCCTACCTGGCTATCGGGTTCGCACATGCGATCCAGCCCCGATGTCCGGCGACGGCGGTCGGCTCCTGCGACATCGCGATGGAGGATCGGCGCGCCTGCCTGGGCTGGCGCGAAGCGCGCCAGGGGGGCAGGCAGGCGCTGCCGATGCTGACGCATCGGCGGGAAGACCTCGAGCCAAGGCGCGACAGACGACTCCGGTGAATGTCGCGGCCCGGCACCGGCAGGTCGGCAGGATGCGTGCGCGGAGAAATCCCGGCCGCCGCTGCGGAGCCTCCGCGTGAGCCCGATCCCCCGCGAGGCGCTCGACTTCCAGAACGACCTCGACGCCCTCGTCGCGGCGCCGGTGCCGCTCGCCCTGCGCGCCTGGCCGGCAGTGGGCGCCGGCCTCGTCGTCGCGCTGGTGGTGGCGGCGGCCCTCACCCGCATCGACGTCGTCGTCACCGCGACCGGCAGGCTCGCCGCGGACGTGCCGCCGGTGGTGCTTCAACCCGTCGGCTCGGCCGTGCTGCGCGAGGTGCGCGTCCGCCCGGGCGACCCGGTGCGCGAGGGGGACACGCTCGCCATCCTCGACTCGACCTTCACCGCGGCCGACCGCGAGGCGCTCGAGGCACAGCGTCGCGCGTTGACCGCCGAGCGCGACCGGCTGCAGGCCGAGCTCGAGGGTCGCGCCGCACCACAGACCGCGGGAGCCGAGGCGGCCCTGCAGGGCGCGCTCGGCGCCGAGCGCGCCTCGGTGCTCGCCGCCCGCCGCGCGGCGCTCGATGCGAACCTCGCGGCGATCGCGGCGGCCGAGCGCGCGGAGCAGCAGGCCGGCGACGGCCTTGCGGAACGGCTCGCCGTCGCGCGCGAGATCGAGGCGATGCGCGGCAAGCTCGCCGCCGACAAGGTGGGCTCGCGCCTCACCCTGCTGGAAGCGAAGGCCGGACGGCTCGCGGTCGAGGACGAGGCCCGCCAGCATGCCGCCCGGCTGGAGGAACTCGCGACCCGCACCCGCGCCGCAGCGGCGGAGCGGGACGCCTTCCTGCGCGACTGGCAGCGGGAGACGCTGGAGCGGCTCGCCGCCGTCGGCCCCGACCTCGCCCGCGTTGAGGACCAGCTCGCCAAGGCCGAGCGGCTCGACGCCCTGACGCTGCTGAAGGCGCCGCGCGACGGCGTGGTGCTGGAAACGGTCCGCCGCGCTCCCGGCTCGCTGGTGCGCGAGGGCGAGCCGGTGGTGACGCTCGTCCCCTCCGGCGTGCCGCTGATCGCCGAGGTGGGGCTGCGCTCGGCCGACATCGGCAACCTCGCCCCCGGAACCGCAGCGCGCCTCAAGATCGACAGCTTCCCCTGGCGGCGGCACGGCTCGCTCGCCGGCACCCTGCGCGCGGTCAGCCGGGAATCCTGGGCGCCGGAGGGCCAGCCGGGCGCCACCGCGCTGCATCGCGGGCAGATCGCCCTCGATCCGTCCGTGGCGCTGCACGACCTCGCCCCCGGCAGCCAGGCGCTGCCGGGCATGACGCTGCAGGCCGAACTCAAGACCGGTACCCGCAGCGTCCTCGATTTCTTCCTGGAGCCGCTGGTCCGCGGCCTCCGGGAAAGCCTGCGCGAACCCTGACCCCCAACCAGCACAGAAAGTGAGCCGATGACCGTCATGTCTCTCGTCGAGCCGGAGGCCCGCCCGGCGCTCCGCAGCCTGCTGCACGTCGGCTGCGGCGCCGCGCACCCCGACAAGCTGCCCGCCGCCTTCTTTGCCCCCGGCGCCTGGGCCGAGATCCGGCTCGACATCGATCCCGGCGTCGCCCCCGACATCATCGCCAGCATCACCGACATGAGCGTGGTGGCGGAAGGCAGCGTCGACGCCGTCTGGTCCTCGCACAACATCGAGCATCTGTTCCCGCACGAGGTGCCGCTGGCGCTCGCCGAGTTCCGCCGGGTGCTGAAGCCGGGCGGCTTCGCGCTGATCGCCACGCCCGACCTGCAGCAGGCGGCGGCGCTGATCGCCAACGGCCAGCTCGAGGATCCGGCCTATACCTCGGCAATGGGGCCGATCGCGCCGCTCGACATCCTCTACGGCTTCCGGCTGTCGATCGCCGCGGGCAACCATTTCATGGGCCATCGCACCGGCTTCACCGCCGCGACGCTGGAACGCCACCTCCTCGCCGCCGGCTTCGCCAGCGCGCAGGTGGTGCGCGACGGGCATTTCGCGCTCTGGGCGACGGCCGTCCGCGGCTGAAGGGGACCGGAAAGCGGGACGGGCGTCAGTCGCGCAGACGCGCCCGCTCCTCGTAGATCACGAACGGCACCGCCGGCTCGTCCTTGGCGCAGCGGATGACGAGGCTCGTCTTCACGCTCGCCACGTTCGGGGCGGCGGTCAGGGACTCGGTCAGGAAGTTCTGGAAGGTCGACAGATCCGGCGCGACGCATTTCAGGATGAAGTCGATCTCGCCGTTCAGCATGTGGCACTCACGCACCAGCGGCCATTCGCGGCACTGTGCCTCGAAGGCGGAAAGGTCGCGCTCGGCCTGGCTGGAGAGCCCGACCATCGCGAACACCTGCACCTCGAACCCGAGCTCGCGGGCATTGACCGCGGCGTGATAGCCGCGGATATACCCGGCCTCCTCGAGCGCCCTCACCCGGCGCAGGCACGGCGGCGCCGAGATTCCGACGCGGCGCGACAGCTCGACATTGGTCATGCGGCCATCGGCCTGCAGCTCGGCCAGGATCCTCCGGTCGATCGCGTCCAGTCTGTGGCCGTTCATTCGGTGCGCCTCCCTGCCGGAATCCGTATGCCGGCACGCCGCCGGACGCAATTATCTTTCGCAGGTGCCGCGTTTCCCGGGCACGAGCCTGTCACCAGGAATTGCCGCAATGCGCCTTGCCTTTCGCGCGGCACCGTCCGACAAGCGCCCTGCCGTACGGGCACCACGCCCACAGCCATGAAAATCGGGGACAAGTCATGGATCAGGAAGTCATCGAGGCCGGCGGTCATCTCGGAGGTGTCACCTTCGGGACCTTCCTTCTCGACGCGCTGTTCATCTTCTTCTTCGTCGTCTGGTTCTGGATCCTGATCCGGGTCCTGATGGACGTCTTCCGCCGCAAGGACATCTCCGGCGTCGCCAAGGTGCTCTGGGTGATCTTCCTCGTCGTGCTGCCCTACGTCGGCATCTTCGCCTACCTGCTGACGCAGGGCTGGGGGATGACCGACCGCGACCTGGAGCAGGCCGAGGCGGCGCGCGAGCAGCTGCGCAGCGTCGTCGGCTTCAGCGTCGCGGACGAACTGACCAAGCTGGAGTCGCTGAAGGCAGCCGGCACCATCACCGACACCGAGTACCAGAAGCTGCGCGCGCGGCTGGTCTGACCAACAGCGGGGCCGGCGCCATGGCGCGGGCCCCCTTCTCCTTGCCGCAGCGCAGCCTATATTCCCGACCTTCGAGAGGTCCGAAAGGTTTTCGCCCATGTCCGACGCCCGCCATACCCGGCTGCTCATCATCGGTTCCGGTCCCGCGGGCTACACCGCGGCGGTCTATGGCGCGCGGGCGATGCTGAAGCCGATCCTGATCCAGGGCATCCAGCCCGGCGGCCAGCTCACCATCACCACCGAGGTCGAGAACTGGCCCGGCGACGTGGAGGTGCAGGGGCCCGAGCTGATGGCGCGGATGGAGGCGCACGCCGCCGCCACCGGCGCCGAGCTCATCCCCGACCACATCGCCCGCCTCGACCTCCTGAAGCATCCCTTCACCGCGATCGGCGACGGCGGCACGGTCTACACCGCCGACGCGCTGATCCTCGCCACCGGCGCGCAGGCGAAGTGGCTCGGCCTGCCGTCCGAGGAAACCTTCAAGGGCTTCGGCGTCTCCGCCTGCGCCACCTGCGACGGCTTCTTCTATCGCGGCCGCGAGGTGGTGGTGATCGGGGGCGGGAACAGCGCCGTCGAGGAGGCGCTGTTCCTGACGAACTTCGCCACGAAGGTCACGCTGGTCCACCGGCGCGACGGGCTGAAGGCCGAGAAGATCCTGCAGGAGCGGCTGTTCAACCATCCCAAGGTCGAGGTGATCTGGCACCACGTGCTCGACGAGGTTCTGGGCGAGCATGACCCGCGCGGCGTCACCGGGGTCCGGCTGCGCGACGTGCGCGACGGCTCCGAACGGACGCTGGCCTGCGACGGCGTCTTCATCGCCATCGGCCACGCGCCGGCCTCGCAGCTGGTCGAGGGCCAGCTCGAGACCCACCATGGCGGCTACGTCGTGACGAAGCCCGGCTCCACCGCGACGTCGATCCCCGGCGTCTTTGCCGCCGGCGACATCGCCGACCCTGTCTACCGCCAGGCGGTGACGAGCGCCGGGATGGGCTGCATGGCCGCGCTCGACGCCGAACGCTACCTCGCGGCGCTCGGCGCCGCCGAGACCGGCCCGGAGGCGCTGGTCGCCGCCGTCGCGGCGCGCGCATAGACGGCAAAAGGCTGGGGCCCGGCCCCGGCTCAGCCTCCTGCCGCGCGCCTGCTTCACGCGGCTCAAACGGGTCGGTCAGCATCCCGAAGAGGCATCGACGCGGACAGGTGCACCCGGCGGCAAACCGGGCGCTCGCCACCGCTCCGGAGCGTCGGCTCCGTCAGTGAACGCTGACCGGCGACAGCTCGTTCTGGCGCGCGACCACGAAGGCCTGAGCGCGGTCGGGGACGAGGGCGAGCACCGCGCCGTTCGGGGCGTGGATCGCATAGAGGTGGTCGAGCCCGCCGGTGCGGCTGCGCACCTCTTCGGGCAGGTCGGCGGTCTTGACCTCGCGGACATAGACGATGCCCTTGGGGTCCTCCGCGGTGTAGCTTGCAAAATCGGTCATCTCTGCCTCCTTGGGTCCTTCGGCGTCAGGCCTTTCCGGCCCGGCCGTTGATCGCGATCGTCCGGACCACGGTTTCCGGCTGCGCCCGCACCAGATCGATGTGGAGCAGGCCGTTCTCCAGGGCGGCCCCTGCGACCTCGACACCGTCCGCCAGCACGAAGCTGCGCTGGAACTGGCGCGCGGCGATCCCCCGGTGGAGAAAGACGCGGCCGTCGGCGGCGTCATCCGCCTGCTTGCCGCGGATCACCAGCTGGTTGTTCTCCAGCGTGATCGCGAGATCGGCCTCCGAGAAACCGGCCAGCGCCAGCGTGATGCGGTAGGACGCTTCGCCGCACTGCTCGATATTGTAGGGCGGATAGCCGTCATTGCCGGTTTTCGCCGTCCGCTCGACCAGGCGGTCGAGCTGCTCGAACCCCAGAAGATAGGGATGCGACGCGAAGGTGACCTTTGTCATGCCATCAAGCCCTTGTCTCAAGCGACTTACTGCCGGGGCCCCGAACGCGGCGACCCCTGACGTTCCAGAAAAATGGCCCCTCTCCGGCGCAAATCAAGGGCGGCGAGCCGGCGTCGGCGCAAGCCCCCTAGCCGCCGGGCCGCCGTGCAGGATATGGTGCCGCGGGAACGGCAGGTCCGAGAGGCTGATGGATAACGCGCCCCTGATGAAACGGGAGGAGGTTCTGCGGGTGAAGCTGGAACTTCTCCAGCGCGAGCACCGCGACCTCGACGACGCCATCACGGCGCTCCACACCGAAGGACGCGCCGACGCACTGACGCTGCGCCGCCTCAAGAAGCGCAAGCTGATGCTGAAGGACGAGATCCAGCGGATCAGCGACGAGATCACCCCCGACATCATCGCCTGACGTCCGCGTTCGCATGCTTGCGTGACGCGGTCCGGTGGCTATAGTCGCCGGCTCCCAGCCAACCGGAGTCGGGCATGGACCAAGCTTCAGGCGGCCCCGATGCCGCAGCCGATACCCTCGTCGGCATCGTGATGGGCAGCCAGTCCGACTGGGAGACCATGCAGGGTGCGGCCGGGGTGCTGGCCTCGCTCGGCGTGCCGCACGAGGTGCGGATCGTCTCGGCCCACCGGACCCCGGACCGGCTGTTCGCCTACGCCGAGGCCGCGGCCGGGCGCGGGCTTCGCGTCATCGTCGCCGGGGCCGGCGGCGCGGCGCACCTGCCGGGGATGCTCGCCGCCAAGACCCGGTTGCCGGTGCTCGGCGTGCCGGTGCAGTCGAAGGCGCTGAACGGCCTCGATTCCCTGCTCTCGATCGTGCAGATGCCGAAGGGCATCCCCGTCGGCACCCTCGCCATCGGCCCGGCCGGGGCGGCCAATGCCGGGCTTCTCGCCGCGGCGATGCTGGCGACGACCGATCCCGCGCTGGCCGACCGGCTGGACGCCTGGCGCGCGGCGCAGACCGACGCGGTGGCGGAGGTGCCCGATGGCGCCTGACTTCCTGCCGTCCGGCAGCCGGATCGGCATCCTCGGCGGCGGCCAGCTCGGCCGGATGCTGGCGATGGCCGCCGCCCGCCTCGGCATGCGCACCCACATCTTCGAGCCTCTGGCCGATCCGCCGGCGGCGCAGGTGGCGAACGCCGTCACCCGCGCCGGCTACGACGACGCCGCCGCGCTCGCCGCCTTCGCCGCCTCGGTCGATGTCGTGACCTACGAGTTCGAGAATGTCGCCCTCTCGGCGGTCGACGCGCTGCTGCCGGTGGTACCGGTGCGCCCCGGCCGCCGGGCGCTGGAGGTGGCGCAGGACCGCGGGGCGGAGAAGGCGTTTCTCGCCGGAGTCGGCCTCGCCGTCGCGCCCTGGGCGCCCGTCGACTCCAGCGAGGACCTCGCGGCGGCGCTGGAGGGGATCGGCACCCCGGCGATCCTCAAGACCCGGCGCTTCGGCTATGATGGCAAGGGCCAGGTGCGGCTGGAGCCGGGCGCATCCGCCGCCGCGGCCTTCGCCGGCGTGGGCGGCCAGCCGTCGGTGCTGGAGGGTTTCGTGCGGTTCGAGCGCGAGATCTCGGTGATCGGCGCCCGCGGCCTCGACGGGGCGGTCGCCGCCTTCGACCCGGGAGAGAACGAGCATCGGGACGGCATCCTGCACCGCACCCGCGTCCCCGCCCCGGTTTCCCCGGCGCTGGCGCAGGATGCGGTGCTGACGGCGGGACGCATCCTGAACGCGCTTGACTATGTCGGGGTGATCGGGGTCGAGCTTTTCGTCACCGCCCGCGGGCTCGTCGTCAACGAGATCGCGCCGCGGGTGCACAATTCCGGCCACTGGACGCAGGCGGCCTGCACGATCGACCAGTTCGAGCAGCACATCCGGGCGATCTGCGGCTGGCCGCTCGGCGACGGCAGCCGGCATTCCGACGCCGAGATGCTGAACCTGCTCGGCGACGAGGCCGCAACCGCTCCGACGCTCGCGGGCGCCCGGCTGGAACTCTACGGCAAGGCCGAGGCCCGGCCGGGGCGCAAGATGGGCCATGCGACCTGGATCCGGCCTCGGTCGGGTTGAACCGCCTGCCGGATCCGGCGTCGGCGGCCACACCGGGCTCCCGCGAAATCTCGATAGAGCAACCGGCAGCGCCTGCCTGGGCTGGCGCGAAGCGCCTGCCAGGGGGGGCAGGCAGGCGCTGCCGATGCTGACGCATCGGCGGGGAGATCTGCTCCGGAAGCGCAGCCGCGGCGCCGTGGCTGCCACCCGGACGATCGGATCAGGCCGGCTCCACCGCGATCCGGTAACGTGTGACCAGCGGCATGTCCGGGTCGAGCGCCAGCGCCGTCGGCTCGCCGGACGCCAACAGCGGGTTCGGCGCCGTCGCGGTCGCCGGGCCGAGGTCGAAGGCGCCGCAGATCGGCTCGACGCCGAGCGCCAGATGGCGCCCCGCCCACGGCCACGCGCTGCGGCCGCGGTTCGACACCCAGAGGATGACGCTCGGGAACACCGCCGCCTCCCAGGTCAGCCGAACGCGGAACCCCTCGTCGCGATAGTGCAGCGCGAAGTCGCCACTGGCGCCCGTCATCTGCAGCAGTTCCTCGGTATCCTCCACCCGCGGCAGGTGGGCGAAGTCGCCGGTGCCCCCGGCTGCCAGCGGCGCGGCGGCGAGGCTCGCAAAGCGGGCGCCGGGCGGGATCAGCGTCGCGCCGGGCTCGAAGTCGATCGGGTGGCTCCAGATCGCGCCATGGGCCCCCGGCTCCAGCGTCACCGAGCCGGGCCGCGGCGTCAGGCGGAAGGTCGGGTGCAGGCCGGCCGGCAGCCGGCATTCCCGCCGCGCCGCGACCTCCAGCGTCAGGTCGATCGCCGGGGCCTCCGGATCGGGGACGATGGTGCGGCGCAGATAGTGCACCGGATGCGTCTCGGGATAGACGAGCTCCAGCACCAGACGTTCCGGCCCGGTGTCGCAGAAGGTCCAGTGCGCGTTGGAGCCCGGACCGTGCAGTTCCTCCGCCCCCTCGAAGGTCTCGCCGCCGGCGGTCCATCCCGCCGGCAGCGCGCGCGGTGCATCGAACCCGAAGGGAACGCACGGCCACTCGCCACGCAGCGCCTGCAGGATCGGCGACAGGGCGGCGGCCTCCGCGTCATTGCCCCAGGGGGCGACGTGCAGCGGCGCCACCTGCCGGCCGTCCGGCAGCACGAACAGCACCGGCCCGAGCATGCCGGCGAGCGACTGGACGGCGAGCGTCCCGTGCGACCAGGCGAGGGCGCGCCGTGCGATCATGACAGGCGGACCCGGTTCTCGGGCAGGCCCGGCACCTCGGTCCGCAACGCGAAGAGGCTGCCCGCGAGGCGGTGGCCCGGCGGCGTGCCGAGGCCTGCCGTGGTGATGTAGAGCGTCCGGCCGTCGGTCCCGCCGAAGGCGCAGGTGGTGACGTTCGGGGCCGGCACCTCGACGATGCCGCTCACCTGGCCGTCCGGGGCGACGCGCACCACGCAGCCGCCGCCATAGCGGGCGTTCCACAGGTGGCCTTCGGCGTCGATCGCCGATCCGTCCGGGGCGCCGCGGTCGAAGCCCGCAAAATGCGGCCGCCCACCGGAGATCGCGCCGGTCTCGCGATCGACGTCGAAGGCGCGGATCTCGTTCTCCAGCGTGTCGGCGAAATAGAAGGTGCCGCCGTCCGGGCTCCAGCAGAGGGTGTTGGCGATGCCGAGCCCGGTCAGCCAGGCCGCGGCGGCACCGTCCGGCGCAATGCGGTAGAGCGCGCCGAGACCCTTGCCCGCCGGGCCGGCACTGCCGTCCGGGTTCACGTTGTTCTGCATCGACCCGACCCAGAAATGCCCGTGCGGGTCGGCCCGGCCGTCGTTCAGCCGGGCACGCGGCGCATCCGGCAGCACGAAGCCGTGCGGGGTGCGCCGGTCGGTCGCCGGCCACCACCAGACGAGCCGCGAGCCGAGCGCGACCAGCAGCCGTCCGGGTTCGGTGGTCAGCGCCAGCGCGACCACCGGCTCGTCGAAATGCCAGGACCGGACGGCGGACGTCGCCTCGTCATAGCGGTGGATCAGGAAGCGGTTGATGTCGGTCCAGTAGGCTGCCGCCTCAGGCGCGCACCAGACCAATCCCTCGCCGCAGTGATCGCCCACGGGCGCCGCGCAGCGGAGCTGCCCCCCCGGCATCACCCGACCGCCCCGGCGATGCCGCCGCAGAAACCGGCGCTTGTGGCCACGCGCACCTCCCGCAAGCGGACTCCGCCGCCCTTGCCTCCTTGGTGGACCAACGGCAGGCGCCGGTCAACTCAGCGATCCGCCGCCTCGCTCCGCCGCAGCAGGTAGACGTCCATGATCCAGCCATGCGCGGCGCGGGCGGCGGCGCGGCGGCGGACGATCTCCGGGCCGGCCTCGGCCAGCGGGCCGGCGTGCAGGATCTGCTCCGCCATGCCGAGATAGGCGCCCCACCAGATGCCGATGCCCTCCGGCGGGAGGGTCTCGAAGGCGCAGCCGCCGTCGAGCATCACCGCGACGGCGTCGACCTGGGGCGGCCAGCCCTCGGCCCGCAGCCGGCGGCCGGTGGTGACGAGCACCGACGCGCCGAGATCGTTGAGCGGGATGGCGTGCGCCGCGGTCAGCAGCTGCAGGCTGGTGAGGCCGGGCACGACGCTGAGCCGCGCTTCCAGGCCGCGGGCCTGCAGGCGCCCGGCGATCCGGAGGCTGCTGTCGTAGAGCGAAGGATCGCCCCAGACCATCAGCGCCACCCGCCCGCCGTCCGGCAGCGCGCCGGTGATCGCCGCGGCCCAGGCATCGGCAATCGCGTCATGCCAGTCGGCCACCGCCCCAAGATAGTCCGACGCCTCGGCGTCCCGACGCGGCATGTCGAACTCGGCGACGCACGGCACCCCGAGGTCGGCGCAGAGCGCCCGGCGCAGGTCGGCAAGCCGGGCCTTTTCCGCGCCCTTGCGGGGGATGAGCACGAGGTCGGCGGCGGCGAGCGCCTGCCGCGCGGCGCCGGTGAGCTGCGCCGGGTCGCCGCTCGCGATGCCGACGAGCGCGAGGTCGACCGCCGGCATCAGCCGAGATCCGGGTCGAGGGCGAGCGGTCCGTAGAGGATGAGGGCCGGCAGGCCGGAGCGCGCGGTGGCAAGCGCCGCGGCGAGGCTCGCCACCGTGCCGGGCGTCAGGCTCTGGTCCGGCCGGCTGACATTCTCCGCCAGCAGCGCGGGCGTGTCCGCCGGCAGGCCGCGGGCGATCAGCCGTTCGGCGAGCGCGGCGAAGCTGCCCTTGGGCATGAAGACCGCCGTGGTGGCGCGCGGGTCGGCGAGCGCGGCGAAGTCGAGATCCTCCGGCAGGCCGCCGGTGACGTCGTGGCCGGTGACAAACTGCACCCGCCGCGCCGTCAGGCGCCGGGTGAGCGGCATCCGCGCCGCAGCGGCGGTCGCGGTGGCGGCACTGACGCCCGGGACGATCTCGAAGGCGATGCCAGCGCTGCGCAGCGCGGCAATCTCCTCCTCCAGCCGGCCGAAGACGCCGGGGTCGCCGGACTTCAGCCGGACCACGCGGGCACCGCTCAGCGCATAGTCGACGAGGAGCCGGCTCACATGCTCCTGCTTCGGCGAGGGTCGCCCGGCGCGCTTGCCCACCGACACCAGCTCCGCCGACGGCCCGGCGAGGTCGAGGATCGGACCGGAGGCAAGGTCGTCGTAGAGCACGGCATCCGCCGCCTTCAGCCGGTTGACCGCCTTGACGGTAAGGAGCTCCGGGTCCCCGGGACCCGAGCCGACGATGCTGACGAAGCCGGTCATCCCGTGTCCTCCGCGATCAGGTGAAAGAAGGTGCCACTGACCGAACCGCGGCGCGAGCCGGTCTCGGGCACCGCCGCGCCGTCCGCGTCGCGCACCTCGGCGAGCGGCGCGTCGGGCTGGGCGACGATCGTCGAGTAGTGGAACTCGTGCCCCCGCAGCCGCGTGCCGGCGCGGTGGCCGGGGATCGGCGCGGCGAGCGTCGCCTGCCGGTAGCCGAGGTGCATCCGCCGGCTGGCATAGCTGGTTTCGAGCCCGAGCAGCCCGGCCATCGCGTGCCGCGTGCCGCCGGCGTCGGTCAGCCCGGCGCCGAGCGCCATGTAGCCGCCGCACTCGCCATGCACCGGCCGGGACGCGGCGAAGCGGCAAAGCCCGGCGCGGAAGCGTCCCGCCGCGGCGAGCCGCCCGACGTGCAATTCGGGATAGCCTCCCGGCAGCCAGGCGACGTCGGCGCCCGGATCCGGAGCCTCGTCGGCGAGCGGCGAGAAGGGCAGGATCTCCGCCCCCGCGCGGCGCCAGCCTTCGAGAAGGTGGGGATAGGCGAAGGAAAAGGCGGCGTCCCGCGCCAGCGCGATCCGCTGGCCGGGCGGCGCCGGCAGCCTGCCCGGCGCCGCGGGACCGCCGCCGGCCGCAGCCGCGCGCAGCGCGCCGAGGTCGGCATGGGCGGCGAGGAAGGCCGCGTAGGCGGCGATCGCCGCCTCCAGGTCGGGGTGTTCCACCGCCTGCACCAGCCCGAGGTGCCGCTCCGGCAGCACGAGGTCGCCGCGACGCGGCAGGGCGCCGAGCACGGTGAGGCCCGCCGCCTCCATCCCGAGCCGGGTCAGCCGCTCGTGCCGCGGGCTCGCCACGCGGTTGAGGATGACGCCGGCGACCCGCAGGCCGGGCCGGAAGGCGGTGAAGCCGAGCGCCGTGGCCGCTGCCGACTGCGCCTGTCCGCTGACGTCGAGGACGAGCACGACCGGCCAGCCGAAGCGCGCCGCCACCTCGGCGCTGGCGCCGGTGCCGGTGGCGCCGGGGGCGGCGACGCCGTCGAAGAGCCCCATCGATCCCTCGGCCACCGCGAGGTCCGCCCCCGCCGCCTCCGCCGCCAGCGTGTCGAGAAGGCCGGGCGCCATCGCCCAGCTGTCGAGGTTGAACGACGCCCGCCCCGCCGCGGCGCGGTGGAACGCCGGGTCGATATAGTCCGGCCCGCTCTTGAACGGCTGCACGGTCAGGCCGGCGTCCCGGAAGGCGCGCAGGAGGCCGAGCGTGACCGTGGTCTTGCCCGCGCCCGAGGCCGGCGCGGCGACGAGGAGGCCCGGGGGCAGGTCAGGCATGGCGGATCCCGCGCCATGGCGCCGCAGGTGTTGAGATACCCGCGGGTATATGTCGCGCCAACGCGCCAGCCGCGGCAGTCACGCCGCCCCCCCTTCGGTCGATCGCGGCCGGAAGCGCCGGTCATAGTCCGGGGCATAGAGCCGGCTCTCGCCGAAGTCTGCGTTGCCGAGTGTCCGCCCGACGAGGATGAGCGCCGTCCGCTCGACGGGCGCCGTCGCCATCGCCGCCTCCAGGGTGCCGAGCGTCGCCCGGACCACCTGCTCGTCGGGCCAGCTGGCGCGGGCGACCACGGCGGCCGGGCAGTCGGCGCCGTAGGCCGGCACGAGGTCGGCCACGACCCGCGCCAGCGTGTGGATCGACAGGTGAATGGCGAGCGTCGCCCCGGTGGCGGCGAAGGCCGCCAGCGTCTCGCCCGGCGGCATCGCCGAGGCCCGGCCCGGCGTGCGCGTCAGCACCACCGACTGGGCGAGGCCGGGCAACGTCAATTCGACTTCCAGCGTCGCGGCGGCGGCGGCGAAGGCCGGGACCCCGGGGGTGACGCTGACCGGCATGCCCTCTGCCCGCAGCCGGCGCAGCTGCTCGCCCATCGCCGACCAGACGGAGAGGTCGCCCGAGTGCAGCCGCGCGACATCGAGCCCGGCGGCGGTCGCCACGCGGCATTCCCCGATGATCGCCTCGAGGTCGAGCGGCGCGGTGTTGACGATCCGCGCCCCCGGCGGGCAGTGCGCCAGCAGCCCCTCCGGCACCAGCGACCCGGCATAGAGGCAGACCGGGCAGCGGGCGATGAGGTCGCGGCCCCGCAGCGTGATGAGGTCCGGCGCGCCGGGGCCGGCGCCGATGAAGTGGACGGTCATGCAATCTCTCCGGCAGCGAGGGCCAGCGCGCAGGTGGCGAGCCGGTCGGCGGAGACCGCGCGCGGCCCGGCGAGGCGCGCCCCCGGCCCGGCGGCGGCCAGGGCCGCGGCTTCCGCCACCGACCCGGTGCCGCGCAGCGCGGCAACGCGGGGCGAGGCCGTGCGGGTCGGCATGGCGGCCAGCCGGCCCGCGTCGATCGGAACGACGGGCGCGGCCAGCGCCGCGGCCATGGCGACAAGGCACGGGGCGTCTGCCTTGTCGGCCGGTGCGGCGACGGCGGCGAACGGGCGCCCTGCCCCGCCGGCACGCGCCAGCGCGTCCCGGAGCGACGCCTCGGTGGCCGCGGCGCGGAAGCCGAAGCCGGCGATCATCGGGCGACGCTCCACTGCACCACCGGATAGGCCGCCTTCCAGCCGCGCTTCGCTCCGAGCGCTCCGGCCTCGGACAGGGCGATCCGCAGGAGGCTGCCGCCCGCACGGGCCTGCCAGCCGGCAAGCAGCGCCTCGCCCTCCAGCGTCACCGCGTTGCAGACCAGCCGCCCACCGGGCGGCAGCCGGTCCCACACCGCCGCAAGCAGCGCGTCCGACAAACCGCCGCCGACGAACACTGCGTCGGGCGGCGGCAGCCCCTCCAGCGCCTCCGGGGCGCTGCCCTCCACCACTGCCAGCCGGTCGACGCCCAGCGCCAGGGCGTTGGCGCGTACCCGATCCGCCCGGTCGGGGCGCGGCTCGATTGCCACCGCCTCGGTCGCGGGGTGGGCGAGCAGCCATTCGATGCCGATCGAGCCCGATCCGGCGCCGATGTCCCACAGCCGCTCCCCCGGCTTCGGCGCCAGTGTCGAGAGGGTGATGGCGCGCACCGGGCGGCGGGTGATCTGGCCGTCATGCTCGAAAGTCGCATCCGGCAGCCCGCCGGTCCAGCCGAGCGGCGTCCCCTGCCCCGCGACCTCGACCCCCACCGCCACCGGGTGGCGGACATCGGTGAGGGCGAAGGCCGCCGCATCGGCGTGCCGCACCCGCTCGCGCGGGCCGCCCAGCGCCTCCAGCACGGTGAGCCGCGAGGCGCCGAAGCCAAGCCCGGTCAGGAAGGCCGCGAGATCCGCGGCCGCCGGCCCGTCGCGCAGCAGCACGATGGCCCGCGCGCCGGCCGCGAGGTGGCGGCGCAGGCGGGCGAGCGGCGCGGCGTGCAGCCCGAGGCAGGCGGTCGTCTCCAGCGCCCAGCCGAGCCGGGCGGCGGCAAGGCCGAAGGTCGAGGGCGCCGGCAGCACCCGCCACTCGCCGGGGTCGAGATGGCGGGCGACGCTGGTTCCGGCGCCGTACCAGAAGGGATCGCCGGACGCGAGCATCACCACCGGCCGGCCGCGCAGGCTCAGGAGCCGCGGAATGCCGTCGGCGAAGGGAACCGGCCAGACGATGCGCTCGGCCGCCACGCCCGGCAACAGCGCGAGGTGCCGATCCGCCCCCATCACCACCTCGGCCGCGGCGAGGGCGGCATGGCTTGCAGGCGGCAGGCCGTCCGGCCCATCCTCGCCCAGACCGACGATCGTGAGCCACGGACCCTCAGCCATGACCCGCACCATCCTGCTGCTCGGCGGCACCAGCGAGGCGAGCGCACTCGCCGCGGCACTGGCGGCCCGTGGCGAGCGTGCGGTCCTGTCCTATGCCGGGCGCGTGGCGGCGCCGCGGGCGCAGCCCGTCCCGACCCGGACCGGCGGCTTCGGCGGCGTGCCGGGCCTCGTCGCCTGGCTGAGGCGCGAGCAGGTGACGCACCTGATCGACGCCACCCACCCCTTCGCGGCGCAGATGAGCCGCCATGCGGCAGAGGCGGCGGCCGAGGCCGGCGTCCCGCTGCTCGCGCTGGTCCGCCCGCCCTGGCGCCCCGGCCCCGGCGACGACTGGACGGAGGCGCCGGATCTCGCCGCCGCGGCGGCCCTCCTCGCCGGGCCGCCGCAGCGGGTGTTCCTCGCGATCGGCCGACTGCACCTCGCGGCCTTTGCCACCCAGCCGCAGCACGACTACCTGCTGCGCCTCGTCGATCCGCCGGACGGACCCCTGCCGCTGCCCAGCGCGACGATCGTCGTGGACCGCGGGCCGTTCACGGCGGACGGCGACGCGGCGCTGCTGCGGGCGCACCGGATTGGCCGGATCGTCGCAAAGAACGCCGGCGGCGAGGGGGCTGAGAGCAAGCTGCTGGCTGCACGGCGGCTCGGCCTGCCGGTGACCCTGATCGCCCGCCCACCGGCCCCCGCCCGCCGCGAGGCGTCGAGCGTCGCCGAGGTGCTGGCATGGCTCGGGGACGAGCGAGCCGACGCGGCGGCAGGCGGAGCCGGCCGCCGTCACGGCGTCACCGAACGGGGCGTGTAGACATGGCGGCCGACGCGGCGGGTGCGGCTCGATCCGACCAGCACCACCGTCCGCATGTCGGCGAGGCGCGCGGTGGCGGCGGGCAGCGGCACCACGACCAGGAGGCGCGCGGTGGCGGCGGGCAGCGGCACCACGACCAGCCGCTCCTCCGGCGTCGAGACGGCGCGGGCGAAGATCACCGGCCGCGTGTCGCGGCAGGCGTCGCGCAGCACGGCGAGCGCCCTGCCGAAGCCCTCGGGCCGGGAAGCGGAGCGGGGGTTGTAGAGGGCGATGGCGAAATCCGCCTCCACCGCCAGCCGCAGCCGCCGCTCGATGAGCGGCCAGGGCTTGAGGTTGTCGGAAAGGTTGATCGCGCAGAAGTCATGCCCGAGCGGCGCGCCGGCCCGCGCGGCGGCGGCGAGCATCGCGGTGACGCCGGGCAGCACGCGGATGTCGAGGTCGCGCCACTCCGTCGGCCCCGCCTCCACCGCCTCGAACACCGCCGAGGCCATGGCAAAGACGCCGGGATCGCCGGACGAGACGACAGCCACCCGGTGGCCGGCAGCGGCGAGGGCCAGCGCATGCGAGGCGCGGTCGAGCTCCACCCGGTTGTCGCTGGCATGTACCGCGAGGCCCGGCCGCTCCGGCACGCGCGCGACATAGGGGCCGTAGCCGACGACGTCGGTCGCGTCGGCCAGAGCGGCGGTGACCTCCGGCGTCACCAGCGCCGCCGCGCCCGGCCCGAGGCCGGCAATCGCGAGCCAGCCGGTCATGGCCGCCGCCCCCGGCCGTGCACCAGCACGATCGAGAAATACGGCACCGGCCGGTCGCCGACCTCGGCGAGCCGCATCCGCGCCTCGCCCGGCATCGTCGCGCACTCGACGAGCCAGGCGTCGGCCAGCCGGCCCGCGGCGTCGATGGCCCGGGTGACCTTGCCGAGGTTGCGGCCGAGCTTCATGACAACGAGCGCGTCGGTGTCGGCAGCCCGCCGCGCAAGCTCGGCCTCCGGCAGCGTGCCGGCGAGCACGGTCAGCACGTCATCGCCCCAGGTGATCGGCGTGTCCGTCGCCGTCCAGGCCCCGATGAACGACCCGTAGAAGAACGGGTCGCCCTCGCAGAGCACCACGACATCGCCGCCCGCCGCCGCCAGCGCCTCGAGCCGGGAAACGCAGCCGGTATAGAAGCCGGCGAGCGCGGCGTTGTAGCGCGGATCCTCGAGAGCGATCTCGGTCGTCACCGGGTATTCCATCGGGACCTCGACGGCGTCCGGGCGCAGCATTCCTTCGACGATCTGCCGCGCACGACCGGGGCGGCCGGCCTTGCGGAAGTAGGCGACGTGGCCGGCGGCACGGATCAGCCGGTCGGCCCGCACGCTCATCAGCTCGGGGTCGCCGGGGCCAAGACCGACGCCCCAGACGGTGCCGGTCATGCGAGCCTCACGCCCGAGAGCCGCGACCATCCCGCGATTGCGACCGAGATGTTTCCGCGCACGCAGCGTGCCGACGTGCCGGTGGCACGTCGCGCGGGCGCGCGCCCGGAGCGCCAGCGCGCAGGGCGCGGGGGGTGCAGATTTCCCCTTCGGCCGGAATCGGGGCGCGGGAGCCCGGCTCGCGCGTTGAAGTGAATGCTCTGCCGTCGCGTGACGACCGGGTCGGGGGTGACGGCCATCCTCATTCCGCGCGACTCGCCAGCGCGTTGACCGCCGCGACGGTGATCGCGCTGCCGCCCAGCCGGCCATCGACCACGACGCAGCGGCTCGGCTGCGCCTCCCACAGCGCCGCCTTCGACTCCGCCGCCCCGACAAAGCCCACCGGGCAGCCGACGATGGCGGCCGGGCGCGGGCAGGCCGGTTCCTGAAGCATCGTGAGCAGGTGGAACAGCGCCGTCGGCGCGTTGCCGATCGCCACGACCGCGCCCCCGAGATGCGGGCGCCACAGCTCCAGCGCCGCGGCGCTGCGGGTGGTGCCGAGCGCCTCGGCCAGCGCCGGCACCTCCGGGTCCCACAGCGTGCAGATCACCGCGTTCGCCGCCGGCAGCCGCTTGCGGGTGATGCCCTCGCTCACCATCCGGGCGTCGCAGAGGATCGGCGCGCCGCCCTCCAGCGCCGCGCGGGCGGCGGCGCCGAAGCCGGGCGAGAAGCGGATCAGCGGCGCAAGCTCCACCATGCCAGCGGCGTGGATCATCCGCACCGCCACCGGCTCCTCGTTCGGTCCGAAGCGGGCAAGGTCGGCCTCGGCGCGGATCGTGGCGAAGGACTGGCGATAGATCGCCGCGCCGTCCGTCTCATACATGTAGGGCATCGCCGCTCCCGATCCGCGCCAGCACCGCCTCGGCGTCGAGGCCGGAGGCGACCGGTGCATCGCCCGCCCGGCCGCCGAGCACAAGGTCGAACCGCCCGTCCCGCCCCACCAGCACCACGTCCGCCGGCCGGCCCCGCGCGCATCCCTTGGCACAGCCCGAGACGTGCAGCCGGCCCGGCACCCGCCCGGCGAGGGCGCGGGCGAGCGGGCGGGTCTCCACCGTCGCGGCGCCGCAGGCCGGCGCCCCGGGGCAGGCGTCGACCGCCATCAGCGGATCGCCGGGCCGGTCCACGAAGACCGGCGCCGGCACCGCCCGGCCGCCTTCCAGCAGCAGCGACCGCCAC
>JBGALW010000184.1:0-7413 GCA_044223585.1 Amaricoccus sp.
GGAATTCGTGCAAGGGCGGGTCGAGCAGGCGGATCGTCACCGGCAGCCCGCGCATCACGTCGAAGATCTCGCGGAAATCGTCCCGCTGCATGGGCAGGAGCCGGTCCAGCGCCGCCCGCCGCTCGGCCTCCGTCTCGGCCAGGATCATCTCGCGCATCACGGTGATGCGGCTTTCGTCGAAGAACATGTGCTCGGTGCGACAGAGCCCCAGCCCGTCCACCCGGAAATCCCGGGCCATCCGCGCCTCGGCCGGAGTGTCGGCATTGGCCCGCACCCCGAGGTCGCGCGCGGCGTCGGCCCAGTCGAGCAGGTCGGAAAACGCCCCGCCCACCTCGGCCGGGATCATCTTGGGCGCGCCCACCATGGCCTGGCCCCGGGCGCCGTCGATGGTGATCAGCGCCCCCTCGCGCAGCACCCGCCCGTCGGAGGTGGCGACGAAGCCCTCGGCGAGGTCGATCTTCAGATCCGTCGCCCCCACGACGCAAGGCAGGCCGAGGCCGCGGGCGATCACCGCCGCGTGGCTGGTCATGCCGCCGCGCACGGTCAGCACGCCCTTGGCCGAATGCATGCCCTGGATGTCCTCGGGGCTCGTCTCGACGCGGACGAGGATCGAGGGCTCGTCCTGCGCCGCGGCCGCCTGCGCCGCCTCGGCGGAGAAGACCACGCGGCCGGTGGCGGCGCCGGGGCTGGCGGCGAGTCCGGTGGCGAAGATGTCGCGTGGGGCGGCCGGGTCGATCTGCGGGTGAAGGTGCTCGACCAGCGCCCGCGGCTCGACCCGGAGCAGGGCCTGCGACCGGGTGATGACCCCGGCGTTGGCAAGATCGACGGCGATCCGCACCGCGGCGCGGGCGCTGCGGCGGATCGCCGTGGTCTCGACGATGGAGAGATACCCGTTCTCGATGACGAACCCGAGCCGGCACGCGTCGCCGAGCGCCCGCGTCACCTGGGCGGCGGCGGCACGCAGGTCGGCGACGGCCCCCGGATGCAGGTCCTCCAGCGTCGGGGCGGTGGTCCCGGCAGCGAGGCGTTCGGCGACGGAGACCGGCCGCGTGTCGCCGGCGCCGAGCCCCGGACTGCCCTGGCCCTGCGGGCGGAAGACGCCGGTTGCGGTCCCGGCGCCCGTGCGGCTGTCGACAAGCTGCAGGTGGCCCGACCCGCTGACCCCCGGCCCGAGGCCGATGGCGAGACGCTGGACGATCAGCCCGAGCCCGGCCTTGTCCGGAGCCCCCTTGGCCTGCCGCAGGATGCGGGCCGACGGCGCGGTCCAGGCACGGGCCATGGCGCGGGCGGCCGCCTCCAGCTGCTCGGCCGGGTCCTGGGGCCATTGATCCCCGGTTTCGGTCTCGTAGAGCGCCTGCATCGCGGCGAGGAGGGCGCGCAGGCGCGCCTCGTCGGCAAGGGCGCCGTCACCCCCGGGCAGGTGGCGGCGGCGCAGCGCCTCGAACTCCTCCGGGTCGATCCCGTGGACCGCGTGGCCGAAGCTGGCGATCGAGCGGCAGTAGAGCCGCAGCGCCGCCGCAACCCCCAGCCGGGGCGTCAGCATGGCGAGCGTCCGGTCGCAGGCGCCGAGGTTCAGCATGGCCGGGGCCCCGCCCCAGGCGCGTTCCTCCGGCGAGGAGCGCAGCGCCAGCAGCTGGCCGGGTGCCAGCGCCTGCGGCAGCCCGGGCATCGGGCCGCCCGCGGCAAGCGCGGCGACGCATTCGAACGACAGCGCGACGCCCGGCGGCACCGGCAGGCCGAGCGCCGTCAGCCGCGCGAGCGACTCGGCGCGCCGACCGTAGGACGCCGCACGCACGGCGTCCCCGGCGTCGAGGCCGATGACGGCGCCGGGCGGCGCAGGGGTGATGTCCTCCGGTTTCATTGCACTGCAACATAGCAGCGAACGTCGGGGAGGAAAATCGAAACGTTACAGAATCTGAAACCCGACCTTTCGGGGGGGTAACCGCCTGACGGCGCTCGGTTCATGCCTTGCACATATTTCATGCACAAGCCATGCGCCGGCACGGTTTCAGGAAGGGTTAACGCGCGGGCTTCGGCCCGTCGCGGCCCGGCCGGGTGGCCCGATTGGCGGAAAAAGCGCCCTGCGGCCGACCGGTATAAGCGAACGTCCGGCGCCACACGATCATCCCCCCTCGATCGCCGAGAAGGCGGCGACCCGGCCGGTGACGGCGCGGATCCGGTTCAGCAGGCAGAGGCGGTTCCGCCGCACCGCCGGGCTGTCCGCATTGACGACGGTCGTGTCGAAGAAGGCGTCGATCGGTGCCCGCAGGCGGGCGAGGGCGGTCATCGCCGCGGCGAAGTCCTCGGCCTCCAGCGCCGGGGCAATGGCGACCTCGGCGGTGTCGAGGGCGGTGAAGAGGGCCTTTTCGGCGTCGGTCTGGGCGAGGCTCGGATGCGGGTCTAGGGAATATTCCACCCCGTCCTTCTTCTCCTCCTGCGCCAGGATGTTCGCCGCGCGCTTGTACCCGGCGAGCAGGTTCGCCCCGTCCTCGGTCGCGAGGAACGCCTGCAGCGCCCGGACACGGGCGACGAGCAGCACGAGGTCGTCGTTGCCGGGCATCGGCAGCGCGGCGTCGATGACGTCGTGGCGGATGCCTTCGGCGCGCAGGTGGACCTTGAGGCGGTCGTGGACGAAGGTGAGGAGGTCCTTCGAAAGGACCGCGACGTCCATCAGCGGTGCGCCGATCTCTGTCGCAAGGACTCCGAGCCTCTTTAGGAGCACCCGCCGCTCGTCAGGCGTTAAAGTCGGGATTCGGCCCTCTTCGGGGCGGTCTTGGTCTCCGGCGGCGAATCCGATGGCAGCGACGACATGCGCATGCTTTTGAAAGCATTCGACGAGCCGAAGCCGCAGGGCGTTCGCAAGAATGATCCGGATGCTACCGAGGGCAGCCCGTCGCAAGGCATAGGGGTCCTTGCTGCCTGTCGGCTTCTCGTCAATCGCCCAGAAGCCCGCAAGTATGTCGAGCTTTTCCGCTAGGGCCACCGCCGCGGAAGCAGGGGCTGTCGGAACAGTGTCGGAAGGCCCGAGCGGCGAATAATGCTCGGCCACCGCCGCCGCCACTTCTGGCGCCTCCCCGGCGCGCTCTGCGTAGTAGCGGCCCATGACGCCCTGAAGCTCCGGGAACTCGTACACCATCTGGCTCGCAAGGTCGGCCTTAGCAAGCTGGGCCGCCCGTTCCGCGAGGTCGGGGTCGGCACCTGCGACCGGGGCGAGTTCGCGGGCGAAGGCCGCGATACGGGCGATGCGGTCGGCCTGGGTGCCGAGTTTGTTGTGGAAGGTCACATTTGCGAGCTTCGCCGCCATCGCCTCCAGCGGCGTGCGAAGGTCGTTCTGCCAGAAGAATTCCGCGTCGGCGAGGCGGGCAGTCAGGACGCGGGCGTTGCCGGCGCGGATCGTCGCGCCGTCGTCCGACGTTTCGCGGTTGGCGACGAGGGCATAGGCCGTGATGCGCCCCGTGTCGTCCTTCAGCGAGAAGAACTTCTGGTTGGCCCGCATCGAGGTCTGCAGCACCTCGGGTGGCAGGTCGAGGAAGCGCGGTTCGATTTCGCCGACGAGCGTCACCGGCCATTCGGTCAGGCCGGCATTCTCGGCGAGCAGGGCCGGGTCGTCGACGAGGGTGAGGCCGCGGGCGAAGGCGAGTTGGGTCGCGTCGTGCGCGATGCGGGCGGCACGCTCCTCCGGGTCGAGCAGGACGAAGGCGCGGGCGAGCTTCGCGCGGTAGTCGTCGAACGACGTGACGGCGAAGGCCTCCGGCGCGTGGAAGCGGTGGCCGCGGGTCGTGTTGCCGGCGGCGACGCCGTCGATCGCCAGGGGAACCACCTCCGGCCCCGCCTCGGTCGTCAGGATGCAGAGGATCGAATGCAACGGCCGGACCCAGCGCAGGCTGCCGGCGCCCCAGCGCATCGCTTTCGGCCACGGGAAGGCGCGGACCACCGCCTCCACCGTCTCGGCGACGATCTCCGCCGCCGGGCGGCCGGGGCGGTCGATCACGGCAAAGAGGACGGCGCCCTTCTTGTCGGCGCGCTCCTCCAGCTGGTCGCGGCGGAGGCCGGTCGATCGCAGAAAGCCCTCGATCGCCTGCGCCGGGGCGTCGGCGCGCGGGCCCTTGCGCTCCTCGCGCTGGCGGGGCGAGTGGCCGGCGAGCCCCTCGACCGCCAGCGCCAGCCGCCGCGGCGTCGCGAAGGCGGCGGCGTGCGCGTAGGTGAGGCCGCGCTCGACGAGGCCGTCGGTGACGAGGCGGCGCAGGTCGTCCGACGCCTGCCGCTGCATCCGCGCGGGGATTTCCTCGGAGAAGAGCTCAAGCAGCAGGTCGGGCATCGGGTCAGCCTTGGTCGGCGCGGAGGGGGGAAGGGATGCCGGCCTGGCGGGGGAACCGGCCCTCCGGCGGGACATTCCGGGGCGGGTGCCCGGTCATGGGGTGAAGAGGTCGAGGAAGCCCTGGGTGATCAGGGCGTTCACGAGGTCGACGAACACGGCCGAGACCAGCGGCAGGACGATGAAGGCGGTCTGGCAGGGCCCGTATCGCTTGGTGACCGCGGTCATCGTCGCGATGGCGGTCGGCGTCGCGCCGAGAACGAACGAGGCATAGCCGGCGCTCAGCACCGCCGCCTGGTAGTCCTGTCCCAGGAGGCGGAAGGCGACGAGGCCCGCGGCCGCGAGCGCCACCAGCGTCTGGACCGCGAGCACGGCGAGGAGCGTCCCGGCCATCCCGGCGAGCGCCCAGAGCTGCAGAGCCATCAGCGACACCGCGAGGAACACGCCGAGCGAGAATTCCGACAGCAGCGACAGGGCCGGCGTGTGGGCGACCGGCTTCAGAAAGGGCACGAACGGCATCAGGTTGCCGACGACCATGCCGACCAGAAGGCAGGGCACGAACAGCGGCAGCATGACGCCCGCCTCGAGGATCGCCTGCTGCAGCAGGAAGCCGAGGATGATGCAGATGAACACCGTCAGCAGGGACCGCATCAGCGCGTTCCGGGTGATGGCGTCCGGCGGCGGCGCGGTGTCGGAGAGGCCGATCGTGTTGATCTCCGTTGTCTCGTCCGAGCGGAGGCCGCGGCTCTCGATCAGCCGGCCGCCGAGCGGGCCGCCGATGATGCTGGCGACGACGAGGCCGAGGGTCGCCATGGCGATGCCGATCTCCGGCGCGCCGGTCAGCCCGCGTGCGGCAAGCTCCGGCGACCAGGCGATGATCGTGCCGTGCCCACCGAGGAGCGAGGTCGAGCCGAGCACCACGCCCATGCCCAGCGGCAGCCCGGCGAGCCACGCACCCGCCGCCCCGACGAGATTCTGCAGGAACAGCAGCCCGGTCGTGATGACGACGAGCACGCCGAGCGGCTTGCCGCCGCGGAGCAGGTCGGTGACCCGGGCATTGAGGCCGATGCCGGTGAAGAAGATCAGGAGCAGGATGTCGCGGGCGTGGGTGTCGAAGGAAACCTCCGCGATCCCGGCCTCATGGAGCGCATAGAAGAGGCCGGCGACGAGCAGGCCGCCGGTCACCGGGTCGGGGATGTTGAGGCGCCGCAGCAGGCCGACGTGGTTGTTGATCGCCTCGCCGAGCAGGTAGGTGACAAGGCCGATGGTGACGGCCATGAAGTCAGGGAACTGGATCTGCGGCATGGTCTGCTAGGGCCTAGGCGACCTCGGGCTGGCGCGCGGGTCTTACGCGCCGGGGCACAGGGGGTCAACCGGGGCGCCGGCCGGCGGCGCGGCACCGGCGCCCGGCCGGGGCGCCGCTCCCGCGGTTCAGTCCGCGAAATCCTGCACCAGGTAGAAATCGCCACAGGCCGGCCCGGACCGGTCGACGCCGACCCCGGCCCCGAGCCGGCGATAGCCCTTGCTCAGGAGCGAGGCCCGGTGCTTGGGCGAGGCGAGCCAGCGGTCCACCACCTCCTCCGCCAGCGAGGCATAGGTGTGCGCCGGCACCGGCGTCTTGGTGTCGTCGTAGACGAACTGGCAGCCGTCATGCTTGACCGAGATCGGCCGGCCGAGCAGGCGATAGACCTTGCTCATCGCGATGTTCTCGGCCGCTGTACGGAAGCCGACGGACTGGCGGTGCATGCGCTGCGACAGGTCGCGCTGGCCGCGCACCGGCAGGACGTGGCTGTGGGTCTTGAGGCGCGCCATGTTCCGGGCGTGGTCCGCGGCGGCGGTCGCCAGCCGCCTGTCGGAGGACAGCGGGGCGCGGCCGTGCTCCTTGCGCACGGCGTTGGAGAAATAGACCACTGCCTCGTTGAAGGTCGCCTGGTCCGGCCGGTCGAGCGGGATCGGCTGCCGGAAAGCGTCCGGCAGTCCCGACGCCGCCGCCGCCCCGGCGACCGCGAAAAGCATGGCGATCAGCAGGCCCGTCCCGCGCATCGGTCCTCTCCGTCGTGCCGTGATTGCCGTCAAGTCTCCGTCCGGGATGCTTTGCGGGGCGTTAATCCCCGGCGTCCGACGTCACGGTTCGGTTAACGATCGGTTGCGGCGCAGCGGCGGCAGCGCTATGTGGTGCGGGGCAGGGGGCGGGGAGCCATGGACGAAACCGCGATCGCCTTCGAGCTGCCGCACGCGCGGGCGCGCGCCACCCATGTTGGGGCGCCGCTCGACCGGATTTCGGTGCGCGACTATACCCGGCGGGTCGAGATCGGCGCCTTCCAGACCGAGCGCGGCGTCACCCAGCGCATCCGTTTCAACGTGGTGCTGGAGGTTTCGCCGCAGGTCGCGGCCCGCGACGACGACGTCGATACCGTGATCTCCTACGACACCATCACCGAGGCGATCGACGACGAGCTTGCCGCCGAGCGGATCAACCTGCTGGAAACGCTCGCCGAGCGGATTGCCGCCCGGCTGCTGGCCGACCCGCGGGTCGCCCGCGCCTTCGTCCGGATCGAGAAGCTCGACCGCATTCCCGGCGCGCTCGGCATCGAGATCGTCCGCCAGCGGCCGCCCGCCGATGGCCCGCGCCTGCGGCCGGTGGCGGAGGAGCCGTCGCCGCGCCCCGGACCGCGGCCGCGCGTGGTGCTTTTCACTGCGGCGTGGTCCCCGCGCTGGGGCGACGCGCTGGTAGCAGTCCCGACCGTCGTCTGCCTCGCGCCGGCGGTGCCCTTGCCGGCGCCGGCGACGGAGGCGCAGCGCCGCGTCGGGCTGCTCGCCATCGACCAGGCCGCCTGGGCGCTCTCCGACCGCGACCCGCGGCTCAATGTCGTCGCCTCGCGCACCGAGCTTGACTGGGCGCTGAAGCATGGCCGCCTGCCGGTCTGGGCGCCGTCTCACATGCTGGCTGCGGCGCTGCACCCGCCCGCCGCCGGCGCGGCCGATCCGGCTGCCCTGGCCGCATGGCTGGCGCGCGACCTCGGCGGCAGCCTCGTCATCGCTCCCATCGATCCTGAAGCGCTGCAAGAGGAGGTCGCCCGATGAGCGCCGCGTCGCCG
>JBGALW010000009.1:0-47860 GCA_044223585.1 Amaricoccus sp.
AGGCAAACCGCATGGGGGGCAGTTCTTCGTGACGCCAAGGGGTCAGTTCCGGATGTCGCTGGACATCTATCGCTCCGGGGCGCTGGTGTTCGGTGGTGGCCATGTGGTGCTACCTCTGCTCGAAGCGGCGGTGGTGCAACCGGGCTGGATCGGGCCGGATCGTTTTCTGGTCGGATATGGCGCGGCGCAGGCAATGCCCGGGCCACTGTTCACCTTCGCGGCCTATCTGGGTGCTGGGATGTCGCCATCACCGAACGGGCTGGCTGGCGCAGCGGTGTGCCTTGTGGCGATTTTCCTGCCTGGCCTGCTGCTGGTCACGGCGACGCTCCCCTACTGGAACGCACTTCGCGCACGCCCTATGGCGCAAGCGGCTATGCGCGGCACCAACGCGGCCGTGGTCGGCATTCTGGCAGCCGCGCTCTACGTTCCTGTCTGGACGAGCGCCGTTCAGAATTCACGCGACTTCGCGGTGGTGCTCGCTGGGTTCGTACTTCTGACCGTCTGGAGGACTTCACCTTGGATCGTCGTTGCGTTGATGGCGGCGTCTGGCGTTGCGCTGGGCTAGGCCTCATGAGCGACGACGCGCTTCGCGCAATGTCCGCTTTCCACCCCGTTGCGGACTCCGCTGGCTGGCACCAGGCGTCAAATTTGGACCACTAGAACAGTTGGACGGCGGAAACGGACGGGCAGCATGCGACCCGACCCGATCGTACATGCGCGGCTTCGCGGTTCCCGGAAGCGGACCTACGCCCTGGAAGCCGTGGACCTGTTTACTTGAGCCAATCTTGCCACGTCATAGGCCTACAGAGCCATTTATCGTGCAAAATCCGGTCGTCTACGGATCGTGGCAGTGCATGGCCGGCGGTGAAGTATTGCAGTCGAGCGCGCAAACTTGACTTCTTCTGCAGAACCACATCTGCGCGCCGCTCTTGAGGCATGATCCACCGCAGCGGCGATAGGAGCCGGTCCGGGGGCGCACGAAGATCGCGTTGCCGCCATGCGGTTTCTGGAGGGTCGGATCACGAGATCCGACCTGCGCGACGACAGCAGGGGAGCCGGAAAGGCATAGCGCGGCCAGCAGAATCGCACGCCCGCCGAGCTTGCGGTACGCCGTTCGCATCGTGTTGCTCCGATTGTGGGCCGGTGTGGGCGAGTGTGCCTCAAGCATCGGACGCAGCCTGACGGCCCATCGAGGATCGGTCGCGCTGGTGCGCGCCGCGATGTTCGGTGAAGGGCAACCGAACGCGGGAAACGAAGGGGTAGACCGCCGGCAGGACGACGAGCGTCAGCAGCGTCGCCGTGATCAAACCGCCGATGACCACTGTGGCGAGCGGGCGCTGGACCTCGGCGCCAGCGCTGGCCGAGAGTGCCATCGGCAGGAAGCCGAGGGTGGCGACGAGCGCCGTCATCAGGACCGGCCGCAGGCGCATCTCCGCAGCGCGGAAGGCCGCTTCGCGCGGGTCGAGCCCGGCCCGCTCCAGGCCGCGGATGTAACTCGTCAGGACGACGCCGTTCAGGACCGCGATGCCGAAGGTCGCGATGAAACCGATGGCGGCCGAGATGGAGAAAGGAATGTCGCGCAGATACAGCGCGAAGATGCCGCCGGTCGCCGCGACGGGCACGTTGAGAAAGATGAGGCCGGCGAGTCGGACGTCCGAGAACATCGCGACGAGCAGGATGAGGATCGCGGCCATTGCCGCCGGCACGACGATGAACAGCCGTGCCGTCGCCTGCTGCAGGTTCTGGAACTGGCCGCTCCATTGCAGCGAGGTGCGCGGCGGCAGGCTCACCTGAGCCTTCACGGCGGCCTGGGCCTCGGCCACGAAGCTCTGCACGTCGCGTCCGCGCACGTTCGCCTGGATCGAGATGCGTCGCTGTAGCCGTTCGCGACTAATCTGCGCGGGACCGGTCTTCACCTCGACCGAAGCCACGAGCGAGAGCGGCACCAGGGCCTTGCCGTTTCGCCCAACCGGAAGGTCGCGGATGCGCTCCAGGTCGCTGCGGTCGGCGGAGGCGAGGCGGACGACGATGTCGGTGATCGAGTTGTCGTCGCCGTAGACCATGCCGCTGGTGCGGCCGCCGATGCTCTCGACGACGTCGAGGATGTCGCTGACGTTGACGCCGTAGCGCGCCGCCGCGGCGCGGTCGACCTGGACCGACAGGGCCGGCATCCCGGCCTGCGCCTCGGCCTTGACGTCGGCTGCGCCCTGGATGCCGGAGACGACGCGTACAATGGCGTCGGCTTTTTCCTTGAGCATGGTCAGCTCGTCGCCGTAGAGGCTGATCGCGACGTCGCCGCGTACGCCTTCCAGCAGATCGTCCATGCGCATCTGGATCGGCTGCGAGAAGCTGTAGGCGACGCCGGCGACCTCGGCGCGCAGGCGTTTTTCGAAGGCCGCGACCAGTTCCTCCTGGGTCGATGCGGTCTTCCAGGTCGAAGGGTCGCTCAGCGTAATGAAGCTGTCGGTCGACTCGACGCCCATCGGGTCGGTCGGGATCTCTGCGCTACCGGTCAGCGAGACGACGCGCTTCACCTCAGGGAAGCTCTTCAGCACCTGCTCGATCCGGGTCATCACCTTGAGCGAGGCGTCGAGGTTGATCCCCGGCAGCTTCTCCGAGGTGACGACGACCGAGCCTTCGGAGAGCTTCGGCAGGAACTCGCCGCCGAGCCGGGTGGCGAGGAGGCAGCTTCCGGCGAACAAGGCTAGGGTGATCAGCACCGTCGCGCCGGTGCGCCGCTCGGCCAGCTTGAGCGCGTGCGTGTAGAGCGCCCGCACCCCGTGAACGAGGCGCGTCTCGCGCTCGCCGACGCCCTTGCCGGCGAGCAGGATCGCGGCGAGTGCCGGCATCAGGGTTATGGTCAGGACGAGCGAGCCGGCGAGCGCCATGATGACGGTGAGCGCCATCGGCCGGAACATCTTGCCGGCGACGCCTTCGAGGGCCAGGACCGGCAGGTAGACCATGATGATGATCGCGACGGCGAACAGGATCGGCTTGGCGACCTCGGCGGTCGCATCGCGAATGATCTCGAACGCCGGACGCTCCGGATGCTCGCCCCGCGCACGAAGCACGTTCTCGATCATCACCACGGCGCCATCGACGATCAGACCGAAATCGATAGCTCCTAAGCTCATCAGGTTGCCCGACAGGCCGATGAGACGCATGCCCGCGAAGGCCATCAGCATCGAGAGCGGGATCGCTGCTGCCACCACGAGCCCTGCGCGCAGGTTGCCGAGGAGCAGAAGCAGGACGACGATGACGAGCGCAGCGCCTTCGAGGAGGTTGTGCTCGACCGTGCGGATCGTCCGAGCCACGAGGTCCGAGCGGTCGTAGTAGGGCTTGATCTCGACGCCGGGCGGCAGCTCCGGGCGCAGCGTCTCGACGGTCTGCTTGACCCGCTCGATGACGGCGCTGGCGTTCTCGCCCTGCTGCATCATGGCGACGCCGACGACGGTCTCGCCTTGCGCGTCGTGCGTGACCGCTCCGAGCCGGACCTTGGGCGCCTCGACGACCTCGCCGAGCGTGGCGACGGTGACCGGGACGCCGCCCGGCCCAGTCGCGACCACGATGTTGGCGATGTCCGACGCGCTCTTGGCGAGCCCGAGGCCCCGGATCACCTCCTGCTGGTCGTTGTGGTCAATGTAGGCGCCGCCGCGCGCGGCGTTGTTGTCGGCGAGCGCGGCGTAAACCTGCGCCATGGTGAGGTTGTAGCGGTGCAGGTTCTCGGCCGAGACGCGGACCTCGTAGGTCGGCATCTGGCCGCCGTAGATGTTCACGTCCGTGATGCCCGGCGTCAGCCGCAGCTTCGGCGCGATGGTCCACATTAGGATGCGCTTGAGCTCCATCGGCGAGAAGGCCAGCCCGCGCAGCTCGAACTGGTAGATCTCGCCGAGGCCCGTCGCCATCGGCCCCATCTGTGGATCGCCGACGCCGGCTGGCATCATCGATTTCGCCTGGGGCAGGCGCTGGAAGACCTGCGCGCGCGCCTCGGTGATCGACATGTCGTCCTGGAAGGTCACGTAAACCGCTGAGACCCCGTACCGCGAGGTCGAGCGCACCCCGGTGAGGCCCGGCGCGCCGGCCATGGCGTTCTCGACCGGGAAGCTGACGAGCCGTTCGACCTCCTGCGCGCCGAGCCCGGGCGAGAGCGTCAGCACCATCACCTGCTTCGGCGAGATGTCCGGCACCGCATCGATCGAGAGGCCTTCGAGGTTCGCGATGCCGCCGGCCGCGCCGGCGAGTGCGACGATCAGGACAAGCCAGCGACGCCGAACCAGGAGCGAGAACCATGCCTTCATCGCGCGCCTCAGTTCGTCGAGCCGAGCAGCGCGCGAAGCAGGATCGCCTTGAGGCCGAAGCTGCCGTTGGTCACCACGGCGTCGCCGGCCGCGATGCCGGAGATCACCTCGACCCAGTCGCTGCGCTGCACGCCGAGCTTCACCGCCCGTCTCTCGAAGCGATCCTCTCCGCCGCGCACGAAGACGATCGGGCCGTCCTCGGTCTGCTGGATCGCGGCGGCCGGCACCGTCACGCCCTCGCGCCCGAGATCGGCGGCGATGTCGACGGAGACGAACATGTTGGCCCGCAGGGCGCCGTCGGGATTGGCGATCGCGATGCGGGCGGGCGCCGTGTTCGTCGCCTGGTCGACCGCCGCGTTGACCGACTGGACCTTGCCTTCGAAGTTCGGATGAGCGGGCACGGGCGCCGTGATGGTGGCCCGGTCGCCCGGCTTCACAGCGGCGATGTCGCGGCCGTAGAGGTTCGCCAGCACCTGGATCTGCGAGGGATCGGCGACGGTGAAGGCGTCGCGGTTGCTGTCGACGACGTCGCCGAGCGTGATGTCGGCGCGGGTTACCACTCCGGTGATCGGCGAGACGATCGCGCTAATGCTCGCGCCTTCGGTCGGAGCCGGGGCAAGCCGCTCGTATTGCGCCCGGTACATGTCGACCTGGGACTTGGCCGAGAGCGTCGCCGCATGCGCCTTGGCGAGATCGACCTGTCGCCGGTCCACCTCGGCCTGGGTCACGCTGCCTGTCTTGATGAGGTCGGTGCCGCGCTTCAGGTTGAGCTCCGCTATCTTCTCGGCGGCCTGCGCTTCGCCCAGGTTCGCTTGTGCCCCGGAGAGTCCGTTGCGGGCATCGAGGACACTGGACGCGTCGAGCGTTGCTAGCGTCTGGCCTGCCTTCACGGGATCGCCAGGCTGAACGGAGAGCATGAGCACGCGCCCCTGCGTGCGGGGTCTCAGACGCGTGACGCGTCGCTCGTCGAATGCGACCGTGCCCGGGACGTGGACCGGCAACACGATGCGCTGCGTCCGGGCGGCCGCGAATTCGAGAGCAAGGCGCCTGCGGCCCTCGGCATCGAGCGTGACAACGTTCGGATCGGACGGTGTTTCGGAGCCGCCCTGGTCAGCACCCGTCTCGGGCGTCGCTTCTATGATCCCGGCGCGCGCCAGAACGGGTTCGACGAACGGCTTAATCGCGTCGCGATACCACCAGCCGGCACTACCAAGCCCTGCTGCGAGCAATACCAGAACGACGCCGCGGCGACGGCGCGAGGGCCGCCGCGGGCGGTCGGCCTGCAGAGGCTCTATGCCTGCGGACGCGCACGGCTCGCGCGCCTCGCCAATCCGCCCATTTGGCTCCACATCGAACAGCACGGCCTTCCCTGGCGATTTAGTTTAGAGTTATTCCAACACCTATCGGTCGCGGGCGGCGGCGCCATTAAATTCGGGTTCACACTGCGGGTTTCGGGGCGACCGCCGTCGCGATATGCGCAACAACCGCGACCGGGCGACGGGCCCGAGGATCGGGAGAATGCGGTGGCGAAGCTGCTTCTCATCGAGGACGATGCCGAGACGGCCGAGGACGTGCTCGGCGACCTGCGCGGTCGCGGGCACGAACTCGACTGGGCGGCGACCGGACCCGACGGCGCAGCCTGCGCACGAAACGGGACCTGGAATGCCATCATCCTCGACCGGATGCTGCCGGGCCTCGACGGCTTGAGCCTGCTTCAGGACCTACGCCGCGACGGAGATAGAACGCCGGCGCTCGTCCTGAGCGCGCTTGGCGATGTCGACGAGCGCATCCGCGGCCTGAAGGCGGGGGGCGACGACTACCTCGCCAAGCCCTTCGTGCTGGCGGAGTTGGCGGCCCGGATCGAGGCGTTGCTCCGTCGGCCGACGGATGCGCGTGAGACGACGCTGCGGCTCGGGAGCCTTGAGATCGACCTGATCGCCGGCACCGGACGGCGCGGTGTGCACGACCTCGACCTTCTGCCGCGCGAGCTGAAGCTGCTCGAATATCTGATGCGCCGGCCCGGCCAGGTGGTCACCCGAACGATGCTCTTCGAGGAAGTTTGGAACTACCGCTTCACGCCAAAGTCGAATCTGATCGATGTGCATGTCGGGCGGCTTCGGCGAAAGCTCGAAACAACCGGCGAGACGCCGCTGATCGAGAGCGTGCGCGGCGTCGGCTTCAAGCTGAGCCCGGATGCCTAGCGTGTTGCGCTCGACGGCGACGCGCTGGGCGATCGTGATCGCGCTTTGGTCGGCAATGCTCTCGCTGGCGGTTTACGCGTTCGTCTACTGGCAGACTGCGGCATTCCTGCAGGAGGAGCTCGCCGAGACGCTCAGGCACGAAGTGCGCTCGGCGGCGCGAGAACCGGCGAGCGTGGCATCGCATATCGAAGATTGGATCGCGCAGGACTTGCACGCCACGCATTTCGGCGGTGTCTTCGGCTCGGATGGTTCGCCCCGAGCCGGTAACCTCGAAACCATCCCTGCCGGCCTTTCGCTCGACGGCGATGCCTATCGCGCCGAGGCGAAGGTCGGCATCGGCGGCCGCCGGCTGGACGAGGAGATGTGGTCGGCCGGGCTGAAACTGCCGGACGGTGGCGTGGTCGTGGTCGCGCACGACACCGACGAGATCGACCGGATCAAGGCAACGACGCTTCGCGCGCTCGGCCTAGGGCTGGTTCCGACGCTGGCACTTTCGATCGCGGGCGGCGTCCTGCTCGCCGGTCGCGCCCGGCGTCGGCTCGCCGCCACCGAAGCTGCCGTCGCTGAGATCATCCGGGGCGACCTCCGCAAGAGATTGCCGATCGGCGAGGCCGGCGATGAGTTCGACCGCCTCGCCGGTAACGTTAACCGCATGCTCGACGAGATCGAGCGGTTGATGGAGGAGGTGCGCGGGGTCGGCGACGCCGTCGCCCACGACCTGCGGACACCGCTCACTCGCCTCCGCGCACGCCTCGAACGCAGCCGTGCTGAGGCGCGCAACGTCGCAGAGCTCCAGGGGGCCATCGATCAGGGACTCATATGGATCGACCAGACCTTGACCATGGTCACGGCGGTCCTGCGCATCGGCGAGATCGAGCATGGACGGCGCGTCGCCGGCTTCGCACCAGTTGATGTCTGTCGGGTCGTCCGGGAGGCTGCGGAATTCTTCGAGCCTATGGCCGAGGAGAAGCAGATCGCTTTGACGGTGTTGGCCGAAGGCGAGGCAATTGTCGAAGGAGATCGAGACCTCCTGTTCGAGGCGGTGTCGAACCTCGTCGACAACGCGATCAAGTTCACGCCGGAGCGGGGGACGGTCGAGGTCGGCCTCCAACGAGCCGGTCGGACTCTGGCGTTGGTTGTGGAGGATAGCGGTCCGGGCATTCCAGCTGCCGAACGCTCGCAGATCTTTCGACGATTTTATCGGGCGGAGCGCGCGCGTCGCTCGCCTGGAAACGGTCTCGGTTTGAGTCTGGTAGCAGCCATCGCCAAGCTGCATGACGCATCGGTAGCGGCCGTCGAGCGGCCGGGCGGCGGAAGCCGTTTCGAAATGAGCTTCTCAATAGGGGTCGGACCGGGACGTCCGAAGGTCGGCTCGCAACGAAGCAACTTAGCAACTTCGGAATGAATCTCCGCTGCTTCCGGTGAAATCCGCATTTCTTCCGACCGTCGAAGCGACGCCAGCACATCGAGGAACCGCGCCATGCGATCTGCCCACACAGAAAGTCATCTGATCAATCGGATCGGCTGGCTTCGGGCTGCCGTACTCGGCGCCAATGACGGCCTCGTTTCGACGGCGAGCCTCATCGTCGGCGTCGCTGCCTCGGCTGCAGGCACTGGGGAGATCCTAGTCGCAGGGAGTGCTGGCCTCGTCGCCGGCGCGATGTCGATGGCAGCAGGCGAGTACGTCTCGGTTAGCTCGCAATCGGATACCGAGCAGGCCGATCTAGCCAAGGAGCGGCGCGAGCTTGCAGAGGATCCGGCCGCCGAGCGCGAGGAACTCGCCCGGATCTACGTCGACCGGGGATTGGAGCTGTCTCTGGCCCGTCAGGTAGCCGATCAACTCATGGCCAAGAACGCGCTTGGCGCTCATGCCCGCGACGAGCTCGGCATTTCGGAATTCACGACCGCACGTCCGGTCCAGGCGGCACTCATCTCGGCCGCGACCTTCTCGGCTGGCGCTGCGCTGCCCTTGGCTGTAGCGGCGTTTTCGTCAGCCCAGATCGCCGTCTATTCGGTTTCCGCCGCCTCGCTCGTCTTTCTGGCCTTGCTCGGTGCGCTCGGCGCAAAGGCGGGCGGAGCCAACCTTGGGCGCGCGACGATGCGTGTCGCGTTCTGGGGGGCGCTCGCAATGGCCGTCACCGCCGGCATCGGAAGTCTCGTCGGAAAGGCGGTCTGAACAAAGCTTGGCGACGAAAACCTTGCAAGTAATTCGTCGAAAACGGCTCTGAAGGTCTCGGTTATCCGACGTCTGCTTATTCCGCTAGATAATCGAAAGCGGCCGCCGCGCTTTCGGCCAGTTCGTGCCGGACTTCGAAGTCCGCTTTTTTCAAAATGGCGCTCGAAAGCAGACTGGCAAAAACCCACCCGAACCGGCATTGCTGGTACCGACCCAACCTCGCCGTACACGGGCGATCATACGATCCCCGAAAGCGGACGTCCGTCCTCCCAGTGCTCCGAAAGCTTCGCGCCCGTTCCAGTCGTCCAGGGCTAAGGAGCGCGGGCTTGAAAGCGGACGTGATCGCGTTGGAAACGAAGAAGGCTCGCCTGCAATTAATGGATGATCAGAGTCTCTATCCACCGAGTCTGAGGCTCAATATCCGTTCGCGCGTCAGGGCTGAATGGGGGCGTGTTGGGCTCATTCGGCGGAGCGGCGATATCGTTGAGGTCGACCGACTTCGGCGTTCCAATGATGCCCACGTCGGTGACCTTCATTGCGTAGTATAGCCCGTTCGAGAGCTTGGCCCCATAGTCGGCCGGCGCCTTGAAGAAAAAGATCAGGCTGTGTTCGAGCCAGGAGAGATCGGACCCGCTTACGGTTCTTGGGTTCCCGTATGGGTATGGCACGTGACACTGCAACTCCGGTCCCTCCAGACATTTGAACTCCCGCATCGACAGGAAGTGGTCCCGGAAATTCTTTAGCTCGAGAGCAAGGGCGAACTTAATCTTCTCGCCATCCGGTTTGAAGGTCACGGTACCGATGGAAATCGTAGCGCCATCGCGCGTGCGTAGCTCGATTTGTTTCGTGCCCTGCATGTCCCAACCTGACGCCCCGGCAGGTGCCAGGAAGCCCAGCACCGCGAGCAGTGGACGCGCGAGGCAAGCGACGTTTGATTTCGGCATTGTTGTGCGAGGCCTCAGAACCGGGTCGTCAGATCGGTGATCCATACAGGCGAGGCGTTGACTAGCGCCGTCTCCAGGGCCTTGTCGTAGCCGGAGAGGATCACGCCCCCACTCACCACCAGGATCGCGCCGAGTGCCGCCTTCAGGCCCTTGCCGGCGCTCATCATCCGGTCGCGCCAACGCATGATAACCTCGCGCGACAGGGTACCGAGCAGGAGCAGCGGAAGCGCCGCCCCTAAGCCGAAGAGAAACATGGTCAGGGCCACGGCGCCGAGGTTCTTGCTCTGGGACGCCATGAGCGATGCAGCACCGAGCGTCGGGCCGACGCAGGGGCTCCAGACCGCCCCGAGCAGAAGGCCCACGCCGAATTGGCCGAGCAGACCCGCCGTCGAGAACCCACCGAAATGGTTTTCGGTCCAATTACTCATCGGACCAGCCGCCACTGCCAGCCGCGTCTGCGCCGCCGGCACCATCAGCACGAGGCCGATCAGCACCAGCAGGATCGCGGCAACGATCCGAAAGATATCGGTGTCGAGGCCTATGGCGAAGCCTACCGTGGCGACGAACAGACCGATTGCCACGAAAGACAGCGCCAGCCCGGCCGCCAGTGCCGCCGGCCCGAGGCGGTGTTCCGATGCCGCCGCACCGAGCACCAAAGGCAGGAGCGGCAGCACGCAGGGCGAAAGCACGGAGAGGACGCCGGCGAGAAAGGCGAGGCCGAGGGTGGTGAACATGGTCGGGTCTCAGAGTGTCTTTTCCACCAGCCCCTCAATCCATTCCGGCTGCGTCTCGCCGATGGACCGGCCCACTTCCTTCTCGCCCTTGAAGGCGATCAGCGTGCTCTGCATGCGGGCGTTTAAGGTTTTTAAGACCGCCTTCTGGCTGTCGAAGTCGACGTCGAAGACCTGCAGGTCCTTGAACCGTGGGTCCGTGCCAAGCTTCAAGAGGATCGGCTTCTGAGTTTTGCAGATCGGGCACCAGGGCGCGCTGATTTCGACCAGGATGGGCTTGCCGGCCTTCTGTGCGGCCGCAAGGGCCTCTGGTGTGTACGGCAGGAAGTCCGCCGCCTGGGTGGCCGGAATCCCGAGTGCCGCCATGGCGACGAGAGCGAGGAGGGAGCGACGGATCATCGGGGTCGGCCTTTCGGATGGATGGGATGTGCGGTTACTGGCCGGTAGTCGCTAACTGTCGTGCAGCCCATTGCTTGTCCGGGCGCGACACCGCGGTGTCGTGGCCGTCCTGCCAGCTGTCGATGCCTTGCGGAAACCAGTAAACCTGCCGGTAGCCCAATTCGACGAGACGCTTGCCGAGGTTCCAGCTGCCCCAGCAATCCGGATGGCAGTAGGTAACGACGGGGCGGTCGAGGTCGCCGCCGGTCAGGTCTGCGATCCGGGTTTTCAGCGTTGCCTGGGCAGCCGCGTCGAGGTCGCCGTCGCCCGAGCCCGGCAGCCACGCGCTACCGGGAATGTTGCGGTGGACCGGAAACCAGAGGCCGCCGGGCGGCAGTCCAGCCGGCTTGCGGTCGAGGTCGGACACGTCGAGGAGCACCGGCTTGCGCTCCGCGATCAGCTTAGCGAGTGCGGCGGCGTCAACGACCGTCGCACCCTTCAGGGTCGGCGGGGTGTAGCCGTGCAGGGCGCCCTGCCAGTAGCCCTCCGGCTCCTGTACCCCGACGGGGGAATCGGCGGGCGCCGCCGCCACAAGGAAGACGGCGGCCGCGGCGACTAGCGGAAGGCGAAGCATCACCCGCCTCAGTTGCTCGCCGCGCGGGCCGGGAAGCTCTTCTCCCAGTGGCCGCCCTGGTTGTCAGAGGCGGTGACCTTCATCGGGCCGCTGCCCTCCGGCAGGTAGGCGAAGTTGATGACCGGGTTCGAGGAAATCGAGATGTCACCATCCATGGTGAACACGCTCTTGTCGCCATAGGTGACCGTAATCTTCTGGATGTAACGGGCCGGCGTGTAGTCGCGGGAGACCTGGTTCATCTGCATGCCGGAAAAATTCGGATGGCGGATCATCAGGGTCGCTTGCACCGGCTTGCCGGGCTGCGTCTCGCCGAACTTCATCCGCATGTCGCCCATGCCCTGCATGGCCTCCTCGTCGCTCATGCCCATCGGGGCCGAGCAGCCGCCGGACGCCTTCACGTACTCGGTCGATTCAACGAACGAGCCGTCCTTCATCTGCGCGACGGCATGGACGTCGGTGTAGTTGTTGACGCGCACCCGCAGCTTTAGCTCGCCGGGGTCGGCGGCGGGGCCGAAGACGAAGTGGGCGGCGTAGGGCGTCGGGTTGTCGTCGATGATGAGTGATAGCTCCGCGATCTTGTCCTTGTCCGGCACGGTCAGGGTGATCGGCACCAGGGAGGCATCCTCCGCGCGCTTCGGTGCGTCGATCTTCACGGCCGCGCCGCCCGGCTGGATCGTCTTGCCTGAGAAGATCTGCTGCTTGATCTCGCTCCAACGCTCCGCGCGTTGAGCGTCGCTGTCACCGGCCGCAGCGTGGGCAGATCCGATGGAGATGACACCGGCGAGGGCGAGTCCCGGAAGACGGACGGATGTCGGGCGCGCTATTCTCATGGCGTTCTCTCCAAAATTTGTTGGACGGGCCCGTCGTGCGCAGGCCTCCTTCAGAATAGGCTTAGATTGTGTCTGGCCTTAAGTCTGTGACCTGAGTCACCAAAGCTTCATTGGACCGTTACGTCCGCGTCGCTGCTGATTTGGCCTCTCGGCCACTTCACGGACAGCCCGCCGAAGGGCCGAATCCGCGCGAACGTCTGGTCGCTGCATTCGGATCGTGAGCATCTCCCAACGGCCCGCGGAGACCAGCGGCCCGGCCTGCTTCCAGCGCCGCAACATGCTATGCTCCACGGGCGTGAGGTCTTGCGAGAATTAGAAGGGTCGAGGCGGTCAGCCAGAAATCTACCCTAACCAGCAGCGCTGCTTCCGAACCAACCGTGACGATCGAGAACCGAAGCGACATGGGTGGGGTCGCGTATAGGATCACCTTTCAAAAGACCGGTCGTAACCCTTCACACCGATTTAAGCAGCCACCGCAGCGGTAGCGCGACGGCGGTAAGGCTCGCTACGCTCATCGCCCAGATCAGGACCAACCAGCCGAGCTTGCGCATCAGTGGTACCCCGCTTCCGCCGTGACCTTGCCGCGGAATAGCCAGTACACGTAGGCCGTGTAGGCCAGGATGAGCGGCACCAGCACGGCCGCCCCGTAGAGCAGGAAGGCTTGCGACTTCGGATGCGTCGCCGCCTGCCAGATCGTGACGCTCGGCGGCACGATGTAGGGCCACATGCTGATGCCGAGCCCGACATAGGACAGCAGGAAGACGCCGAGCGCGCAGAGGAAGGGTGTAACCTCCTCCCGCCGCTCCAGAGCACGGGCGAAGCGCCACGCCATGAGCCCGACCAGGACCGGTACCGGCGCGCCGATGAACAGACCGGGCAGGCCGAGCCAGCGGTCGCGGAAGGGCACGCTGATCGCCAGCATGGTCGCCGAGACCACGGCGATGAGGACAAGCGTCACCACCCCCAGGGGCTTTGCGAGATTGTAGGCGCGGATCTGCAATTCGCCGTTGGTCTTCCAGACCAGCCAGCAGGCGCCGAGTAGGCCGTAGCCCACGACGAGGGCGAGGCCGGTCAGCATCGAGAAGGGCGTCAGCCAATCCCACCAGCCGCCCGCATAGGCGCGACCGTCGATCCTGATGCCCTGGACGAAGCCACCGAGCGCGATGCCCTGGCAGAAGGCGGCGACGTAGCTTCCCCAGGAGAAGGCCCGGTCCCACCAAAGCTGACCGAGTGGTGTCGCCATGCGGAAGCGCATCTCGAAAGCCACGCCCCGGAACACTAGGGCGAGCAGCATCAGGATCAACGGCATGTAGAGCGCCGGCAGGATCGTGGCATAGGCCAGCGGAAACACCGCGAACAGCCCGCCGCCGCCGAGCACGAGCCAGGTCTCGTTGCCGTCCCAGACGGGGGCGACGGAATTCACCATCACGTCCCGTTCGGCTTTGGTGCGCACTGCCGAGAATAGGATGCCGAGGCCGAGATCGAACCCGTCCATCGCAACGTAAAGAAACACGGCGGTGGCGATGAGTATCGCCCAGATCAGGGAGAGATCGAGTTCCATCGTGGGCTCTCCCTCACTCGGCCGGCGTGAGGCGCGTCTCGCCGGACAGGGCGGGCGCCGGTGTGATGCCCGCCGTGCGCACCGGCTGGCCGACGGGCGGACCGGGTTCGTGCGGGCGCGGGGTCTGGTTGAACAGGTGGAACAGGTACCAAATGCCCGCCCCGAACACTGCGAAGTAGACCAGCGCGAAGGCCGCGAGCGACGCCGCCACGGCGGGTGCGGCGACGGGCGAGACGCTATCGGCCGTGCGCAGTAGGCCGTAGACCGTGAAGGGCTGGCGGCCGGATTCCGTCACTACCCAGCCCGCCGTCACCGCGATCAGGCCCGAAGGACCCATCGCCACGGCGAAGCGGTGAAGCCAAGGCGTCTCGAACAAGCGGCCCTTGAAGCGGAGAATGAGCGACCACAACCCGAGGCCTATCATCAGCATCCCGAGGCCGACCATCACCCGGAAGGCCCAGAACACCAGCGGCACGTTGGTCGGCCACGTGTCGCGCGGCAGATCCTTCAGGCCCGTGACCTTCGCGTTTAAATCATGGGCGAGATAGAGGCTCGCGAGGCCGGGGATGCCTATCTCGTACTTCGTCTCGCCTGCCTGCGCGTCCGGCCAGCCGAACAGGATCGAGGGCGCGCGGGCCACGCTGTCGAAATGGCCCTCCATCGCCGCCACCTTGGCGGGCTGGTGGTGGTAGGTGTTGCCGCCGTGCAGGTCGCCGAGCACCATCTGAACGGGGGCGACGACGGCCGCCATCCACATGGCCATGGAGAACATCAGCCGGGCGCGGGGATTGGTCCGATCGCGTAGCAGGTGCCACGCACCGACCGCGCCGACGATCATCGCCGTCGTCAGGTAGGCGGCGGTTACGGTGTGGGCGAAGCGGTAGGGGAAGGAGGGGTTGAAGATCACTGCCGTCCAGCTATCCGGCACGAAGCGGCCGTCACCGTCGAGGGAGTAACCCGCGGGCGTCTGCATCCAGGAATTGGCGGACAATATCCAGAAGGCCGAGAGCAGCGTGCCGCCCGCGACGAGGCAAGTCGCCAGGAAGTGCAGGCGTGGGCCGACCCGCTCCATGCCGAACAGCATCACCCCGAGGAAGCCCGCCTCAAGGAAGAAGGCGGTGAGCACCTCGTAGCCGAGCAGCGGCCCGAGTACCGGGGCGGTCTTGTCCGAGAAGACCGACCAGTTGGTGCCGAACTGGTAGCTCATCACCAGGCCGGACACGACGCCCATGGCGAAGGCCACCGCGAACACCTTCAGCCAGTAGCGGTAGGTATCGAGGTAGACCGGCCTGTCGGTCGCGAGCCAGAACGCCTCCAGCACCGCGAGATAGCTCGCGAGGCCGATGGTGAAGGCCGGGAAGAGGAAGTGCCACACGACAGTGAAGGCGAACTGGCTGCGCGCGAGGTCGAGCGCGCTCGGGAGGTGGTCGGCAAGCATCCGTGGGCCCTGCCTCTGGCAGAATGGGGACGTCCGGGAGGCCCGCCATGGACCGCACCGAACCAAGCATGCCGCCGGAACGTCGCCCCGCCTTCATATGCCGCAGCTCGGGCGTGTCAATACAAGTTTATGATGCGAAGACCTATTCGATATGAAATTGCATATTGACCGGCGTCACAGCGAGCGGCACGGTGCTAATGAAACCGTTTTAACGACGAGTGTTGTTCCATGAGTATCGAAACCGACAACGATCCGCCCGTGCCGCCGCCCGCCTGCCCGCCGATCATCGGCGACGTCGCGCCGAACTTCCGCGCGCGGACGACGATGGGCCCTCGGACGCTCGCCTCGTATCGCGGACGCTGGCTGGTGTTCTTCTCTCACCCGGCCGACTTCACCCCCGTCTGCACCAGCGAGTTCGTCGCGTTCGCCCGGGCTTACGACGTCTTTCGGGACATCGACTGCGACTTGCTCGCCCTGTCCGTCGACAGCCTTTCCTCCCACCTGGCCTGGAAGCACAGCATCGAGCAGCGTTTCGGCGTGCGGGTGCCCTTCCCCATCGTCGAGGATCCCGCCATGGGCATCGCCCGGGCCTACGGCATGCTGCCGGCCGGCTCGACGTCGAGCGCCACCGTCCGGACCACGTTCGTCATCGATCCGGAAGGCATCGTGCGGGCGCTGATCGCCTACCCTCTGACGGTGGGCCGCAGCATCGCCGAGATCCTTCGGCTGGTACAAGCGCTCCAAGCCTGCGACGCGTCGGCCGTCTCGACGCCGGAGGGATGGCGACCCGGCGACCAAGTGCTCGTGAACCCGCCCCTGACGAGCGACGAGATCGCCCAGCCAGGCGCTGCGGGGCAAGACTGGTACTATCGCTTGGGAAGCCTGTGATGGCCTCCGGCACGGAGGAGGCGTCGGCGATCCTGGTCGCCGACCTGCTCAAAGTCGCCGCCAACCCGAACCGGCTGCGCATCCTGTATTTCCTGGCGGAGGGAGAGCGGTCCGTCTCGGAGATCGAGCAGCAGCTCGGCATCCGCCAACCGACGCTGTCGCAGCAGCTCGGGGAGCTGCGCAACGCCGAGGTCGTGGCCACGCGGCGCGAACACAAAGTGGTGTTCTACAGCCTGAGCGACGCCCGCATGCAGGCCCTCCTCGACGCGTTCGACGACATCCTGATCGCGGGCAGACCGCAGAGAAGCTTGCCCGCGCGCGGTCCGGATGCGCGGGCGCGGGCGCTCGGCCAGGCGGCGATGTTCGGCCAGGTCGGAGACCCATGATGGACGCCCTCGCCCCGTTCCTCGCGCCGCTCGCCGGCGGCGGCCTGATCGGCGCCTCGGCGGCACTGCTGCTCCTGGCCAGCGGGCGCATCGCCGGCATCAGCGGCATCGCCGGAGGTCTGCTCGCCCCGCCGGGTCGCGATACGGCGTGGCGTGCGGCCTTCCTCGCGGGGCTGCTCGCCGGTCCCGCATCCTTCCGGCTCCTGTCGGGCCATTGGCCGGCAGTCCACCTGGATCAACCCTGGCCGCTGCTCGCGCTCGCCGGGCTGCTCGTGGGCTACGGCACCCGGCTCGGCTCGGGCTGCACGAGTGGGCATGGGGTCTGCGGCCTCGCCAGGCTCTCCCCGCGCTCTTTCGCGGCGGTCGCGACCTTCATGGCGGCGGCGATGCTCACCGTCTTCCTCGTCCGGCACGGCTTGACCCGATGAACGCTCCCCGCCTCCTGTCCGCCCTCGGAAGCGGCCTGCTGTTCGGCCTCGGCCTCGCCCTGTCGGGGATGATGGACCCGGAGAAGGTCTTGGGTTTCCTCGACGTCGTAGGTCTCTGGGACTCCAGCCTCGCGTTTGTGCTCGGGGGCGCCGTCGGTGTTTCGGCGCTCGGTTACGCGGCCAAGGCCCGCATGGCCCGGCCCGCCTTCGCGCCGCGGTTCGATGTGCCGACGAACCCAAGGCTGGACGCGCGCCTGCTTGCCGGCGCCGCCCTGTTCGGCGTCGGTTGGGGGCTGGCCGGCCTCTGTCCCGGTCCGGCGCTCGCCGGGCTCTCCCTAGGCCTTCCGCAGATCGCCCTGTTCGTTGTGGCGATGCTGGTCGGCATGGCGGTTCACGCCCTCGCCAATGGCCGCCGGCGCGGGCTGGCCGGAGCAAACCGGTAAATGCCCGGCCCATCGCGGCGCAATGGTGCCGCGAGAGGAACCCGAGCCCCGGCCCGGTGGCCTTGCCGGCGACGCCACCTCGCTCCGAACCTGGGTCTCACGGTCTGAAACCCCCGCCTGCGGGCGGGGCATGCGATTGAGACCGAGCCGTCAACGCGCATCAAGCGGCGCCGGGACAAAGCCGGCGCCGCCCAGCTTCAGGCGGCTGCCTTCTCCGGCTTGGCCATCCATTCGCGTCCCTTGAGCATGGCCTTCCAGTAGATCGGGGGCAGCATCCGCTCCTTCAGGAGCCATGCGAGGTGGCTCGGCTTAGTCCCGTCGATCAGCCATGCGGGAAAGCTCGGCATGAGCTTGCCGCCGTAGCCGAACTCCGCGAGAAGGACCTTGCCTCGCTCGACCGTCAGCGGGCACGAGCCGTAGCCGTCGTAGGCGACCTCGGCCCCGCGCAGGTGGCCCATCTCGACGAGAAGGTTGTGGGCCACCACGGGCGCCTGCTTGCGCGCGGCAGCGGCGGTCTTGGCGTTGGGCGCGTTGCAGGCGTCGCCGAGCGCGTAGATCTCGGGGAAGCGACGGTGGCGCAGGCTCCCGGGGTCCACGTCGACCCAGCCGGCGGCGTCAGCCAGGGGCGAGACGCGGACGAAGTCGGGGGCCTGCTGCGGCGGCACGACGTGGATCATGTCGAAGCTGGTCTCGACCGTCTCGCTGCCGCCGTCCTCCGTCTTGCGCGAGAACCACGCGCGCCGGGCCGGACCGTCGATCCGGGTCAGGGCGTGGTTGAAGTTCAGGTTCGCGTCGTAGCGCTTCACGTAATCCATCAGCGCCGGGACGTATTCCTTCACGCCGAACAGGACCGGGCCGGCGTTGTAGAGCTCGACCGAGATGTCCCGGAGCCGTCCCTGCCGCAGCCAGTGGTCGGCGGAAAGGTACATCGCCTTCTGCGGGGCGCCGGCGCACTTGATCGGCATCGGCGGCTGCGTGAACACGGCGCGGCCCGCGCGCAAATTTCGCACGAGATCCCAGGTGTAGGGGGCGAGGTCGTAGCGGTAGTTCGAGGTGACCCCGTTCCGCCCGAGGGTCTCGGCGAGCCCCTCGATGCCGGCCCAGTTCAGCTTGAGGCCGGGCGCGACCACCAGGCGGTCGTAGCGCACCACCCGGCACCCCTCCAGGATCACCGCCTTGCGCTCGGGCTCGAAGGCGGCGACCGCCGCCTTGATCCAGCGCACACCGTCCGGGATCAGGGAAGCCATGGTCTTAGCCGTGACGGCGGCCTCGAATACACCGCCGCCGACCATCGTCCAGCCCGGCTGGTAATAGTGCACGTCCGCCGGATCAATGACGGCGATGTCGAGGTCGGGCCTGCGCGCCTTCAGGCTCGCCGCGACGGCGATGCCGCCGGCCCCGCCGCCGACGACGACCACGCTGTGGAAGTGGTCGGCGTGCTCCGCGGGGACCCGGCCGCCCGCGGCGATGCGCCGGACGACGCCGCTCAGGTCGTATCCCGCCGCCTTGGCGGCGGCCAGAATGTCCGGAAGCGGCCGCGCGGCTGCCGCCTCGCGGAGCGCCCACAGTGTCGCGGAGCGCATCCCGGTGCGGCAGAAGGCGAGCACCGGCTTCGGCAGAGCCGCGAGTTCGTCGCGGAAGGCCGTAACGTCCCCGTCCGACACCTTGCCCGACGTGACGGGCAGGTACCGCGCCTCCAGACCGGCTGCACGCGCGGCGGCCTCCACCTCCGTAAAGCCCGGCTGGTCGCCGCCCTCGCCGTCGGGGCGGTTGCAGATTACCGCCCGGAAGCCCGCTTCGGCCACCGCCGCGAGACCGGAGGGGGCGAGCTGACCCGTCACCGACAGGTCAGGGGAGAGGCGATTGACGTCCATGGCGGGATCCTCACTTGCCAGATTTATATTATGACATTCGATTTCTATAAATCACAAGTTGACGTCCGCTGCAATAATGTTCATCAGAGACGAAAGCGACGGTCTTTCATTTTGTTTTTTTATCAAATGAGGGGTGCGTCGGGATCGGGGCTTGCCGGCCGCCGACTGGTTCGACCGGTCGAGGGCCAGTCCCCTGGACGCGGAGGTCACCGGCCGATGAATGCGCTTCCCGCCATCCTGTCCGGCTCGGGGGTCGGCTTCACGCTCGGCCTCATCGGCGGCGGCGGCTCGATCCTGGCGACGCCGCTTCTGCTGTACGTGGTCGGCATGGCCCAGCCGCACCTCGCGATCGGGACCGGCGCGCTGGCGGTCGCGGCTAACGCGTTCCTGACCCTCGTCGGGCACGCCAAGTCCGGCAACGTGCGTTGGCGCTGCGCTGCCGTGTTCGCCGGCGTCGGAATCCTGGGCGCCCTCGTCGGCTCGACGTTCGGCAAAGCGATCGACGGCCAGCGCCTGCTTTTCCTGTTCGCGATGCTGATGGTCGTCGTCGGCATCCACATGCTGCGGGGTCGCAAGGGACAAGGCGAAACCTCGGAGCCTGTCGGTTGCGGCCCGGTACCGAGTTGGAAGGTCGTGGCCGTCGCCTTTGCGGTCGGGGTCCTGTCGGGCTTCTTCGGGATCGGCGGCGGGTTCCTAATCGTGCCGGGCCTCGTCTTCGCCACCGGCATGCCGCTGATCACCGCGGTCGGCACCTCGCTGCTCGCCGTCGGAGCCTTCGGCCTCGCCACGGCGATGAACTACGCCCTGTCCGGCATGGTCGATTGGGCCGTCGCCGGGGAATTCATCGCCGGCGGCCTCGTCGGCGGCCTCGTGGGGATGCGGCTGGCCAACCGGCTCGCCGGCTACAAGGGAGCCCTCAACACGGTGTTCGCCACCATCATCTTCGGGGTTGCCGGCTACATGCTCTACCGCAACGCCGGCGCCTTCGCCGCAACGCCTTGACCGTCGCTGAGGCGGGCGCCCAGTGCCGCACCCGCTTCGGTGATCGCCACACGGCACCTTGCAGGAAAATTACCATGATCACCAATGTCGGCAGCACCGACCGCATCCTGCGCCTCGTCGCCGGCCTCCTGGTTCCAGGCTTGGGTTACATGATGCTCGCTGGCGTCTGGGGCCTTGCCGCCGCCGGCGTCGGCGCCGTGCTGGCGCTGACCGCCCTCGTCGGCTCCTGCCCCGCCTACACGATCTTAGGGATCAACACCTGCCGACGCCGGCTTCCCGGCGCCTGACGCCACCCGTTCAAGGACGACCGACAGGAGACAAGCAATGAACGAAGCCCGTGGCCCCGAACCCGTCATCCAAGCCTTCTTCGACGAGCCCACCAACACGGTGAGCTACATCGTGGCCGATCCCGAGACGAAGCAGGCCGCGTTCATCGACCCGGTACTCGACTACGATCACAATGGCGGAAGCGTCGACACGCGCTCCGTCGAAGCGATGCTGAAGGCCGCCGAGGAGGCGGGCTACACGGTGGTCTGGACGCTGGAGACCCACGCACACGCCGACCATCTCTCCGGCTCGCCCTACGTCAAGGCCAAGACCGGCGCGAAGATCGGCATCGGCGAGCACATCAAGGAGGTCCAGAAGATCTTCCGCCCGGTCTTCAACGCCACCGACCTCAAGACCGACGGCAGCGATTTCGACCACCTCTTCGTGGACGGCGAGACGTTTGCCATTGGCAACCTCGCCGTCGAGGTGCTGTACACGCCGGGCCATACGCCGGCTGACATCTGCTACCGCATCGGCGGCCACGTCTTCGTCGGCGACACGCTGTTCATGCCCGATTTCGGCACGGCGCGGGCCGACTTTCCCGGCGGCGACGTGCGCACCCTCTACCGCTCGATCCGCAAGCTCTTGGCCTTTCCCCCGGAGACGGTGCTGCACATGTGCCACGACTACAAGGCGCCGGGCCGCGACGTGTATGCCTGGGAGACCACGGTCGGCGACCAACGCGACCACAATGTCCATGTGAAGAAAGGCGTGAGCGAGGATGAATTTGTCGCCCTGCGCACCGCGCGGGATGCGAAGCTGGCCGCCCCGCGCCTGCTTCTGCCGTCAATCCAGGTCAATATCCGCGCGGGTAAGTTTCCACCGTCCGAGGCGAACGGCGTCCGTTACCTGACCATTCCAGTCAAATTGAAAGGCGGGGCAGAACTTGGCGTTTGACAAGACTTCTAGGAAGTGAACGTATCCGAGTAGACGATGGAAATCCTGCCGGCGCATCTCGTCCGAGCGGCGCTCGGGCATGGACGACTGTACGAGGCTGATGTCCGGCCTGTTAAGATTGATCGAAAAGTCTGTGACGCACGTCTTTGCAACTGCATTAGTTCGACAGGTGTGAGCTTGCTTTTGCAGCGGGTGTGCTTCAAATCGTGCGACTGCTTTCGGCCAGCTCCGGCCGATCGCCGAATGTCCGATTTCATTATTTCCCGTTCGGAAGCAGCCGGACTGCTTTCCACCCAAACCGGCTAAGGTGCTTCCCACCCAACGGAAGCATTCACGTGCGGCCCTGTAAGTCCCGTAAGCGGACGTACGTTCCGCCGCTGCTATCCCAGCACAGCGCCCAGCTTGGTCGTTTGGCGGTCGATTGCGCCCCATTCACGATCATGGGCGCCTACCGTGGAACGGCGGCCGTTCGGTAGCGAAGTGTGTACCGAACGGCCAGGCTTCTAAGTCAGGCCAGAGTGCGAACTTTAGGCTCGCGATTCCAGTAGCGCTTCTTGGCCGCCTCAACGAAGCCGCCGAGGTCGGTCACGCCGTCGTCCGCCTCGACGCCCGCCTTGTCGAGCAGAGGCTTGGCTGCAGTGTTCGCGCCGATCGCCTTTAGGTGTCCGAACGCGTCCATGACCCACTGTACCGCGGCCGCTTCTTTCACGAGCTTGGCGACGGCCTTCTCTGACAGGATCACCGCGCAGGCGTCGACCGTCACCGAAGGCTGCCCGAATAGTTGCGCGTCGGCGGCGATAGCTGATCCGTCCGAGAGCGGCACCTTACCGACCTTCGGGGCGATCGTCATTGCGTGGCCGCCCTCCGCGTTGATCGCCTTCTTCAATGTGCTCAATTCGGCTGCATCCGTTTCGTCAGCGATCAGGATGCCAATGTTGCGCCCTTCCAGCGTGTGCCGTTCCCGCGGCCCGCGTATGATGCGTAAGGCGGGCGATGGCGCCATGTCGAGGACAGGCGCAGCGGTCGGGGAAGAAGGGGGCAGGTCCATTGCCAACCCGTCGGCCACCCGCGCCGCCAAATCTTTGTCGACGTTGCGCAGGTTGGCCAGCATCTGCACCCGGATATGCTCCAGGCTCACCTTGGACAGCTCGAACACCAGCGCAGAGGCAATATGCGCTTGTTCGGCCGAGTCCATCGAGCGGAAGAACAGCCGCGCCTGGCTGTAGTGGTCGGCGAAGCTCTCCGGCCGGATGCGCAGCTTTTGCCCCTCTTCGTCCGATGGGAAGGTCTTGTAGCCCTTGGCCGCGTCCTCTCGGGCACCGCTTGGCTCACCAACTTTGACGAGGCTGTTGGGCTCGTAGTTGGCACGGCCCTTCGGAGCGGCCATCTGCATGTGGCCATCCCGTTGTTGATTCATGAACGGGCAGCCCGCCGCAGAGGCCCGCCCCTTCGCGGCGTTGATCGGAAGCTGATGGAAATTGATTGATCCCAGACGCGAGAGCTGAGTGTCCGTGTAGCTGAATAAGCGTCCCTGCAGCAGCGGATCGTTGGAGAAACCGATGCCTGGCACGACATGGCTCGGCACGAAGGCCGCTTGCTCGGTCTCCGCGAAGTAGTTGTCCGGGTACCGGTCGAGGACCATCTTGCCGACGATCCGAACAGGCAGCACCTCCTCGGGAATGATTTTGGTTGCGTCGAGAACGTCGTAAGGCTGACTGTTAGCGAAGGCCTCGTCAAACAGTTGCACGCCGAGTTCCCAGGTCGGATAGTCGCCGCGGCCGATCCGCTCGAATAGGTCGCGCCGCTGAAAGTCCGGGTCGGCCCCGGCGATCTTGACGGTCTCATCCCAGATCGTCGAAGCGAGGCCGGCCTTCGGCTTCCAGTGGAATTTGACGAAAGTGCTTTCCCCTTCCTTGTTGATGAACCGGAAGGTGTGCACGCCGAACCCCTCCATGTTGGCGAAGGTCCGCGGTAGGGTTCGGTCTGACATCGCCCACATGATCATGTGGGTCGATTCAGGCATAAGGCTGATGAAGTCCCAGAACGTGTCGTGGGCGGTTGCCGCTTGCGGGTAGCCGCGATCAGCTTCCATCTTGGCAGCGTGGATGAGGTCCGGAAACTTGATCGCGTCCTGGATGAAGAAGACCGGGATGTTGTTGCCAACCAAGTCCCAATTGCCCTCGCGCGTGTAGAATTTGACGGCGAAGCCGCGCACGTCGCGGGGCGTGTCGATCGATCCTGCACCGCCCGCCACGGTCGAGAAGCGGGTGAACACCTCGGTGCGCTGCCCCTTCCTCTGAAACAGGTCGGCGACGGTGATATCCGCGAGGCTCTCGGTGCACTCGAAGTAGCCGTGCGCGGCCGATCCGCGTGCGTGGACGATCCGCTCCGGGATGCGCTCGTGATCGAAGTGGTTGATCTTCTCGCGGTAAACCTCGTCCTCCAGCAAGACCGGGCCGCGCGGACCAGCCTTCAGCTGGTTCTGGTTGTCGGAGATCGGCGTACCGTGATTGGTCGTCAGCACAGGGTGGTCGGCATCGGCGATTTGATGCGTCTCGCCGCCGTTACCGGCATTCCGTGGAGTCAGTTCGGTCATGGCATCCCTCCTTGATCGGGGGGCCAACCAAAAGCGGAGCCGTTAGTTTCCCTCGTCGTGCGATAGCCGCGAAAGAGTGGTTCCAGTCAGGTCACGCGCGGCCTGACGCGTTGGTTGCGATGGCCGCCGCATGTCCGCTCTCCTGTCTCAGCCGCTCGGAAGCGGACCGGCACAAAGCCACCCGACCCGGCCGCTGACTTCTGCCCTAGCAGCCTGGAAGCTGACCTTCCTAAGGGTCTGCGAGGGGTCGCGAGCCATCGTCCAAATGGTCAAGCTGCTTGGGTTTTAAACGTAGGGGTCGAGGGACCACCCTGGATCGCTGGCTGCGATCCCGTTCGTTGCGCGGCGACGCGCGATGCATCCGGATGAGGGCGTGTGGGGCCTCGCCGTCAGCGAGGTGGGCGGGGTCCCAACGATGAGGCCGGGACGGACGCGACGCACGTCCCGAACCGCTACGACGTCGAGAGGACCGGGGATCCCGATCGGAGGTCCATCGGCGCGGGGATCACCGAAGCCGCGTCGCGTTCGGTCTGCCCGGACACGTGCGGATCTACCTTGGCAAGAGCCCCGGATGGCGTCCGTTCAACGGGGGTCGCGTATTCCGGCATCCGATGGGGACGCCCCCACGGTGAGGCTCACGAGGACCATCCCTCCCGCCGCGGTCGCCAACGCGAACACGATCCCGGGGAAGTGGATCGGTGCCTGGGGCCTGCTGAACCAGGCGAGCGCCGGGTTGTACAGGGCGGGCGCCAGCCTCGCCCCGATGGCGTTGATGCTGCCGACGAGGCCTTGCAGCTCGCCTTGCCGGTTCGGTGGCGTCCGGCGTGACATCATCCCGTTCATCTCCGGTGTCGCGAGCGCCTGGACGCCGACCGCGATCAGGGACGGAAAGAGCCATTCATCCCTTCGGCACGAAGGCGTCGGCGACGAAGTCGGCGATGGCGGCGATGGCGGCGAGGATGCCGAGCCCGGCCGCGCGGCGCTCGCCAAGCCGCCTCACGACGCGACCGACCAGGAACGTCTGGCTCAGCGCCATCAACGCGCCGACCCAGGTGAACGACGCCCCGATCATGCTGGGGGACCAGTCGAAAGCGGTGATCGTGAACCACGCCCAGGCCGTGGGGTAGACCATCGTCGCGAGGAGCCACCAGAACAAGGCCACCGCCAGCGGCGGCAGCCCGGGCAGGGTTCCGAGGGCAAGCAGCGCGCCGACCGGATTCGCGCGGCTCCACTCGAAGGGACGGACCGAGTTCGCCGCGAGACGTACGGCCAGCGCCGACGAGACCGGGAATGCCCGTCAACGTGCGGACGGACTCCTTGAGGGCGCTGGTGCGACCGTGCTCCAAGGGGCGGAGGGGGTGGCCGCGGCCTGCATCGGACAACCCCCCGCCAGGGAGGAGCGCATGGATTTCGGGTTGGAGCAGAGCCTACGGAAGGTGTCGCGGCATGAGGCCGGTCATAGCGTCGTCGGCCGAGCGCTCGGGTTGCGGACGTACGACATCATCGTGGAGTTCGATCCGGGAGGCGCGTCTGGAGGCAGCGAGGTCGATCTTCAGATGGAAGTCGGCAGCCTCGACGACCTGCGCGAGCACCTGCGCAAGCGTGCGATCATGCTCTACGCTGGGTGCATCGCGCAGTCGTTTGACGAAAAGGGACACGACGAGACCGCGAGCGACAACTGCTGGAAGTCCAACGGTTCGAACGACGCCGCCAAGGCGCGCGAGGTCCTGCGACTATGGGGCAACGTCAGCTTCGGGGCTGCGGCGGACTACCACGACCGGCTGACCGCGGCGGAGGTACAGTGGCGGGCCGAAGCAGTCAGCCTCGTCGTCGCACACCGCGCGGACATCGAGAGGCTCGTCGAGGCCCTGTTCGCCAAAGCTGACGAGGACGCCATGGAGATCCGGATGACCGGGCCCGAGATCGCGACCCTGCTCGACGCTACCAGACCGGCCTCGACAGGTTGAAGCGCACTAGGTCAACCATGGTCCGTCCCATGGGGTGCGATGGGTTGAAGGCTGTGGCGACGGCATCAGGGCGCCATGAGGCGATGGCGGCCCGTAGGGCGTCCCGGGAGGCGATGGCGAGGCGCATCTGAAAATGGGGCGGCCGGGGGTGCAACGGACAACCCCCCGAAGGGGCTAAGCGGCATTGGCGGTCTCCTGCGCCCGGTGCCAGGCGTAGCGCTCCTGCGTCTGCAACAGCGTGCGGCGCAGGCCACGGGCTGCCTCAACGGACCGGGCCGCGGCGTGGACGAAATCGACCGTCACGTGGGCCAGCGGCAGGGCGCGGTCGCCGTCGTCCCGCAGGGCGATGCCGGCCGCGACGAGACCCTCCCGGATCGTGCCGCCGAGCTCCTCGTCCAAGGCGCAGAGCGTAGGCAGGAGGGCGGCGCTGCGCAGGATGGTGCGCAGGTTCTCCATGGCGGTCGCGGCAGTGTCGGGCCTCACCTGGTCGCCGGCCTCGGACTCGTTCCCTCCGCAATACATCTCGCGCAGCAGAACGCCCTCGGAGGCGATGCGGTCGACCCTCCAGTGTTTTCCGAATTCCTCGGCGATGGTGATGGTGAGGGTCTGGTCGGGGTGCCACAGGGGCGAGAAGGTGGGGACGGGCTCGGGCATGGCGGCCTCGGCGGCGGCAGGCGTAGGCGCGGGGCGGGACGGTGCCGGGGGGACGACGAGGCGCGCATGGCGCCGTCCCGGGCGGCCGGCGGCGACGTCGCGCAGGATGGCGAGCTCCCACGCCTGCGGGGACGGGGCGGTGCAGAGAACGGTGGCGATGTGCAGGACGCGGTTCCGGGCGGGGGCCGCGGCGGCGCCCTTGAGGCGGGCGCGGTAGGTGTCGGTGCCGGCGACGTCGCTCCACGCCTGCCCAAGGTCGGAGGCCGTGGCGGTTCCGATCAGGCCCTCCACGAAGGCGACGCCGCCAAGGATCTCGGGGTCGGCGGTGCTGTCGCCCAAGAAGGCGAAATCGCCCGTCTGCCTACGCTTGACGTGCCGGAGCCAGTCCGGCGTGTCCGTGTGCACCACTGTACGGTAGGCCGCCGACACGTTCATGAATGCGGGCGCCGCCGCCTCATGGCCCGAGACGGTGAGCACCCGGCATAGATCCTCGTCGCCGGCCTGGGAGGCGATGACGCGGCAGGTAGCTTGCGCGTCGAGTCCCTCGGGTGTGCCCCAGCATCCCTGGCGCCTCGGCATCAGCCCACGGCTCAAGGGGCGTGGCTTGCGGGCCGTGGCGACGGCGGCCGGGTCGGCGGGCATGCGGACACGCCGGGCGACGACGACGTGCTCGTGGAGTACCGCCACGTGCAGTCCGATGGCCGCGGCCTCAATCCGCGCCGCGGCCTCGCGAAGGCGCTTGCGGTGCTGGCGCAGGCCGGCGGGCGTCGCCGCGCGGGGCCAGAACTTGTCCGCGAGGGCCTGGAGGCTCACGACCGACACACGCTTGTCCGGCAGCCCCTCGGTCTCCAGAACGGCCACGATGTCCCTCGCCAGAGACGGCAGCGCGTCGATGGCCGCCTCGCGCGTCGGCTGCCCGCGGAGGCGCTGCAGGGCGCCACGGACGGCAGCGTGGCTCGCGGGGAGGACTGCGCCCGATTTCGTGTGGGAGGTGCGCAGGCGCTGGACGGCGGCCCGCACCGCCTCCGTGCTCATCTCATCGAGGCCCTGCCCGAAGACCACCGCCCAGACCGCAAAATCGATGCTGGCGCGCGCCGCCTCCGTGGCCGCCGGCTTGGCCTCCGGGCGGACCGATTTCATCGCGCCGTACCAGGAAACGAGACCCTCGATCAGGTCCTCGTGCCCGTCGTCGTCATGAGCCTGACCGGGGATAGCGCGGTAGGCCGAGACATCGGCAGCTACGCCGAGCCTTAGGGCGGCGCGGTCGACCGGGCTGCCTCGTGAAGACCGCCTGAGTGCTTTCGCTCGGTCCCGGGCGAGTGGTGCCATGGCGGTATGAAGAGCCCTGTTACCGGGGCTGTATCCAGGCCGGACTTCGTACCGCCCCGTGCAGAACCGGGCGATGCTGTTCTTGACGTCACGCACCATCTCCTCGGTGAGGTCCGACACGCCGCCGGAGGCCCGGTAGAGGGCGATGCTCTCGTCGAGGAAGGCGGATAGCGAAGCGGCGTCGACTGGGACGCGCGTGTCTTTGACCTGACGCCGGATGTGGGCGTAGGCCAAGGGTCTCAGATGCTCGAACAAGTCAGGATTGGCCGACACGTTCGCACGCGCCCCGCGAGCTCGACAACTTCTCGATATTCTATACCCCTCGGTGAACCAAGGAACAAACAGCCAAGCCCATTCCCAGAGGTGATTTCAGCCCAAAACCTTAAAAATATTTGTCACGCTAGGCTCCTGGGAGCCCAATATACGGCCCACGAATGGCCACGGCTCGCCTGGGTTTGACGGTCCCCAGGCGCTATGGGCCGAGGGGTGGTCGTTCAGGCGATGCCTCCTCCACTTTGCCCGCGTCGCTCAGCGTTCGAGCGAGGTTGGCTCCGTAGCCCGCGCCGGTGATGCATCGCGGAGACCTGCACCTGTACGGCCATTCGCACGGCAGCCTCGCCGGGACGACCGGTTCATTCGAGGGCCTGTCCGGGCGCGACGTCAGACCGGTAGGCGGACTTCGTCGTCTTCCGGCGCGGCGACCGTGTCCTGCACAGGAAGAGTGACGCCGATGCGGGCGCGCCGCGCACTTCTGGTAGCGGGCCAGGGGAAGGGGCTCCGTTGCATCCCGGAGAGCGTCTCGATGCCGAGTAGCGCGCGGCGGTCATCGTCGCCGGCGCCTTCGCGCTCACCCGCATAGGCGCCGAGGTAACCCTTGATCATCCTCGACACCGCGGCGTCGAGCGCGGCGAACGTCTTCTCGTCGTTGCAGAAGCGGTAGTGCCTGCCCCAACCTTGGATGGCACCGTCGACCCGCCGAAGGGTTCCGAGCAGGGACTGGGCCTTCTGGAGCGGCATGCCCTTCCGTCTGGCGCGGAAGGCGGCGGTGCTTTCGCCGAGGGTTTCACCGAGCAACGTCATCAGCCTTTGCTGTGCCTGGGCGGTTGGCCGGAGGAGACCGTTGCGCAGTTCGATGCCGAGGAACTCGAAGCCGTCAGCGATGCCGCGCGGCTCGGCGTGGGTCTTCTCCGCCGAGAGGCTCATCCCGAGCCCGGCAAGATGCCTCGCGGCGACCCGCATGCGGGAGGCGGCGGCCCTGCGGGTCGGCGCGAGGACGATGAAGTCGTCGATGTAGCGGATGCAGCGGCAGTCGCCCTCGTTCATGATCCTGTCGAAGTCGTGCAGGATCACGTTGCCGAGTAGCGGCGAGAGGGAGTTGCCCTGCGCGACGCCGATATCGTGGATCGGGAATTTGTCCGCGCGCTCGCGCAACTCGGCCATGTTGCCGAGTTCGACGCGCACCGCATCCGTGAGCAGCGCCATGAAGTCGTCGTCCCGCACCACGTCCGCGATGATGCCGGTGACCGCCGACTTCGAGATTCGGGTGAAGAAGCCGCTGATGTCGGCGCAAGAGACGTAGGCCGCGCCGGCGCCGATTGCCGACAGCACCTCCTGGATGGCGGCCGGCACGGCCGCGAGATCCTGGCCCTCCGCCTTCCTGATGCCGCCGAAGCTGTTAGGGTTGCGGAAGTACGGCTTGAGGTCGGCGACGTCGGTGAGGACGCCGAGGATCGACCTCTGCACGATGCGGGCCTCAACGGTCGCGAGCACGATGGGGCGGAAGTTGCCCCTGTCCTTTTTGTCGCCCTTCGGGATGGGCACGGCCCGGGCCGGCGGGAAGCGGAAGGTGCCGCGCCGCAGCCGGTCGCCGAGCGAGCGCAGCTTGCCGAACGCCTTCTCGCGAAAGGTCTCGATTTCGGAGCGGACCGTCTCCGACTTTGAGAACCGTCCGTTGTCCTCGATCACGCGCCATGCCCGTTCGAGGCTCGGGCGGCTGCGGACCTCCTTGAGGAGGGGCGATCCGACCATTTCAGCGCGACCTCTAGTCTAAGGGCCCTGTTGTCTCACCCACACCCGTCCGACCAGGCTCAGCCCTCACCGGAGGTACCTTTCGGCCCGATCCGGACGGACGCGGTTGCGGCTGCCGCCACCACCGTGCCGCCGCTCCGCCACTGCGGGCAACCGGGCGAGCCGGCCCCCGTCGCGACGAGAGCGAAAGAGATCCCCGCGAGGAACGCCCTCAGGCTTTTCCCGCTGGGCCGCGCCGCCTTCCGGCTGGCACGTTTTTGCTTGCCGCGCTCCGCATCATCTCCGGCCTCCCGCCACGCTACCGTTTTTGGCCGGCGCGCAAGGGGCCGATGCCCACGCGACGCCGCCCCGCCCACGAAATAAATTCGTCCGGCCGCCCAACAGGTCCCTAGAGATAAGGTTGCGGCTGGTCTTTGATCGGACGGAACGGGCCTGCCCTCACCGGAGGTACCTTTCGGCCCGATCCGGACGGACGCGGTTGCGGCTGCCGCCACCACCGTGCCGCCGCTCCGCCACTGCAGGCAACCGGGCGAGCCGGCCCCCGTCGCGATGGAGACGAAAACGCAAGGCGGACATCTGAGCCGAGCCGGGAACGGAAGGCAAGGGCTCAACCTCAGATGTCACCGGCGGATGGCCCGGCCCCGCGGGTGCCGCACGCGATCGGCTATCATCCCGCTGACGATTCGCATGGAGTGCCCCGCGTTGAATGCCTTGCCGCCGACCCCGACGAAGGAGCTGATCGAGAGCGGCGAGTTGGTCGAGGATGCCGGCTCGACTTCAAGCAGAAGGTCGACCCGGCCTCGGATCGGGGCAAGTCCAAGCTTGCGAACGACATCGTCGCGTTCCTGAACAAGGGAGGCCAACTCGACCGCGAGCACGGAGCGGCGCTGATGTCTGCTTTAGACACCTGCAACCGGCGCTTCGGCCGGGCCACCGTCGTCCTGGGCACCGCTCGGTTCGCGCCCGAACGGAAGTGGTCGACCAAGTTCGAGATGCGCTCGCCCCGCTACACTACAAGGGTCGAGGAAGTGCCGGTCGTACTCGCAGCGTGAGAGCGCCTCCTGAACCCGACAGACCGAATCTGAGGTTGTGGAAGCACGACCTAGTCGGACGGGAACAATAGGAGGCCAGGAAACAAAAGTCGCGAACTTGGCCGCCGCGTCACAGGGGGCTCTATGCGCGTGAGAACCGGGACTAGACCCAGGAAGTCCGCGCCGTCTCAGGTGAAGGCGGCGCGGACGCAAGCGCCCGATCCCGCAAAGCCCGCGTTGCGCTTTCTAAAAATCAGCGCGAAACCTCGATTTTGCAAAGACTCAAAATACCGCCCCTGCCCTCTCCTGGTAAAATACGTCGAGGCCGGCTGGCTTGGCCGCAAGGTCAAGCGCGGCTTTTACGACTATCGCGGCGTAGCGCCAGTCCCCACGCGATAGCCCACGATATGCGGAGGCTTTAGCGATCTGAGGTTGCTTGTATCTCACGCTTCACACCGTGTCCGGCAACGAGATGCTCGTCCTCGACGCCGTCAAGCGTTATCCGCACCTCGACGTGTTCGGCCTGAACCCTGGTCTCGTGAAGACGAACATTCGGGCCAACCTCTTCAGCTCGCGCGCCTTCCTCACGCTCGTCGAGTTCCTGACCGCGTTCATGACGGTCTCGCCCGACGTCTACGCGAGACGGATCGTGCCGCTATTGATCGCCCCCAACTTGAACGACCGGAGCGGAGCCATGTTCAACACCAAGGCCGAGGCCATCCTGCCGAGCACCTAACACCCGCAGCGCTTCTTCGCCGTAGCCCGCTTCCAGAAGGCGGTAACCCGTCTTGCCGGCCTGCCGGAGTTGTGACGCCCCCAGTTTGGGCCGCTCGGAGTGCAGGTCGCGGGGCGCTGACAAAGTTTTCACGCCGGTTCTGTTTCGGAGGCGGCGCCGCCGTCTATCCGTAAGACTGGCGCATACGCCCCGGCCGCTGCGGCGTTTGATCCGACCAACGCCGTAGCGCTACGCCCGCTGCTCCTTGGCTGCACCTCGCGCGTCATCGAGCTCGAAGCCAAGGTCGAAGCCGCGCAACCCGCCGTGGACTTCGTCGAGGCGCTCGCGGATTCGGACGGGCTGCGGGGGCTGCGCGCGGCCGGAATGGCCCTGCATCGAGGGCCCGATAAGTTCATCGTTGGCTCCGCGAGCGCAGCGACCTATTCGACAGGAACGGCGGCCCGGTCGCCGACCAAAGGCTAATCGACCGCGGGCTCTTCACGGTCGTCTGGGAAGAGCACAGCGGGAAGCCGCGCCCCAAGACCAAGCTCACCGGTCGTGGCATCGTCCACTACGCCCGCGAGCTCGGCGTGAAGCCTCCGGTCGGCCCGTCGCAGGCGCTGTTGCCCGGTTTCTGACCGGTGCAAGTAAAGGGAAGCTAGGGCCGCCTAACTTCCAAACGGGGCCGGTCCCTTCACGAGGGGGCTGGCCCTTTCCATGTCGCCACCCTCGCGCTCGGCGGCCGCGGCGATAGCCTTTAGCGCGTCGCTCAGGGCCGCCACGTCCCGGTCGTCGAGGGGGAGCCTGTTCTCGTGGTGGAGTCGGAGCAGGTGGATATGAAAGATGGTGACGGCTTGGGCGCGCTGCATCTGTACTTTCCTTTATTGTGAATTATGCCGCTCGGCATAATGTTGGACGCCCGGCGCAGGATTGTGCCGAGCGGCATATTCAGTCGCCGGATGAAAGCTGGCCCCTCCCGCTGGCGCAGCGCGGGTCGGTGAACTGGGATGGGACGTCGAGCTCGTCCCCGGGCAGGTCGATGACGTAACTGAAGCCTGGGCCGGGCTCCCCGGCGACTTGATAGGCGCCCCCCATGCCGGCGGCGCGCCCGAACTCCCCACGACCGTGGCCGACGATGGTGGACAGCACGCGGCCGCGCGGGCCCTGGCGACCGCAGGTCACGGTGACGTCCCAATGGGCGCTGCCGGCCGGGACGGCCTCCACGGTCGAGTAGCGGCCGTCGCGCGCCTGGACGTCATAGCGCCACCTGTCGGGCGCCGTGGGCCAATCGCGGCCGGCGGCAGGCGCGGTGATGCTCGCGAGCGCCGCGGCGACGAGAAGTCCTCGAACGGGGACATTCCGCTTGCCCGGGCGGGGGAGCGGGCCGAAGGAGAACGAGACCGCTTCGGCCTCGTAGGCGATCTTCACCGCCCTTTCGAGGGGCATGTGACCGCGCTTGTAGAGGCGCTCGGCATGGCGGACGCGAGCCGCGAGACCGCGGGCGACAATGCGGCACGTGCGGCCCACGGTCCAACCACCGCGGATGCGGGAAACGCAGGCGTCGAAGTCGAAATCGTCCATCATCGCCTCCATCACATCCGGGTTGCCGTCTGCTCGCGGGAGGCGAGCAGGGTCTCGATCAGGCGGCGAAGGCGGCGGACGCTGCCGCCCTGCCAGTGCTCGGCGAGGACGGCGGATTCCTCGGCGTCGGGCGCCGGGAGCCAGACCTCGTCGAGGCCGCGCTCGCGTCGGATGTCCGAGAGGATGCCGCGCGTGAGGGACGGCAGAGACGCCGCGGTGCGAGGGCCCATCTCCAGCACGCGGAACCGCGACAGCAGGGCCGGGTCGAGCCCGGCGACGGTGTTCGCCGTCGCGAGCCAGGAGACCGCAGACAGATCGACCGCGCACTCCAGGAAAGGATCCTGGTAGGCGCGCGCGGTCTCTGTCTCCGTTAGGGCGAGGACGCCGTCGACGAGTCGTCCGTTGTCGAGGCGGGTGCCGGCACGCGAGATCTCGTCGAGCACCATCAACACCGAGGCGGACGCCGCCTTCTTGATGCTCTGCAGAGGGACGCAGGCGCGCCCCGTCGACCACTGGCGGGATGTCCCGATCAGCGACGAGTCCGCGACGCCCCCGCACGAGTAGACCGTCACGGCCAGCCCGAGGATTTCGCCGAGGCGTCGAGCGAACCGGCTCTTGCCCGTGCCCGGGGGGCCGAGAAGGAGCGTCGGGGGGACGTGGACATAGGCGCGCCCGGCCAGCGGAAGCAGGATGGCGTCGACGATGGCCGCGTCGTCGGGGAATTCGTCGACGAGCGTAGCCCGCGCCTCGGCCAAGTCGGGCACCTGCGCGAGGCGGAGGCGACGGCCAGCATAGGGCGCCCACTCGGCGCGTGCGGTATAGCCGGTCGACGACCCCGGCTTCCCCTTGCCGTCTTCGGCTGCTCCGGGCAGGTGCTGAACGGAGGCCAGGACGAGCAGCGAGGGCCCCTCGTCGATCTGCAGGGCCTCGGGCTCGGACGAAGGCTCGCCGCCCTCGATCTTCCGAAGCGCGGCCCCCGCGACGGCGTCCCGAGCGCGGGCGGCGGCGAGTTGCTCGCGCAGCAGGGCTCCTGTCTTGGAGTCCTCGCGGATGACGTCCGGCATCGCCGACAGGAGGATTTCCTGTCCGTTCTCCAGCGCTCGTTCGAGCTCACCCGTCGCACCGCGGCCGGGGGACCACATGCGCGTCGGCTGCTGGCTCAGGCCGACGAAAACGCGGACGTAGTTTGGATGCAGCTCTGAGGTGGCGGTGTCGTTAAGCCGCTCGGCGACCAGGTCCCGGATATCCCGGCGCGCCCGCTCGTCACCGCATTCCCAAAGGCAGAGAGCCAGAACTTCCGCCAGCAGCCGCCATTCGGACAGGACGCTGACGATCTCGACGTCGCCCACTTCCTCCATCCAGAACGCAGCCGCCCCGTTCAGCCGGTCGATCCGCTCCCATGCAAGCTCGTAGAGCGTGCCCATCTGAGTGACGGCGGTCTGCTCGGCGACGCGCTGGCCGCGCTTTGTTTGGGGGGCGTTGCTCAGCGCGAGGCAGATCAGGCGCGACGAGTACCAGGCGTGGGCCAGTCCCGGATCAGGAACCTCGCCGCTCGTGATGAGGGCGCGCGCGTTGGGGCGGTGGTAGCCGAAACGCTCGACGATTAAGAATCGGAGCGGCTCGGTGATGGCCTCGCCGGGCCGGGAGGGGGCGAGGTCGCCGCGGAGATAGCCGTCAAGGCCATGGCAATCCGCAGCCCTGTGAGGGGGCTTGGTCATATCCGGTCACTCCAGAAGGAGATGCTGTCCGCGGCGCCGGTCGAGTGACCTGACACCAGAGGGGAGCGACCGTAGAGGCCGCCGGTTAAGTTTCCGTATCCGTGCCGCGGGTCTGTGCCCGTCGCCGGGCGGTCCGCATGGTGGCGAGCAGGTCGACGGCGGTGAGCAGGCGGCCCTGCACGGCGTCCATGAGCTCGTCCTGGGTCAGGAACGTCTGCGGATACGCAGTCCCCGATTTGTACTCATCAGCGTCATAGACTCGGGCGATGCCGCACAGCAGGTCGCCCACGGCGCGCGGGAACGGCTGACCGGCCGCCTCGCCGAGGAATCGCAGCGTCCATGCCGGCAGCCCGAATTTCCAGACTCGGTCCTTCGAGCAGGCGCGCCGGTTGAGACCGGTCGCCACGGACAGCGGGCCGCTCCACTCGCTCCCCCAGAGCTTCTGGCAGCACTCATCTACGGCGTCTCGGAGCGCGTCCTGGACGTCGGCGTGCGTGTACTCGCGGCCGCCGGCCGTCGGCGAGCGCGCATGGTAGATGAACGGCTCACCGTCCAGCGTCCCGACGGCGACGCCCTCCGCCGGTTGCTTCATGGACTTCAAGTCGATGCGCATGGTCCCCTCGAATCGTGAAGGGCGGCCCCGAGGGACCGCCCGAAATGGTGGGAGGTGAGGTGCGCCGCCAACTAGACGAACGCGCTCGCAATATTGGCCTGCAGGCTCGCCTCACTCCTACGAAGTTCCTCGTCCCACTCGCGCAAATGAGCAAGGCGTGCGCAGGCGTCGGCCCGAGGCACCCGTCCCGTGCTACACCAGTTTATTAAGTCCTGCTCCTGCTGTTCAATCAAAGTCGTTACTGTGTTGATCTGGAAATTAAGTATTCCGAGGCGTTCTGACCAAAGTTTCGATGTCGCATCGTTTACGAATTCAAAGTGGGGGTCGACTTTTACGCCCCCTCGGTCGTGGAGTTCATGGGCGCGTTTGAGGCACTGATCGCACAAGTTGTTCAGGAATTCCGCTGTAATGCGGACAGTGACCCTGCCGTCTTTGTCGGTGACCGCCGCCCGAAGGACGTTCAGGGCCTCAATGTGAGGTTGGGGTTTGCGACTGCTGCGGGCGAGGTAGGCGACAGTCTGAACCGCAGCTACGAACGCGTTCAGGGACGTCGTGAAACCTATGAGCATGGTCGGGTCCTGTTGGCCGTGCCGCTGGCCTGTGCCGGCGACTGTGTCCATCATAATAGACACGGGGCGCGCATTGCAACGCTTCCGACCAAAAAAGGGCCCCCGTTTCCGGAGGCCCTGGTCGTGGTCGTCGTGTGCCCTCCCGAAGCGTGGGAGGAGTACCTCAGCCAACTCGATGATGAGGATGGCGTTTGAGTCGCCCTCCCGAAGGAGGCCGTCGGTCATCTCACCGGCGGGGTCGCCCACGATGGTCTGCCCGCCTATTCGGCGGTCCCGAGGAAGATGAGTTCCGCGCCCGAGTAGGTCAACCAGCCTGTAGCGCCTCGGTTAACGAGGGGCTGATCGTAAGCGAGCTCGCCCCGTAGCCTGTCGATTCGCAGCTTCGGGGGACGACGTGAAACAAGCCGACCAACTCACCTCTCAACTCGCCTGGTCTACCGACTTCAGCAAGGCGCCGACTGACGGCAGGTCAGGGATCTACGCCGTCATCAGGTGGAGCTACGGCGACAACTTCGTCTTCGAATGGGAGGTCCTGAGCGGACCACAGTTGAAGGAACTCGTCGCCAAGATCGCGGTGGCCCGCGAGGAAGCAAAACAGAGTGGTGCCGAGTTCTCCCGCCGCGAGTTCGCGTGGGCCAGCGTCACCGTCCTTCCGCCGGCCGCACACGCCGCCGTCGCCGAGCGCCTGCAGATCGAGGCCGACAGGTACACCAAGCTTGCCGAGGATGCCCGCGCGAGGGCGGCATGAGCGTCTCCCGAAATCCGGCCCGGGCGCACAACCGCGGGCCCTGGATGGTCTGCGCCATGCAGTTCGAAGAGCGCGGCCGCACTCACAGCGTCCTCCTTCACGGATGTCGCGAGCTCGTCGAGTGGCAGCCGAATCTGCTGAAGGCGTTCGAGCGTAACGGCGTCGGCATTTCCCCTTGGGAGCCGATGCCCGAGGGGAGCGTGCCGGCGCCCGGCGCCATGGTGCTGGCCGCCCCCCGCGTCGTCGTCGGCACGACGTTCGTCAAGATCCGCAAGGCTCTCGCGAAGGACCTCGTCGAGGAGGCTGCCTGAGCCATGGGCGACTGCTGGCACATCCCCGAGACCGGCGGCCACCCCGCCGTCGCCGGCGTCCCGCCTGGCCTCTATTGCGAGGACCGGGCGACCCTCGACCTGCTGCTGGCCGACCCGGCCATCGAGCACGCCACGGTCACGCGGGGTGCGCCGTCGCCGCTGCTGCACGGCATGCGTGTCTACGTCGCGACGCCGGCGCAACTCGCTCTGCTTCGGGCGGTCCCGGCGAACCGTCCGCCTCCGCCTGAGCTGGAACAGGACTGGGCGGCCGTCCGTGCCCGGGCCGAGACTTTCCTGCGCGAGCACGCCGTCGACCTCGACGATGACCCCGAGGCGTGGCCGTCCCTGCGCGGCGTGAAGCTCCGGCGTGCCGGCATGGGCGACCTGCTCGGCCACATGTCGAATGCGGCTACCGCGGAGCAGGTCAAGTCAATCCTGATGGAGATGCCCTCCATCGCCCGAGCCGTTCGAGTGCCGCCAGGGCTCAACCGGGCGGCCCGCAGGCGCGAGCTCGCAAGGACAAGAAGGAGTTGAGCATGGCCACCGTCGAGTTCGAAACCCTCGCCCGGTACCAAGCCGCAGAGTTTCGGGGCGCCATGCTGCGTCTCAGCATGGCTGCGATGCTCGGGAGCCAGACTGCGACCCGTGCGCTCGCCGAGGCGTCGGCCGACGCTAGCATCTAGTACGAACTTCACCCAGACCGACCCGGCGTCGCAGAGCGCTATCAAGCCACCGTCGAGGCGACCGGCATGGCGTGCCTCGCTCCGCCGACCCGAACGCGCGACGACGACCCGCCGCAGGTAGGGTCCTTCCATGACTGAGCGGCCCACACGGCTGTTCCACGCGGCTTCCCCGACGCAAGCGCGCGCCTACCGCTCGACTGGCCACATCACCCGGCCGGTTCGCGGTTTCACAACCCTGCAGGGCGCCATGGCCTGGGCGATGAAGGTTGGCCGCACCGTCGTCTACGAAGTCACCGCCGACCCGGCCGCCTTCCACAAGCTGCCCGACCACCACAACGAGTTCGGCGACGCCTGGTGGATCGACTCCGACGTGTCCGATTTCCGCTGCGCCTTCAGCGCGGCCCAGGCGTGAGGGGGAAAGCAGTGCGCATCATCAAGCAGACCCGTGACTGCTTCGAGGGCACCCACAAGGGCTGCTTGGTCGTCATCGAGCGCGAGACGGGCCCTGGGCTATGGAGCGAGTGGTACATAACCGTGCGCACCGAAGGCGGGTGCGGCGGCGCGCTCTATGATGGTTGGGCGCCCGAGAGGGTCCGGACCTTGGCCGAAGCAAAGCGTGAGGCCCTCGTCGGCTCTCGCCTCGACAAGCTCACGCAGACAGGCTCGCCAAAGTAAATAAGGTCTCTAAAACTCTCTTGGTTAGCCGGGAAAGTTTGTATCACCGATGAGTCATTTGGATGTTAGAGCTCCAAATGACCTCTATAGAAGTCAAGATAGCAAAGGCTATAATTTATCGCGTTAACGACTTGGCGGCCTTCAGGCGACCGCCTTAGCACTACCGCCGCGACGCGGAGCTACGCCCATGCTCTTTCGAATGCGCCGCTCGGCGACGGTGAAGAGATGACCGGCTTCGTGTTGGTCGCCCCCAAACAGACGTCGACCCAGCAATACGTGAAGGCCCGCCCTGTGCGGCCCGAGGAAAGGAGGGCGTGAGCCGCTGGTCAAGCGCGATCACGGCTTAGGTGGATGGACAGCAATCGTTCGGTCTAGATCGGCGCGTTTCTGGTCGCCTTTATTGAGCAAATCGTCCGCGACCTGTTGGATTGCGTCTTTGTATCTTGCGACCAGTATCCAGACCTCGTCAGATATCTTTTGCGTCCAAGAAACCCTGTCGGACTCATGTGCAAACAATTCCTCTGCAAGTTGATTGATGTGTTCAAAATCGACCCCTCCGCCATGGTGTGCATCAGGGTAAAATTCTAGCGTAGCATGCGGTCCAGCCATCATTTCACGAGCAAGTCTGGAGCAATGATCAATTTCTGCTTGCGTGCCGTAACCTTTGGATGCGATTGCCGGCCACGTCAGTTCGAACACCCTGCCGAGGCGGATGCCGTTGGGGCCGGGCGCGACGGAGGCCCGCTCGATGCTCAGGCCCTCGATGACGCCGATGACGGCGTGACCCGCCTCGTGCACCGCGATCTCCCAATCGTTCTGTGAGTGGGCCATCACCTCGCTCCTGTGCTTGCGTTAACGCACCGGCCGACTTCCACGGCGATTTCGCTAAAGCGCTATGGACTTCGGATTCCGCGCCAGGCGATGTAGGCGCCTGGGCTGCCGACTTGTCGGCGGCGAAACCCTTTAGTCCACTGTGGCAGACGACATCCTCCTCTCGACCGAAGCCGAAGCCGACCTGATCGCGGGAGCCCGCGATGCGAAGCCGGTCAGCGGCCTGACCCACACCTTCTACCGGTACCCGGCCCGATTTTCGGGTTCCTTCGCCAGGGCTGCCATTCAGGCCTTCACGCGCCCCGGCGACCTCGTCCTGGACCCACATGTCGGCGGGGGGACCACGCTCGTCGAGGCCATGGCAATGGGAAGGAGCGCAGTTGGGGTCGACATCAGCTCCCTCGCGGAGTTCGTCTCGACCGCGAAGACCACGCTCTACGAAGAGCGTGAGCTCTCGGTACTGGAGGAATGGGTCGAGCGTCTTCCCGCGGCCGTGAACATGCACAAGCTCGGGCTTTATTTCCCGGATTACGTTGAGCGCGGTTACTTCAAGCACCTCGATCACAAGACGCGTTGGCGCGCTCGAAAGGCCATCGAGCAGGCATTAGGGCTGGCGCTGACGCTGCCGGGCCGGCTGGAAGATTTCGGCCGGTGCGTGGTGCTCAAGACCGCTCAGACGGCCTTGGACGGGCGCAAGAGGACGATGTCCATTCCCACCATGCGCACCCTGCTCCGCGAGAACGGCACCGAGATGATCGCGAGCGCAAGAGGTTTCCGGGAGGCGGTGCTGAAGCACCCGATGCTGCCGACCGCGACGGTGTTGAACCGGACGGCGGTCGGTCTGGAATGCGACGAGAGGCTCACCGCGATGGGTCCTCCGCGTCTGGTCGTAACGTCGCCGCCATACCCGGGCGTGCACGTGCTCTACCATCGCTGGCAGGTTGGCGGCGGCCGCGAAACGGCGGCGCCGTACTGGATCGCGAAGCGCCTCGATGGAAGCGGCGCGGCTTACTATACGATGGGCGACCGCAAGTCGCCGGCCGGCTATTTTCCCCGTGTGCATGCAACGATGTCGTCCGTCGCCAAGTTGTGCGACGCCGATACGGTCGTGGTGCAGATGCTGGCCTTTAGTGAGCCCGCCTCGCAGCTCCCGATGTATCTCGCGACCATGGAGGCCGCCGGCCTCACCGAGACGTTTTTGCCGTCGCTCGCCGGCGAGCGCGACGGCCGGCTGTGGCGTTCCGTGCCGAATCGCAAGTGGTACTCGGACCAGCGAGGCGACACGCCCGCCTCGCAGGAAGTGGTGCTCTTCCACCGCCGCGGGGCGGCGGACATCATGCTGCCTGCCCCACCTCATCACTCTCATCGAGCTCTTCCGTCGCCAAATCCCCGAGGCTCTGGATCATCGGAAGCACGATAGGCGCGACCGCGCGCGTGAACACCTCCACACGCTTAATGACGCTGTCCTCCTCGTCCTTAGGCTCCCCGGGCAACGCGTTCTTCTTCGCTTCCTTGTCGTCATGGAGAAGCGCCATGCCGATGAGCACCACTCCGATCTCGAACTGCTTCTTGACGGCCTGTGCCGGGAGCTTGGTGAACTTGAGCTCGGCCAAGAGCGCGCGGTTGTCTTCGTTCAGGTAGAACTTCCAGTCAGGCTCCTTGCCGTCGTCGCTGTCGTCGACGATGGCGAGGCAATCGTCCGGAGTGCTGAAGTGCTGCTCCCAGGACGGGCTGGTCTTTTTGACCCACGTGACTTCCGGCAGCGCGATGCCGGTGTTCCCGCTGGTACCCTGAGGGGCCGGAGGCACGTCGGGCTTTGGCTTCGGTGGGGATTTCGAGCCAGACGGCTGCACCACTGCCGCCAGGACTGTGAGCTTCGCGCGGTTCGCGAAGGTCCGGTCCACCACCTCATCGGTGACGACGAACTCCACCTCGACCTGATCGCCGACCTTGACGTCCTCCGGCAGATCGAAGGTGATGCTGCCGCGGCCGTCCGACAGGCTCGGACCCACATACCCGATGGGGCTGCGCTGGTCGCCCTTCACGATGACGAGCTCCTTGCTGCCGCTGTCGACTTTGCGCGTGAAGTAGTCGTCCACGACGTCGGTCTCGAAAGTCAGCCGTGCGCGGCTGTCCAGGTGCGCAGAGCGTACCAGTAGGACGCCGTCCTCCTTACCGGCGAAGCGGAAGTACGAGGGGTGCGACTTCAGCTCCGGCGGCTTCGGCGTCGGCTGCACGGTCTGCGGCTTGAACGGATTCTGGAGGCGCTGCCCCGTGCCGAAGAGCCGGACCAGGTTGGGCGAGTTCTTCAGGACGCGCTTCAGGACGTCCTCCAGGGGCTTATTGTCGGCGAGCTGGTCGTCGACGTTCTGCTTGGCGCGTGCGTTCTTGAGCTCCCTCAGCCCCGGGTGGTCGTGCAGGGCGATCTCAAGCGACCGCTCGACCTCCATCGCGAAGCGGTTGTCATCGACCAGACGGTCGCGGCTCGGCATGAACATGTCGTTCTGCTCGATGGGACCGAGCGTAGAACAGTCGACGACGACCAACAGGTCCTTGGCCAGCCGCTGCAGCCCGACGCGCTTCCTGGCGAAGAAATTGGACTTGATGTAGCCCTGGGCCTGCCCGTTGATGGTGAAGATCACGCCCTCGTTGGCGCGATAGGTGTCGGACTTGCCCGGCTCGAACGCGAAGACCTTGCCGATCAGCGTGTGCCCGTCGACCGTGATGTCGACCGCCGGCGGACTCAAGGCGATGACGTTCTCGTTGCCGGACAGCCGGGAGAAGAGGCCGCTCATCGTCTCGGCCTGCGTGTTGCCGCTCTTTTGCGACGCCCGGCATTCGTGGAAGCGGATCGGCAGCGCGGGCTCCGGCAGCAGCAGGTCGATCTTCGGACGCAAGCCGGTGCGGCGCAGGATGTTGGACTGGTTCTTCAGATCGTACTCGTAGAGCTTGACCAGCGTGCCGTGCTCGACGTCGCGCTTGTAGGCGTCATCGCCCTCGGGGAAGAGCGGCATCGTCGGGGACTTGAAGCGCAGGATGCCCCCCTCGCGAAATTTCGCGTCCGCGTCGAGCGGCGCGAGGTAAGTGAGGAATGGCGTCTTCACGGCCAGCCCCTCGCCCTCGCGCCGAACGATGGTGAAGCCCCACTCGTCGTCGGTGCCGTGCTTCGGATAGCTGTCCGGCACCACCTTGCTGCCGAGCAGCTTCGGATGCCGCTTGGAGATCACAAGCTGGAGCTTCTTGGTGCCGCAGAATCGGATGGCGCCGGTGCTGCCTTGGCCGTACTTGCCCTGCGCGAACTGAACCCGGATCTTGTTCTGCTTGCCGAGGCTCATGAGCGTCTCGGGGAACGCCTCGGGCGTCTGTCCCTCGCCGAGGTCGGCGATGCTGATGCAGGGCTTGCGTCCCTTCGGCCCGGTCGTGAACACCGAGATGCCCTCGGCGACCTTCGTGCGCATGTCCTTGGGCCATTCCTCGATTCGGCCGCCGGTGACCTTCAGCGTGCCGCTCCAGGTCTTCTCGATGAATCGGTTGACAGCCTCGCGGATCGTAGGTGGAGCTTCAGGATCCTCGGTCGACATGCCGCTCAGCATGCACTCCAGCATCAGGCGCGAGTCTATCGTGTTGACGAGCTTCTCGTTGATAGCGAAGTCGTGCCGGGCCTGTTGGTTGCCGGCACGATCCCAGTTGACCTGCGTGTCGCCATAATAGCGCCAGTTCTTAGGGTCGTCCCACAAGCCGCGAGACTTGAGGATCTCGACGACCTCTTCCTCGCTGTCTGTGTGGAGAAGCTCAAGGCACAAAGCTTTGACTTGCTCGTTGGTCAAACGACCCTCCTGGGTTTACGTTTTCACAGTTCGAAATCCACGGTGTCCTTGCCGCCGCTCACGGTCATCCTGGCCTTCAGGGCCTCGACCTCGCGCGACAGCGCATTCGCGATCTTCTTCACGTCGGTGTCGTCGAACTCGTAGGCGTTCTTGTTGCCGAGCTTGGCGATGGTGCGGATCGCCTTGATCGCGTTCTTGGTGCGATTTTCGGCGAGATCGACGAACTTCTGCCGCTTGCTGCTGGCCCCGCTTGCGTCTGAATTTTGGTCGTCTTTTTGCACGCGCTGGAGCATGTACGCCTCCCATTTCCGTCGAATCAGCCAATATGCTGACAAGAAATGGCGTAAATTATCCGAGATAATGAGTCAAATCGGCCGCACACGGCAATGCGCATTCACGCAAAGGATTAACCTTCACGGTCCAAGAGCGCGCTAATTTCGCAGGGAAATGATGCGTTCCAGCCGCCTTTTCGGGGCGGGAACGCGAGCGTTCAGGCTGCTTCCGCCTTGGCCGCGTCCGCCTTATCAGCAGCCTGCTTCGCTGCGGTCTTAGCCTTCCCGGCCGCCTCGCGCTCCCGGCGCCGGCGGGCAATCTCGCCCTTGAGGGTCGCCAGATCGGGCAGCGCCGTCGCGGCGACCTGGGCTTCGAGCCAGGGCCACCATGCCTCCATAACCGGCCCCTTCCGGTCGAGGCGGTCGTGCACCGTGTAATGCGCCTCAAGCACGTCGTTCGAAGGAATGCCTTCGTTGTGGTCGATGATCAGCTTCACGTCGTCCCGGGCAATGCGCAGGCGGTTCTGGCAGGCCGTCGAGAGGCCGCGGCGCAGGTCATGCGGGCTCGCCTTCAGCCCCATGTCAATGAGGCGGTGATTGAGCGAGGCGGCTGAGAGGTGGCCGTCTACCTTGCCACCGGCTCGGCGGGCACGAACTTGGGGAAACAGGTAATCCGATCCGACGGTGGCCGCCCTGTCCATCTGCTCCTGAATGCGAGTCCAGAGAGCTGGCGGAAGGGGGACAACGTGGCGGTTCTTGTCGAGCCGCTTGGCCGCCGTCTTCCGGTGGCTCGGGCCCATACTCCAGATTCCCCAACCCGGCATCTCAACCCACGGAACGAAGTCAACCAGCAGCGCGCCCGCGACCGGGCGCCGGCGCTGGCCGGTGGCGACCATGAGTTCCATGGCGACCGATAGTGACCGGTCCAGCGCGCCGGACCTGGCGACGGCAACGGCATGACCGATGTCGGACGCGCTCGCGACGTAGCTTCCGGGGACCTTGCCGTTGGACCGCGGCTTGGCCTCCGCGCTCCGCTTCGGAGCCTTGAGCAGCGGCATGGGCGTCGTCACGCCGGTCAAATGCTGCCGACCGGCTTCCACGAGGAACGTCCACATCGGCCGCAGGACGGAGGCGAGCTTCTCGGCCTTGCGCTCCCGGCCGGACGCATGGATGCCGGCGACGATGACAGCGAGGTGCTGCATCGTGATCGTCCGAACCTGCTGGAGCAGCAGCGGCTCGACCTCCGGGATGTGGAGCATGGCCTTATAGTCGACCCAGGTGTCGTGCCGCAGCGTCCGCTTCACCTCAGCGAGGAATGCGTCGCGCGCCTCGTCGAAGCGCCAGAGCATCAGCTTCGGCGCGCTTTCCATGAAGGCGGAGATGAGGACCTCGTCCCGCGGCGGCCGCAGGTGCGCGAGCCCGAGTTCCACGTAGCGGTCGCGCAACCACTCCTCGCCCGGGGCCACCAAGCCGCCGGCGTCGAGGTAGGACCGCGCCTTCCCGGCGATGTGCCGGGCTTGCTCCAGGTTGAGGATGCCGGGCGTGCCGATCTTCAAACGCAAGGTCCGGTCGGCGCGCTCGAACTTCAGGCCCCAGTGCGCCCCGCGCGGCTTGAGCCGCAGGATGAGCCCCGGACCGCCGGCGTCGATGACGTCGCGCGGCGTCATTCCTGGCCGGCATTCCGCGACCAGCGTGTCGACCCTCTCCTGCTTCAGCTTGACGGCCATCCGGGGAACGCTCCATGAACCGGGGCGGAACTGGGGCGGGAGGATGGGGGCGGAATCGGGCGCGTCGCAAGGGCGGATGAGGTTCTTGGTAAAGGCGCGCAGAGGGAAAAGAGGATTTTGGGGACTTCCAAAACTGGGGCGGGAAGCCTAGAGCAGAGGAATCATAATCCTTGTGTCGGGGGTTCAAATCCCTCCCTCGCTACCATCAATCGCATAGCGCATCGCCGTAGCGGTCCGGCCGGCGAGACCAGCAAAGCCAAACCTCATTGTAGACAATCCTCGCGAGCCATTTTGGCTTCCACAATGCGTGGCAGCTTTTCCAGGCATGCGCGCGGGAGCGGTGGTGGGCCCGGCAGGACTTGAACCTGCAACCAGACCGTTATGAGCGGCCGGCTCTAACCATTGAGCTACAGGCCCCGCAGGGGCCGTACTGTCTAGACGAAATCCCTGCGGCTGCAACATGCCGTTCGACGAATCGGCATGGCAGACACGTGGATCGGCGGTTGAACGCCCCGCCGATCCGTTGCGAGAGAACCGTGGTTCAGCGCGGGAACGCGTAGCCGTTGGTGATCCGCAGATTGACCAATTCGCCATCCTGCAGGCGCTTGTCGGAATTGTCCTCGACGAGGAGCAGCTTGCCGCCCGGCTGGCCGACTTCGATCCGCTGCCGTCCCTGCGTTCGATATGACGAATGCACGATGCCCTGCAGATGCGCCGAATCGCCGTCGGTGAACTGCAACTGCCACGGCCGCACATAGAGCTTGATCGGCCCAGCCGTGCCGCCCGGCGCCTTCACGGAGACGGACCGCGAATTCACCTCGACGCGGCCGTCATTGACGATGGCGTCGACTTCGAGCGTGTCGCCGAGGAACTTCAAAACGGTCGGCGAGACCGGGTTTTCCTGGACTTCGTCCGGGGTGCCGACCTGGGCGAGCCGGCCCTTGTCGAGCACGGCGACCCTGTCCGATAGTTCCAGCGCCTCGTCCTGATCGTGAGTCACGAAGATCGTGGTCTGGCCGGTACGATTGTGGATCTCGCGCAGCCAGCGCCGCAGATCCTTGCGCACCTGCGCATCGAGTGCGCCGAAGGGCTCGTCGAGCAGCAGAACGCGCGGCTCGACCGCGAGGGCGCGTGCGAGTGCGACGCGCTGGCGCTGGCCGCCCGAGAGCTGCGAGGGATAGCGGTTGCCGAATTCGGCGAGCTTGATCAGTTCGAGCAAGTTGTTGACGCGCTTGGCGATCTCCGCCTGGCTCGGGCGATAGGCGCGTTTGCGGGCGTTGAGGCCGTAGGCGATGTTGTCGGCCACCGTCAGGTGCTTGAACAACGCGTAGTGCTGGAACACGAAACCGACTTCGCGCTTCTGCACCGGCAGCCGCGTCGCATCGTCCTTGCCGAAGATGATGCGACCGCTATCGGGCCTGTCGAGGCCCGCGATGATCCGCAGCAAGGTCGTCTTCCCGGAGCCCGAGGGGCCGAGCAGCGCCAGCAATTCTCCCGCGCGGATATCGAGCGAGATGTCGTGCAGAACGCCGGCTGCCTTGAAGGTCTTGGAAAGATTTTCGACGCGGATTGCGGTCGAGTTCGCGTTAATGACGGCCCCCTGCAGCAAGCTCGCCGGCGTAGCGCCATTCGAGGAAGGACTTGATGACGAGCGTGACGAGGGCGAGTCCAGCAAGGAGTGAGGCGACAGCGAAAGCGGCGACGAAGTTGTACTCATTGTAGAGAATCTCCACGTGGAGAGGGATGGTGTTGGTCAGTCCCCGGATATGACCGGACACCACCGAGACCGCGCCGAATTCACCCATCGCGCGCGCATTGCAGAGAAGGACGCTGTAGAGCAGGCCCCAGCGGATATTGGGCAGCGTCACCGTCCAGAAGGCATGCCAGCCCGACGCGCCGAGCGTGAGCGCGGCCTCTTCCTCCGTCGTGCCCTGCTCCTGCATCAGCGGGATCAGTTCGCGTGCGACGAAGGGGAAGGTCACGAAGATCGTAGCCAGCACGATGCCCGGCACGGCGAAGATGATCTGGATGCCGTGACTGAGGAAGAATTGCCCGAACAGACCCTGTGAGCCGAAGACCAGGACGTAGATCAGGCCGGAAACGACCGGCGAGACCGAAAACGGCAGGTCGATCAGGGTGATGAGTAGGCTCTTGCCTGGAAACTCGAACTTCGCGATCGCCCAGGCGGCCGCGATTCCGAAGACGAGGTTGAAAGGGACCGCGATCCCCGCCACCAGCAGGGTCAGCCGGATGGCGGACCAGGCATCGGGTTCCGCAAAGGCCGCGAGATAGGCGTCCCAACCCCGTGCGAAGGCCTGGGCGAAGACAGTGATCAGCGGCAGCAGCAGGAACAGCGACAGGAAGACGATCGCGACCGTAATCAGCAGGGTGCGAACCGGCCAGGCTTCTGTCGTCACGCCGGGCGGCGGGATGATGTCGTCCGGCGTCCGGGTGACCGGGAGGGCAAGGGTCTCAGACATACCCGAATCTCCGGCGGCTCCAGGCCTGGATCAGGTTGATCGCAAGCAGGGTGAGGAAGGAAATCGCCA
>JBGALW010000185.1:0-7390 GCA_044223585.1 Amaricoccus sp.
GATGCAGGCTTCGGCCTATGCCGGCGGCCTGCTGGAGACTGCGGCGGCGAAGGCGTCGGCCGCGGGCGTCGCGGTCGACACGTTGAAGGTGGAATCGGATCATCCCTCCGAGGCGATCGTCAAGGCCGCCGCGGACCGGGGGGCGGACCTGATCGTGATGGCGTCGAACGGCCGGCGCGGCGTCGCGGCGCTCGTGCTTGGCAGCCAGACGCAGAAGGTGCTGACCCACACCAAGATCCCGGTGCTCGTCCTGCGCTGACGTCCCGCAGGCCGGCCCTTGCGGCCGGTCGGTACCCGCCTATCCTGTGGCCGGACAGTCCGGGGAGTTGCCGATGACCGCCGCCACAGGGGCCACCACCGCGGCCGCCGCCCGCCTTGCAGGCGAGCGGGCGGTCCTGCGCCTTTCAGGCCACGATACCCGCAGCTTCGTGCAGGGGCTCGTCACCAACGACGTGCGGCGGCTCGCGGACGGGCCGGTCTATGCCGCGCTGCTGACGCCGCAGGGCAAGTATCTGTTCGACTTCTTCCTCGTTGCCGACGGGGAGGAAGCGGTCCTCGTCGACGTCGCGGCCGACCGTGCCGGCGCGCTCGCGCAGCGCCTCGGACTATACCGGCTGCGCGCGAAGGTCGCGATCGAGGCCGCCGACCTCGTGGTCGTGGTCGGCACCGGCCCCGTGCCGCCCGGAGCCGCGGCGGACCCGAGGCATGAGGGCCTTGGCTGGCGGGCCGTGGTCGCCGACCCTGCGCCCCTCCTCGCCGGGCGCGCGGCGCTCGACCCTGCGGCGCAGGACGCGCTGCGCGTCGCCTTGGCCGTGCCGGAGTCCGGCGCCGATCTGCGGCCCGACGACAGCTACATCCTGGAGATGGGGTTCGAGCGGCTCCATGGCGTCGACTTCCGCAAGGGCTGCTATGTCGGCCAGGAGGTGACGGCGCGGATGAAGCACAAGGCCGAGCTGCGGAAGGGCCTCGCCCGCGTCCGCCTCGGCGGCGCGGCCCCGCCGCCCGGCACCGAGATCACCCGCGACGGCCGGGCGGTCGGCACCCTGCTCTCCGCCGCCGGGGACCACGCGCTGGCCTACCTGCGCTTCGACCGGACCGAGGGTGCGCCGGCGGGGAGCCTCGTCGCGGGCGGCGTGGCGGTGCTGCCGGAGGCATGAGTCATATCAGATTCCTGACAGGAGGATGTCCATTGCCCGCGTTATCTCGTCCCGGCAATGCGCGATCGACCCGACCGGAGGACCAAGCTCGGCAATTCGCAGGGTGGCGACAAGCTGAGGGGCCAGAAACAGAACATCCTCGCCTATGTGAATTTCCGGGTTGAGACCACGGATTGCCTTTCCTGTCGCCCCAAGAGGCAGAAGGGGCACCACCGCCCGCGTGCTCATCGCGTCGAGCAGATCGCTCTGGACGACCACCACCAGCACGTCGCGGGCAATCCGAAAGACCTCGTACTGGCGTGCCAAGGCTGGACTCAGAACCTGCGGAATCCGGAGAGAGGAACGCCTTCGGCATCGATGAAACGATTGTATTCGTTGATGGCGTCGGCATTCTCCTCTCGCCAGCGCCGTGACTTCTCCTCGCGGATGGCTCGCATGACCCCATCTTCGGCAGCGCGCGAGACGTTGACGCCGAGTGTCCTGGCCTCATCCAGAAGGGCGCCGTTCAGGGTGAGGCTGGTTGATCGGCGGACTGGCGCTCCCATGGCCCTCTCCTCCCGTCACGTTCAGACCTGAAAACATATCGGAATTCATCGGTACGTCAAACACCGCCGCGGTTGGAGCGCGCGGCGTTTCGTGCGCCGCTCAGCCCATGCGCTCCGAAGCGAAGGAGCCGGGGGAGGCGGGAAAGACCACGGTCTTGTTGCCGTTGAGGAAGGCGCGGTGGTGGATGTGGGCGTGGACCGCGCGGGCCAGCACCGACGCCTCGACGTCGCGGCCCAGCGAGACATAGTCCTCCGGGCTCTGGGCGTGGGTCACGCGCACCGTGTCCTGTTCGATGATCGGACCTTCGTCGAGGTCGGCGGTGACGTAGTGCGCGGTCGCGCCGATCAGCTTCACGCCCCGCTGGAACGCCTGCTTGTAGGGGTTGGCGCCCTTGAAGGACGGCAGGAAGGAATGGTGGATGTTGATGATCCGCCCCGACATCCGGCTGCAGAGCGAGTCCGACAGGACCTGCATGTAGCGGGCCAGCACCAGGAGCTCCGCGCCGGTTTCCTCGACCAGCGCCATCAGCTGGGCCTCGGCCTGCGGCTTGTTGTCCTTCGTCACCTTGATCAGGTGGAACGGGATGTCGTGGTTCACCACGACCTTCTGGTAGGTCAGGTGGTTGGAGACGACCGCGACGATCTCGACCGGCAGCGCGCCGATGCGCCAGCGGTAGAGCAGGTCGTTCAGGCAGTGGCCGAAGTTCGAGACGAGGATCATCACCTTCATCTTTGCCGCCGCGTCGTGGATGGCCCAGTCCATGGCGAAGGGCGCGGCGACGGCGGCGAAGCCGTTGCTGAGGTCCTCGACGGTGGCGCCGGTTTCGGACTGGAAGGTGACGCGGGTGAAGAAGCGGCCGGTCTCGGTGTCGTCGAACTGCGCCGCGTCCGTGATGTTGCATCCCATCTCGGCGAGAAAGCCCGAGATCGCGGCGACGATGCCGCGCCGCGACTGGCAGGTGACGGTCAGGACACAGGTCTGCAAGGTGCACTCCTCCGGGCGGCGCCGCCATCGAGCGCAGACGCCTGTTCCCATCCGGTAAACCCTTCCGCGGCCCCGGCCTAGAAGAAGAGCGGCAGTACGAGGAACACGAGCGACGTCAGCGCGCCGTTGAGGCCCATCGCGATGCCGGCGAACGTGCCGGCTTCCTCGCTGACCTGGAAGGCGCGCGCGGTGCCGATGCCGTGGCTCGCCACCCCGACCGCGAAGCCGCGGGCGGCATAGTCGGTAATCCGGAGCGCGTTCATCAGCGGCGTGACGATGACCGAGCCGAGGATCCCGGTCAACACGACCAGCACCGCGGCGAGCGCCGGGATGCCGCCGATCCCCTCGGAGAGCGCCATCGCGATCGGCGCCGTCACGGACTTCGCGGCCAGCGAGGCGAGGATCGGCCCCGGCGCGCCGAAGAGCCAGGCGATGCCGACGGCCGATGCGATCGCGGTCAGCGACCCGGCGACCAGCGCCCCGCACATCGGCAGCAGGTTGCGGCGCACCGCCACCCGGTTGCGCCAGAGCGGCAGGCCAAGGGCGACGGTCGCAGGGCCAAGCAGGAAATGCACGAACTTCGCGCCGTCGAAATAGGCCGGGTACGGCGTGCCGGTCGCGGTCAGCAGCGCGATGAGCAGGCCCGCGGCGATCACCACCGGGTTGGCCAGCGGGTTGCGGCCGAAGCGGGCCGAAACCGCGTCGCCTACCACGAAGGCGATCAGCGTCAGCGTCAGCCAGAGGAGCGGCGTGGTCGCGAGGTAGACCCAGATCCGGTAGAGGCCTTCCTCCGACATCACGCCCCGGTCCCCCGCGTCATCCGGGCGATGCCGCGGAAGGTGTAGACGGTGACGACAAGGGTCAGCAGCGTCGAGACGATCAGGGCGGCGAAGATCGCGACCGCGTTTGACGCGATGAGCCCGATCTGCTGGACGACGCCGACCGCAGCCGGGACGAAGAGCAGCGACAGGTTGCGGAGCAGGGTGTCCGCCACCTGCTCCAGCGGGGCGGAGGCGCGGCCGAAGGCGAGGAGGCCGGCAAAGAGCAGCCCCATGCCGAGCACCGGCCCCGGGAAGGTGATCCCGAGCAGGCGGACGACCACTTCGCCGGTGAGCTGGCAGGAAAAGAGCAGGGTCAGGGCAGCGATCATGCGGCTGTGTCTCCCATGTCAGGCGATTTCGGCGAGGATCGCCTCGGCGGCGGCGCGCGGATCGGGCGCGGCGATGACCGGCCGGGCAACGACGAGATGGTCGGCCCCGCCGGCGAGCGCGGCGGCGGGTGTCGCGACACGCTTCTGGTCGCCGCGCTCCGCGCCGGCGGGCCGCACGCCGGGGGTGACGATGAGCTTGCCTCGCGCGCCGGGCAGGGCGCGGAGCCGCGCGGCCTCCATCGGCGAGGCGATCACCCCGTCGGCGCCGGCGGCGAAGGCGCGGACCGCGCGCTCCAGCACCAGGTCGTCGAGGGCACCGGGGCGGATCAGGTTGGCGTCGAGGTCGGCGCGGTCGAGCGAGGTCAGGATCGTCACCGCGAGGATGCGGGTCGGCGCCGCGCCCCGGCCGGCGGCGGCGGCCGCGACGACCTGCGGGTCGCCGTGGACGGTCAGGAAGTCGGGCGCCAGCGTCGCGGAGAGCGCACGTACCGCGTTGGTGACGGTCTGGCCGATGTCGAAGAGCTTTAGGTCGAGGAACACCTTCTTGCCGGCGTCCTTCATCTCCGCGGCAAGCCCGAGGCCGCCGGTGCCGAGGAGGCCGAGGCCGATCTTGTAGAAGGAAACGCTGTCGCCGAGCGTGGCGGCCATGGCCCGCGCGGCGTCGGTGTCGGGCAGGTCGAGGCCCACGATCAGGCGGTCGTCGGACATGGTTCTGGCTCCTCGCAGGCGCCTCCCGGTGTGCGCGATCGGGCGCCGCGGCGCAACCCGGCGGTTGGTCCCTCGAGCCGGTCCGACGGGCGGAGCGCCTGCGCCGGAGGTCCTGCAATCTTGCGGGTTTTCCAGCCGTGCGGCGGCGTGGCATTCTTGCAACGCAACCTTGGCGTGCCTACGTTGCAACGCGAGGCCTTCCCGGAGGTGTGCCGCCCCTGCGGGCGCCGGGTGGAAGGTGCCGGAAGGGGAGTGAGATCATGGATATCGAGAAATTCTCGGAGCGCGCCCGCGGATTCGTGCAGGCGGCGCAGACCATTGCGGTCCGCGAGGATCATCAGCGGTTTCTGCCGGAGCATCTGCTAAAGGCGCTGCTCGACGACGACCAGGGACTTGCCGCGAACCTCATCACGCGGGCCGGAGGCGATCCGAAGGCGGCGCTCGCCGCCGTCGATGCGGCGCTCGCGAAGGTGCCGAAGGTGCAGGGCGCCGGCGACCAGCTTTACATGGACGGCCAGACCGCGAAGGTGCTTGCCGAGGCCGAGAAGCTTGCGAAGCAGGCCGGCGACAGTTTCGTCACCGTCGAGCGGATCCTGACCGCGCTCGCCGTGACCAAGTCGGGCGCCAACGATGCGCTGAAGGCGGCCGGCGTGACGGCGCAGGGCCTGAATGCGGCGATCAACGACATCCGCAAGGGCCGCACGGCCGACACGGCGAGCGCGGAGCAGGGCTATGACGCGCTGAAGAAGTATGCGCGCGACCTGACCGAAGCGGCGCGCGACGGCAAGATCGACCCGATCATCGGCCGCGACGAGGAGATCCGGCGCACCATGCAGGTGCTGAGCCGGCGGACGAAGAACAATCCGGTGCTGATCGGCGAGCCGGGCGTCGGCAAGACGGCGATCGCCGAGGGCCTCGCGCTCAGGATCGTCAACGGCGACGTGCCGGAGAGCCTGCAGGACAAGCGGCTCCTGGCGCTCGACATGGGCGCACTGATCGCCGGCGCGAAGTATCGCGGCGAGTTCGAGGAGCGGCTGAAGGCGGTGCTGAACGAGGTTCAGGCGGCTGCCGGCGAGGTCATCCTGTTCATCGACGAGATGCACACGCTGGTCGGCGCCGGCAAGGCGGACGGGGCGATGGACGCCTCGAACCTGCTGAAGCCGGCCCTGGCGCGGGGCGAGTTGCACTGCGTCGGCGCGACGACGCTCGACGAGTACCGCAAGTATGTCGAGAAGGACGCGGCGCTGGCGCGGCGGTTCCAGCCGGTGTTCGTCAGCGAACCGACGGTCGAGGACACGATCTCGATCCTGCGCGGCATCAAGGAGAAGTACGAGGTGCACCACGGGGTGCGCATCACCGACAGCGCGCTCGTCGCCGCGGCGACGCTCTCGCACCGCTACATCACCGACCGGTTCCTGCCCGACAAGGCGATCGACCTGATGGACGAGGCGGCGAGCCGCCTGCGGATGCAGGTGGATTCAAAGCCGGAGGAACTCGACGCGCTCGACCGCGAGATCCTGCAGAAGCAGATCGAGGCCGAGGCGCTGAAGCAGGAGAAGGACGTCGCCTCGCAGGACCGGCTCGCGAAGCTGGTGAAGGAGCTCTCCGGGCTGGAGGACCGTTCGGCGGAGATGACCGCGCGCTGGAAGGCGGAGCGGGACAAGCTGAAGGGCGCGGCCGAGATCAAGGAGAAGCTCGACCAGTCCCGCGTCGAGCTGGAGAACGCCAAGCGGCAGGGCAACCTGCAGCGCGCGGGCGAGCTTGCCTACGGGATCATCCCGGGACTGGAGCACGAGCTGGAGCACGCCGAGGCCGACGGCAGCCAGGCGATGGTCGAGGAGGCGGTTACGCCGACCCAGATCGCCGAGGTCGTCGAGCGCTGGACCGGCATCCCGGTCGACAAGATGCTGGAAGGCGAGCGCGAGAAGCTGCTCCGCATGGAGGAGGAACTGCATCGCCGCGTCATCGGCCAGCGCGAGGCGGTCGAGGCGGTGTCGAACGCGGTCCGGCGGGCGCGGGCGGGCCTCAACGACCCGAACCGGCCGCTGGGGTCCTTCCTGTTCCTCGGGCCGACCGGCGTCGGCAAGACCGAGCTCACCAAGGCGCTGGCGGCGTTCCTCTTCGACGACGACCAGGCGATGGTGCGGATCGACATGAGCGAATTCATGGAGAAGCACTCGGTCGCCCGGCTGATCGGCGCGCCTCCGGGCTATGTCGGCTATGACGAGGGCGGCGTGCTGACCGAGGCGGTGCGGCGGCGGCCGTATCAGGTGATCCTGTTCGACGAGGTCGAGAAGGCGCACCCGGACGTGTTCAACGTGCTGCTGCAGGTGCTCGACGACGGACGGCTGACCGACGGGCAGGGCAGGGTGGTCGACTTCAAGAACACCCTCATCATCCTGACCTCGAACCTCGGGTCGCAGGCGCTCAGCACGCTGCCGGACGGGGCGGACGCCGAAGCGGCGCGGGATCAGGTGATGGCGGCGGTGCGCGCGCACTTCCGGCCGGAGTTCCTGAACCGGCTCGACGAGATCGTCATCTTCGACCGGCTGACCCGGAAGAACATGGACGGCATCGTCGACATCCAGCTCGGCCTCCTGACCAAGCGGCTGGCGCAGCGCGACGTCACGCTGGTGGCGGACGAGGCGGCGCGGACCTGGCTCGCCAATCGCGGCTATGACCCGGTCTACGGCGCCCGGCCGCTGAAGCGGGTGATCCAGAAGGAGCTGCAGGACAAGCTCGCGCAGAAGCTGCTGTCCGGCGAGATTCTGGACGGCAGCACGGTCCCGGTGACGGTCGCCGACGGCACCCTTGTCGTCGGGCCGGCCCCGGCGGACGCGCATCC
>JBGALW010000186.1:0-7357 GCA_044223585.1 Amaricoccus sp.
CGGCAGCCGCCTTCTCGATCATGTATTTCCTCGTGATCCTGCTCGTCTCCTGGGTTTTCTATACCGTCATGACCAACATGGACAAAGAGGAGGGCGTCTGACATGCGGCTCCGTTACTCGTCCGCCGTCATGGCGCTCTACCTGCTGTTCCTGATGATCCCGATCTACTGGCTCGTGAACATGAGCCTCAAGACCAACACCGAGATCACCTCGACCTTCACGCTCGTCCCGCGCAACCTGACCTTCGCCAACTACCGCACGATCCTCACCGATCCGAGCTGGTACATGGGCTATGTCAACTCGATCATCTACGTGGTGATGAACACGGTGATCTCCGTCACCGTGGCGCTGCCGGCGGCCTATGCCTTCAGCCGGTACAGCTTCATGGGCGACAAGCACCTGTTCTTCTGGCTGCTGACCAACCGCATGGCGCCGCCGGCGGTGTTCGCCCTGCCGTTCTTCCAGCTCTATTCGTCGGTCGGCCTCTTCGACACGCACATCGCCGTGGCGCTGGCGCACTGCCTGTTCAACGTCGCGCTGGCGGTCTGGATCCTCGAGGGCTTCATGCGCGGGGTGCCGAAGGAGCTGGACGAGACGGCCTATATCGACGGCTACTCCTTCGGGCGGTTCTTCGTGCGGATCTTCATGCCGCTGATCGCCAGCGGCATCGGGGTCGCGGCCTTCTTCTGCTTCATGTTCTCCTGGGTCGAGCTGCTCCTGTCGCGGACGCTGACCTCGGTCAACGCCAAGCCAATCGCGGCGACGATGACGCGCACCGTGTCGGCCTCCGGCATGGACTGGGGGGTGCTCGCCGCGGCCGGCGTGCTGACGCTCGTTCCGGGCGCGCTCGTCATCTGGTTCGTCCGCAACTACATCGCGAAGGGCTTTGCCCTCGGGAGGGTGTGATGACCGTCGCACGCTGGGGCGTCGCCGCGGCCGTGGCGCTGGCCGCGATCCTCGGGCTTCTCATCTGGGCGGTGCCCGGCGACGAGGGCGGCCGGGAGTGGACCGGGCAGCTGGTCGCGGGCGGCTGGATGGCCTGGACCTTCCCGGTCGCGCTGTTCTTCCTCGTCATTGCCGCGCTCCTCGTGCTGATGACGCTGCTTGCGGTGCGCTTCCCCGAGACGCCGCGGGTCGGCGTACTCCGGATCGAGACGACGCGCGGCGACCGGCTGTTCATCTCGCTGCTGGGCTCGGCGTTCATCTGCCTGACCTGGCTCTATGTCTTCGGCATCGACGGCCCGCCGCTCTGGGGCGGGCTCGTCGTCAGCCTCGCCTGGGCCGCCGCGGTGTTCCGCTGGGTCTAGGCCGCCTGCAAGACCCGGGTCGTCCGCGGCCCGGCCAACAAGACCAAAGACTCACAAAGGGAGGTAACTGTGAGAACCGGAAAGACAATGACCGCCATGGCGCTGGCGCTCACCATCCTGGGGGCGCCGGCACGGGCCGACATGGAGGCGGCGAAGGCCTTCCTCGACAAGGAGATCGGCGACCTGTCGACGCTCACCCGCCCCGAGCAGGAGGCGGAGATGCAGTGGTTCGTCGATGCGGCCAAGCCGTTTGCCGGCATGGACATCAAGGTGGTGTCGGAGCCGATCACCACGCACGAGTACGAGTCGAAGGTGCTGGCCCCGGCCTTCACCGCGATCACCGGCATCAAGATCACCCACGACCTGATCGGCGAAGGCGACGTGATCGAGAAGCTGCAGACCCAGATGCAGACCGGCGAGAACATCTACGACGGCTACGTCAACGACAGCGACCTGATCGGCACGCACTGGCGCTACCAGCAGGCGCGCGACCTGACGAAGTGGATGGCGGACGAGGGCAAGGACGTCACGAGCCCGACGCTCGACGTGCCCGACTTCATCGGCCTGAGTTTCACCACCGCGCCCGACGGCGAGCTCTACCAGCTGCCCGACCAGCAGTTCGCCAACCTCTACTGGTTCCGCTACGACTGGTTCTCGGACCAGAAGACCAAGGACGACTTCAAGGCCAAGTACGGCTACGAGCTCGGCGTGCCGGTCAACTGGACCGCCTACCAGGACATCGCCGAGTTCTTCACCGGCCGTGACATGTCCTACATGGAGGGCGGTCCGAAGAGCGCCTGGGGCCAGATGGACTACGGCAAGAAGGACCCCTCGCTCGGCTGGCGCTACACCGACGCGTGGATGTCGATGGCCGGCATGGGCGACAAGGGCGAGCCGAACGGGCTCCCCGTCGACGAGTGGGGCATCCGCGTCGACGAGAACTCGCGTCCCGTCGGCTCCTGCGTGGCGCGCGGCGGTGCTACGAACGACGCCGCGGCGGTCTATGCCGTCACCAAGGCGATCGAGTGGCTGCAGAAGTACACGCCGCCCGAAGCGCAGGGCATGACCTTCTCCGAGGCCGGGCCGGTGCCGGCGCGCGGTGACATCGCGCAGCAGATGTTCTGGTACACCGCCTTCACCGCCGACGTCGTGAAGCCCGGGATCGCGGTGATGAACGCGGATGGCACCCCGAAATGGCGGATGGCGCCGAGCCCGCATGGCGCCTACTGGAGCCAGGGGACCAAGATCGGCTACCAGGACGTCGGGTCATGGACGCTGATGAAGTCCACCCCCGACGACCGCGCCAAGGCGGCCTGGCTCTACGCCCAGTTCGTCACCTCGAAGACGGTCGACGTGAAGAAGTCCCACGTCGGGCTCACCTTCATCCGTGAGTCGACGATCCAGGACAAGTCGTTCACCGAGCGCGCGCCGCAGCTCGGCGGCCTCGTCGAGTTCTACCGCTCGCCGGCCCGCGTGCAGTGGTCGCCGACCGGGACGAACATCCCCGACTATCCGAAGCTCGCCCAGCTCTGGTGGCAGAGCATCGGCGACGCGATGTCGGGGGCGAAGACCCCGCAGGAGGCCCTCGACTCACTGTGCGCCGAGCAGGAGAAGGTCCTCGAGCGGCTGGAGCGCGCCGGCGTGCAGGGCGACCTCGGTCCGAAGATGAACGAGGAGAAGGACCCGCAGGAGTGGCTCGACGCGCCGGGCTCGCCGGTCGGCAAGCTCGACGACGAGAACCCGAAGCCGGAGACGGTGTCCTACGACGAGCTCGTCAAGAGCTGGGAGCAGCAGTAAGCTCAAGGAGGCCCGACGTGGCGCGTCGGGCCTCCGTTCTTCCGGGACCGGCGCTCACGCCGGTTCTACTCCCCGGCCGAGGGCGGCGGAGGCCGGGAGGCTGATGCCGGCGGCCAGGGGGTCGGCGTGGCGGTGGACGAGGTGCCAGCCGCTGGCGTCGCGGCGGTAGACGAGGGTCACGCGCAGGTCCCAGTCCTGGGCCGGCAGGCCGCCGACCTCGACGGCGAGGGCGTGCTCGACGACCGCGAGGACGACCATGTCGGCGGTCTCGTACCGGGCGACCAGCTCCTGGGTGAAGCCGCCGCCGCGGAAGAAGCGGCCGATCTCCTCCACCCTCTCGGGCGAATAGCGGCCGCGCGTCGGGGTGCCGCCGAAGGGCGACATCAGGGTGAAGTCGTCGGCGAGCGGCACCATCTCGAAATACCGGCGGGCGTCGCCCTGCATCAGCGCGGCCTGGCCTTCGGCCGACCGGTCGAAGAGGGCCGCGGCCTGCGACGGGGCGGCAAGGGTCTCGGGTGTCATCGGGTTTCTCCGGGTTCAGGGGACGGCGCCGGGATCTCACTTTCGTCTTGCTGAATCCAGTGATACGATTTCAGCAGAATGCTGAATGAAATTGATCTATCGCGCGCCGACCTGAACCTGCTCGTGCTGTTCGAGGCGGTGCTGGCCGAGGGACACGTCGGGCGCGCGGCGGAGCGGCTGAACCTGACCCCTTCGGCGGTCAGCCACGGGCTCGGGCGGCTCAGGCGGATGATGAACGATCCGCTGTTCCTCCGGACGCCGCGCGGCGTGGTGCCGACGGCGCGGGCGCTGGCGCTGGCCGGGCCGGTGGCGGAGATCCTCGCGCGGACGCGGGCGGTGCTGGCGGGCGCGGCGCCGTTCGATCCGGCGACGTCGGTCCGGCGCTTCGTGGTCGGAGCGCCGGACGGGGTGTCGGCGGTGTTCCTGCCCGGCCTCCTCGCCATGCTGGCGCAGACGGCGCCGGGCATCGACATCGGCCTGCGTCAGGTCCTGCCGAACACCCAGCCGGGCCCGGAGCGGGCCTGGCTCGGCGTGCTGGCGGAGCTCGACGCGCGGGAGATGGACGTGGCGGTGATCCCGGCCGAAGTGGCGCCGGCCCGCTTTCACGTGCGACCCCTCTACGACGAGGATTTCGTCATCGGCGTGCGGGCCGGGCATCCGTTCGCGGCCGCGCCGTCGCCCGGGGCCTTCTGCGCGATCCGGCATGTGGTGGTGTCGCTGGCCGGCGATCCAGCCGGGTTCGTGGACACCGCCCTCGCCGCACGGGGGCTCCGGCGGCGGGTGGTGCTGACCGTGCCGAACTTCGCGATGGCGCTGGCCGTGGTAGCGGACGGCGAGCTCGCGGCGGCGTTGCCCCGGCGGTTCCTCGCGATGCAGGGGCCGCGGTTCGGCGTCGTGGCGGTCGAGCCGCCGCTGGCCCTGCCGCGTTTCCGGCTGAACGCCGTGGTACCGCGCGCCGCCCTGATGGACGAGGGGGTCGCCTGGCTGCTCGACCGGCTCGGGGAGGCTGCCGCGAGCCCCGTGCCGCCGGGCTAGCCCCGGCTAGCGCGGCTTCAGGGTCACCGCGCCGGCGGCTGTTCCTCCTCGGCGAGGAACTCGCGGATCAGGCTGGCGCAGCGCGGCCAGGCGGGGTCGGTGGCGGGCAGGATGTGGTTCACCGTGTCGAGCGTCGCGAAGCGCGCGCCGGGGATGCCGGCCGATGCCGGCCGCGAGCATCTGGCCCTGCTCGTAGGGAACGCCGGCGTCGTGCCGCGAGTGGATGACGAGGGTCGGCGCCTGCACCGCGCCGAGGAGGTGGGTGACGTCGACCTCGCCGTAGCTGTCGAGGGTCGCCGCGGCGTTTTCGGCCGACGCGGTGCGCCGCTGGAGCTCGGAGAACCAGACCTGGCTCTCGGGCGGCGCGTCCGGCATGTAGAGCCCGGTGAACATCTGCCGGACGGCCGGATTGTCGCGTCCCCAGCCGACGCGCATCATGTCGATGCCGGCGCGGCGGATGACCGCGCCGCCCGGATCCCCGCGGCGCTTCCAGCCCTGCGCATAGCCGCCGAGCAGGACGAGCCGCGCCACCCGCTCCGGGTGACGGGCGGCGTAGGCGACCGCCATCGCGCAGCCCTGGGACAGGCCGAAGAGGGAGAACCGGTCGAGGCCGGCGGCATCGGCGACCGTCTCCAGATCCTCGAGCGACCGCTCGAAGCCGATGTCGCGCACGTTCCAGTCGGAGAGGCCCATGCCGCGCCCGTCGAAGCGGACCAGCCGGTGACGGCTGGTGAGCGCCTCGAACATGTGCCGCCAGACCGGGCTCTCCCAGTCGAACTCGAGGTGATGCAGCCAGTTCGCCGCTTTCACGAGCGGCGGGCCCGAGCCGGCGACGGCATAGGCGATGCGGGTGCCGTCCGCGCTGTGGCAGAAGCGGATCTCCTGCCGGACCGGCTCCGGTGCTTCGGGGACGGCCTTCGGCTCGGCCTCGACCTCGACGACCGGCCCGACGAACCGGAACCCGCGGCCGTGCAGGGTCCGCAGGTAGCGCTGCTCGCGCCCGTCGTCGCCGAGGACCCGCCGCGCCGCGCTGACCGCGCTGGAGATGGCGGCGTCGGAGATGAAGCGGCCCTGCCAGACCGCCTCGACCAGCTCGTCCCGCGACACCACCCGGTCGCGCCGCTCGATGAGGTGCAGGAGGAGGTCGAGCACCATCGGCTCGACGCGCACCGGGGCGCCGGACGCGATCAGCTCACGGGCCGCGGCGTCGACGATGAACGAGTCGAAGACGTACCTCACGGCGCGATGCCACGGCAGATCCGGGGGTCGGTGGCGATGGCGGACCTCCTTTCGCACGCGTCCCCGGACGATCCCCAGACAATCCCCAGAAATCCTCCAAGGCATCCCAAAGCCCCGCCGCGCGGTCGGGGCTATCCTCCTTCGCATACTGACAGACCCGAAAGGAAACCGAAATGAACATCCAGACCTCCGCCATCGCTGCCGACAACGGCGTCGACGTTGCCTCGATCCTCGCGATCCGCAGCGCGCTCACCGAGATGCCGCCCGCCGCCCTGTTCACCTGGCGCGCCAGCTGCGAATGGCTCGGCGGCGTCCACAGCCGCTCGACCGTCGAGACCTTCTACGGCGCCGGCGGCGAGCAGGCGCACAAGGCAGCGTACAGCGTCGAGGCCGACCATCCCGGCGTCTTCGCCGCGCCCGACAACGCCGCCACCCCGGTCGAGATCGTGCTTTCCGCGCTCGCGAGCTGCCTGACCGCCGGCGTCGCCGCGGTGGCGCAGAACCGCGGCATCCAGCTGCGATCGGTCACGGCGAAGGTCGAGGGCGACATGAACCTGCACGGCATCCTCGGGATCGACCCCGACGTGCGCAACGGTTTCGACGCCATCCGCGTGACCTTCGACATCGATGCCGACGCGACCAAGGACGAGATCGCGGCCGTCGTCGCCCAGAGCCAGAAGCGCTCGGCCGTCTTCGACATCATCACCAACCCGGGGAACGTCCGCGTCGCCGTAGCCTGACGCGCCGTTTCCTCCATGAAGGAACAGACCCATGACCATCGCCATTCCCGCCCGGGCGCGGGCCGAGGGCCGCCGCTGGCCCGACCGCATCCGCGCGCTGATCGACGCCTGGATCGCCCGCGACGCCTATCGCCGGCAGCTGCACCAGCTCCGGCAGCTTGACGACCGTCTGCTGCGGGACATGGGCCTCACCCCCGACGACGTCCGCGACCCCGGACGCTGAGCCCGCAGCCGGGCGGAAGGAGACGCGTCATGGAGCAGACCACCACGGTCATCGTCGGAGCCGGCCAGTGCGGCCTCGCCATGAGCCGGGCGCTTGCCCGGCGCTCGGTCGGGCATGTCGTGCTGGAACGGGGCCGGATCGGCGAGAGCTGGCGCAGCGAGCGCTGGGACGGCCTTCGCCTGCTGACGCCGAACTGGATGAGCGGGCCGGCGGGGCATCCCTATGCCGGGCCCGACCCCGACGGCTTCATGACCTGCACCGACTTCGCCGCGAGCCTCCGGCGCGCGGCGACCGACGACCGCGCGCCGGTCCGGGAGCGGACGCGCGTCCTCTCCCTCGACGCTGCCGGGGGCGGATACCGCGTGACGACCGACCGGGGCGACATCGCCTGCGCGAGCGTCGTCATCGCCACCGGCGCCTGTGCCCGTCCGCGGATCCCGGCCTTCGCCGGCGCGGTGCCGGCGGACGTCGTGCAGCTGACCCCGCAGGACTAC
>JBGALW010000187.1:0-7348 GCA_044223585.1 Amaricoccus sp.
GGGGACCTCGGTCGGCTCCTCGAACGGGATGACCGGGTCCGCGGGCGGCGGCGCCTCGGGATCCGGGACGTCAGGCTCGGGGTCACCCGCGGTGACCGGCGCGGCCTCCTCCGCGGCGGCCGGCGCAGTTTCGTCCGCGGCGGCGGCCGGGACTTCGCCCGTGGCGACCGGCGCGGCCTCGTCAGCGGCGGCAGCCGCCGGGCGGCGCTTCGGCCGGGTCGATTCGGTGGCGGCATAACCGAGGCCGCCCATCAGCTTGGCGAACTGCTCCAGCGTCAGGCCGGTGATCGACAGCATCTCCGGCGAGGCCTCGAAACCGGCGCGGGCGTCGAGGTTGCGGGTGAGGTCGGCCAGCCGCTCCAGCATGTCGATGCGGATCGCCCGCTCGCCGCAGAGCCGGTACCCGGCGCGCGGATAATAGCCGGCGGGCGCGTCCTGCACCGCCGCGACGGTGACGAGGCCGGGCGGCGGCGCCTCCGGGAACATCTCGAAGCCTTCGGCCAGCGACCAGAGCACGAGCCTCAGCCGGGTCGGCGCGGGCTTCAGCAGCAACGGCATGAAGACGGTGTACTGCCCGAACCGCACCCCGTGCTTGCGCAGGCTCGCCCGGCCCTCCTGGTCCAGCGCCTTCACGTCCTCGGCGATCTCGTTCCGCGGGATGATGCCAAGCGACTCGACGAGCCGGAAGGCGATGCCGCGGGCCATCCCCGCCAGCGCCTCGTCGTCCCGGATCGCGAGCAGCGGCTGGAACAGCGCCGTGACCTTGCGGTCGAGCCAGTGGCCGAGCCGGCGCTTCACCTTCTCGCCGATCTCCGGGCTCGCGTCCTCGTCGACGAAGGGCTCGATCTGCGGCGCGAGCGGGCTGGCGCCGGGCACCAGCTTGCCGACCGCATATTCGCCCCACATCAGGCCGCCCTGCTCCGTCACGTCGATCTCGGTGTCGGGCGCGTTGTAGAAGCGATCGGCCCGCAGGCTCAGCGCCGGGGCAAGCGCGGCGATCCCGGCGGCGCGCAGGGTCCGGGCCTGGTCGGCGTCGGCCGACGGATCGAGGCGGAAACGGAACCCTTCGAGGCGTCCGACGAACTGGTCGTCGATCGAGACCTCGCCGCTCTCGGTCACTGTCGCCACCAGGCTCTCCTTCTGCTTCAGCCGCCGCATCAGCACACTGGTGCGGCGGTCGACGAACCGCTGGGTCAGCTGCACGTGCAGTGCATCCGACAGCCGGTCTTCTACCGCACGGGTCTCGTCGCGCCAATGGTCCGCGTCGTCCACCCAGCCCCGGCGCTGCGCCACATAGGTCCAGGTGCGGATATAGGCCAGCCGCTTCGACAACGCATCAATGTCGCCGTCGGTTCGGTCGATCCGCGCGATCTGCCGCGCGAGCCAGTCGGTGGGGATGCTGCCGCCACCCGTGTCCCCCGCGCGGCCCCGCCCGTCGTGCAGGAACCGGAACAGCCGGACGCAGAGGCTCGCATGCTCGGCCAGCGTCACCTTGCGGAAGTCCGGCACCTGGCAGACGTCCCAGAGCAGACGGACCTCCGCCGGGATCCGCACCCGGTCCGCGATGTCGGGCATCCCGGCCAGCGCCTTCAGGGTCGCGAGATCGTCCGCCTCGCGGGCGCGGGCAAGGTCGGGGCGGTCGGGCGGTGCCTCCAGGCTGCGGGCCAGCGCCTCCGGACTGCCGAAATCGAGCTCGGCGCTCCGCCACTGCAGGCGGTCGAGCGGGCGGAACCGGTGAGTCTCGATCGCCTCCACCACCTCCTCGTCGAGCGGTGGCGCCTCGCCCGTCACCCCGAACGTCCCGTCCGTGGTGTAGCGCCCGGCCCGCCCGGCGATCTGGGCGAGCTCGTTCGGCGCGAGGTGCCGGTGCCGGCGCCCGTCGAACTTCACGAGGCCGGCGAAGGCGACATGCTCGATGTCGAGGTTCAGCCCCATGCCGATCGCGTCGGTGGCGACGAGATGGTCGACGTCGCCATTTTGGTAGAGCGCCACCTGCGCGTTGCGGGTGCGCGGCGACAGCGCGCCCATCACTACCGCCGCGCCGCCGCGCTGCCGGCGGATCAGCTCGGCGATCGCGTAGACGTCCTCCACCGAGAAGCCGACGACGGCACTGCGCGCCGGCATCCGGCTGATCTTGCGCGGCCCGATGTAGGAAAGCTGCGAGAATCGCTCGCGCCGGGTCAGCAGCGAGCCGCGGACGAGGCTGGCGATCCGGTCGCGCATCGTCTCGGCGCCGAGGAACAGCGTCTCCTTGTGGCCGCGCGCCCGGAGCAGCCGGTCGGTGAAGATGTGCCCGCGGTCCGGGTCGCCGCAGAGCTGGATCTCGTCGACCGCGAGGAAGTCCGCGCCGATGTCGACCGGCATCGCCTCCACCGTCGAGACCCAGTAGGCGGCCCGCGGCGGCACGATCCGCTCCTCGCCGGTGACGAGCGCGACGACCGACGGCCCGCGCTGGGCGACGATCCGGTCATAGACCTCGCGCGCCAGCAGCCGCAGCGGCAGGCCGATGACCCCGGTGCGGTGGGCCAGCATCCGCTCGATCGCATAGTGCGTCTTGCCGGTGTTGGTGGGGCCGAGCACGGCTGTCACCCGCGCCTCGCCGTCGAATGCCATCGATTCAGGTCCCCGCGGTCGCGCCCGGTTGCAGTCGTCCGCTCAGAGTTCCGCCTCTCCCGTCGCCCGCTCCAGCCGTTTGGCCGCGTCGTTGATACTCGGCTTGTTCGGGTTCAGCTTCTGGACCATGTGGAGCGCCTTCAGGGCCAGCACCGGCTGGTCCATGTCCTCGTACATGAAGGCGAGGCCGGAGAGGGCCCCGAAATGCCGCGGATTGAGCGCGAGCACGTGGCCGACGTCGGCGATCGACAGCGTGTATTCGCCCATCAGGTAGTAGGTGGTCGCCCGCGCGTTCCACCCCTCGGCAAAGCCCGGCGCATGGTCGATCAGCGCGGAGAAATGTTCGAGCGCGGTCGGATAGTCCTCCTTGGCCAGCGCCTCGTTGCCGCGGCGCAGCAGCAGGTCCATCGACACCGACCCGGAATGCGACCAGAGGCGGGTGATCTCGCCCTCGATCTTCTCCCAGTCCTCCCGGCCCGGCTCGGCCAGCTCGGCGAACAGCGTCTCGAGCTTTGCCGCTTCGGCGGCGGCCCGCTCGGACGGCAGCCTGTCGTCGTCGAGCGAGGGCGGCGTCGGCTCCACCACCGGCGGCGGCAGCTTCGGAGGCCCGGGCATCGGCAGCTGCGGCGCCTGCGCCCCCGCCTGGAGTGCGCCGGCGGCGATCCACGAGAGCGTGAGCACAGCCGCCAGTTGACGCTTTGGAAACCCCGACATGAGCCTTAGATTAGCGAGCTGACGACAGAAATCGAGGGGCCTTGCGCCCTGCACCCGGAGAATTGCCGATGAGCGACATCGTCGCCGCTGCCGTGAAGGCCCTGAACGAGCGTCTGGGCGGTGAGGGCCTCGACGGGTCCGTGCGCTTCGTCATCGAGGACGAGGGCAGCGTCCGGGTGGACGGGTCCGGCGCCAGCGCCAGCGACGCCGACGCCGACTGCACGCTGACCGCGAGCGCCGACACCTTCCAGGACCTGCTCGCGGGCGAGCTCGACCCGACCGCGGCCTTCATGGGCGGCCGGCTCACCGTCGACGGCGACATGGGCCTCGCGATGCAGCTGGCCAGCCGGCTCTGATGGCGCCGTCCCTGCCCGCGGGCACCGAGGCCGCGCCCTTCTTCGCCGAGGTGGCCGACGCGCCCGAAGGGGCGGCCGCCTTCTGGCTCACGGCCTCGGACGGCGTGCGCATCCGCGCGACGGTCTGGCAGGGCGGCAGCCGCGGCACGGCGCTGGTCTTTCCCGGCCGCACCGAGTTCGCGGAGAAGTACGGCCGGGTCGCCGGCCGGCTGGTGGCGCGCGGCTTCTCCGTCGTGGTGATCGACTGGCGCGGTCAGGGCCTTGCGGACCGGCCGCCCGCCAACCCGATGCTGGGGCATGTCCAGGACTTCCGCGACTACCAGCGCGACGTGGCCGCGGTCACCGCGCTGGAGCACGCACTCGACCTTCCCGGCCCGCGGGTGATGCTGGCGCACTCGATGGGCGGCTGCATCGGCCTCCGCACGCTGCTGGAGACCGGCGACTACCGGGCCGCGGTGTTTTCCGCGCCGATGTGGCACCTGCAGATGAAGGCGGTCACCCGCGAGCTGACCGCGAAGATGACGCGGATCGCCGGGATGGTCGGGCTCGGCGCGCGGCTCCTGCCGGGAGCCAGGGGCGCGCCGACGCCGCTCGTGGTGCAGTTCGCCGACAATCCGCTGACCAGCGACCCGGACGTGTTCGACTGGTGCGTCGCGCAGCTCGTGGCGCATCCCGAGCTCGGACTTGGCGGGCCGAGCATGCAGTGGACGCGCGCGGCCTTCGAGGAGATGGCCCGGCTCTATGTCGCGCCGCTGCCGCGGCTGCCGGTTCTGGCGCTGCTCGGACGCGGCGAGACCGTGGTCTCCGCGGGCGTGATCCGCAGTCAGGTGGCGAAGATGCCGCAGGGCACGCTGCTGGAACTGCCCGGCGCCCGGCACGAGGTGCTGATGGAGACGCCTGTCATCCAGTCGATGATCTGGGACCGGATCGACAGCTTTCTGGAGGCAGCCCTGAACTCCGGCCCTGACCGCCGCGTCGTGGCGGCGGTCTCGGGACGGTAGACCGGCGCGGGCAGCGCCGGGGTCAGGCGACGTCGCTGAGGACGCGGGCGAGGTCGAACAGCCGGCGGCGCTGTGCCTCCGGGATCGAGTAGTAGGAACGCACGAGCTCGAGCGCTTCCTTGTCGGCCAGCAGGTCGCCGCGCTGGGCCGAGGTCTCGGCCGCCGGGGCCTCTTCCGGCGTGACTTCGTCGAAGCCCTCGAAGAAGAAGCTGATCGAGACGCCGAGCGCCTGGGCGATGTCCCAGAGGCGGGACGCGGAGATCCGGTTCATCCCGGTCTCGTACTTCTGGATCTGCTGGAACTTGATGCCGACGATGTCGCCGAGCTGCTGCTGGGTCATCCCGACCATCCAGCGGCGGTGGCGAACGCGCTTGCCGACGTGCACATCAACCGGGTGTTTCATTTCGGGCTCCGCTCTCGATTTGCCGTTTGCCGTCATGTCCCGTACCATGCATGGTCCGTGCCAACTGCTCTCACATAGGCAGACCGCGCGGAATCGCGTTCAATCATTGGTAATGTTCCACATTTAGTCGGTTTGCGCTCCACAATCATAGGGCGAGTGGCTCTACGTGTAGCGGGCTGCGGTACAACCTCTCCGTGAATTGCAAACGGGATTCGCATTTTGCGAAATGCGAATCCGCAAGATCGGTGGTCAGACCGCCCCGGCGCGCGACTGGCGCTTGCGCTCGTGCGGATCCAGAAACCGTTTACGCAACCGGATGTTACGCGGCGTCACTTCCACGAGCTCGTCGTCCTCGATGTAGGCGATCGCCTGCTCGAGCGTCAGGCGCACCGGCGTCGTCAGCACGACCGCCTCGTCCTTGCCGGCGGCGCGGATGTTGGTGAGCTTCTTGCCCTTCAGGGGGTTCACCTCGAGGTCGTTGTCCCGGCTGTGCTCGCCGAGGATCATGCCGGTATAGACCTGCTCGCCGGACCCGATGAAGAACTTGCCGCGGTCCTCGAGGTTGAAGATCGCGTAGGCGACGCTGGTGCCGTCCTCCATCGAGATCAGCACCCCCTGCCGACGGCCGGGGATCGCGCCCTTGTGCGGCGCCCAGCCGTGGAACACCCGGTTGAGGACGCCGGTGCCGCGGGTGTCGGTCAGGAACTCGCCGTGGTAGCCGATGAGCCCGCGGCTCGGCACGTGCGCGACGATCCGGGTCTTGCCGCCCGAGCCGGTCCGCATCTCGGTCAGCTCGCCCTTGCGCTGGCTGAGCTTGTCGACCACGACGCCGGCGAATTCCTCGTCGACGTCGATCGTCACCTCCTCGATCGGCTCCAGCCGCTGCCCGCCTTCCTCGCGATAGAGCACCCGCGGCCGCGAGATCGAGAGCTCGAACCCCTCGCGCCGCATGTTCTCGATGAGGACGCCCATCTGAAGCTCGCCCCGGCCCGCGACGTCGAAGGCCTCGCCGCCCGGCGTGTCCGTCACCTTGATCGCGACGTTCGACTCAGCCTCGCGCATCAGCCGGTCGCGGATCACGCGGGACTGCACCTTGTCGCCGTCCCGCCCGGCGAGCGGGCTGTCGTTGATGCCGAAGGTGACGGAGATCGTCGGCGGGTCGATCGGCTGCGCCGGGATCGGCGCGTCGACCGAAAGGTCGGCCAGCGTGTCCGCGACCGTCGCCCTGGTCATCCCGGCGAGCGACACGATGTCCCCGGCCTGCGCCGTCTCGATCGGCGTCCGCGCGAGTCCGCGGAAGGCGAGGATCTTCGACACCCGGAACCGCTCGATCTCCTCGCCGTCGCGCGACATCGCCTTCAGCGTCTGGCCCGTCCGGATCGTCCCGGTCTCGACCCGCCCGGTCAGCAGCCGCCCGAGATAGGGGTCGGACGCCAGCGTCGTCGCCAGCATCGACACCGGCTCGTCCTGGTGCGCCAGCTGCTTCGGCGCCGGCACATGGTCGAGGATGCGCTGGTAGAGCGCCGTCAGATCCTTGCGCGGCCCGTCGAGCTCGTCGTCCGCCCAGCCGGCGCGCCCCGAGGCGTAGAGATGCGGGAAGTCGAGCTGCTCCTCGGTCGCGTCGAGCGAGGCGAAGAGATCGAAGACCTCGTTCAGCGCCCGGTCCGGCTCGGCGTCGGGCTTGTCGACCTTGTTCAGCACCACGATCGGCCGGAGGCCGAGCCGCAGCGCCTTCGCCGTGACGAACTTGGTCTGCGGCATCGGCCCCTCGGCGGCGTCGACGAGCAGCAGCACGCCGTCCACCATCCCGAGGATGCGCTCCACCTCGCCGCCGAAGTCGGCGTGGCCCGGCGTGTCGACGATGTTGATCCGGTGGCCCTGCCACTCGACCGAGGTCGCCTTGGCGAGAATGGTGATCCCCCGCTCCCGCTCCAGGTCGTTCGAGTCCATGGCGCGCTCGACCGTCGCCTGGTTCTCGCGGAAGGCGCCGGACTGCTTCAGCAGCTGGTCGACGAGCGTCGTCTTGCCATGGTCGACGTGCGCGATGATCGCGATGTTGCGGATGTCCATATCGGTGTCCTGGGGGAAGCGTTGGTCGCGCCTTTAGCCGCAGCGCAACAAAAACGCAACGGGGCGTGCCGGTCGGACGAGTGTCCCCGACGAACCGGTGCCCCGGACCAGCGCCGCCCCCAGCGCCCGCGTCGGCGGTTGCACCCGGCTCCTGCGGCATCTCGATAGGGCATCGGCGCGCCTGCCTGGGC
>JBGALW010000188.1:0-7344 GCA_044223585.1 Amaricoccus sp.
CATCCGGGGGGAACCGCATGGCCACGCAGCGCCCGACAAGGCTCTTCCACAACCTCAGCGCCAAGATCGCCTCGATCCCGATGATCCTGACCGCGGTCGTGGTCTTTCTCGGCGGGACCATCTGGACGGTGATCTATTCCTTCACCAGTTCCAAGCTGCTGCCGAAGCTCGACTTCGTCGGCCTCGACCAGTACCGGCGGCTCTGGTCCACCCCGCGCTGGCTGGTGTCGATCGAGAACCTCGCGATCTACGGCATCCTTGCCCTCATCTTCTCGTTCGTCATCGGCTTCCTTCTCGCCGCGCTGCTCGACCAGAAGATCCGCTTCGAGGACACATTCCGCACGATCTTCCTTTACCCCTTCGCCCTTTCCTTCATCGTGACGGGCCTCGTCTGGCAGTGGGTGCTGAACCCGGACTTCGGCATCCAGCACGTGGTGCGCACGCTCGGGTGGGAAAGCTTCACCTTCGACCCGCTCTACAACGCGGACCTCGTGCTCTACGGCCTCGTGCTCGCCGGGCTCTGGCAGGGCACCGGCCTCGTGATGTGCCTGATGCTTGCCGGTCTGCGCGGCATCGACGAGGACATCTGGAAGGCGGCGCGGGTCGACGGCATCCCGATGTGGAAGACCTATCTCCTCGTCGTCATCCCGATGATGCGGCCGGTGTTCATCACCACGCTCGTCATCGTGATGAGCGGCATCGTCAAGCTCTACGACCTCGTGGTCGCGATGACCGGCGGCGGTCCGGGCACCGCTTCGGAGGTGCCGGCAAAGTACGTCTACCAGTACATGTTCGGCGCGCAGAACCTCGGCCAGGGCTTCGCCGCCTCGACGATGATGCTGCTGACCGTCGCGATCATCGTCGTGCCCTGGGCCTATCTGGAGTTCGGAGGAAAGAGCCGTGTCTAATCCCGCGACGCTCTCCGCCGCCGTCGTCGGCGCCGACACGCTGTCCCGCGCCGAGCCGCGGGGCGCGCGCCCGCGCCGGACCCTCTCGCGCCGGAACATCATGCTCTACGGCACGCTGACCGTGGTGGCCCTCTACTACCTTGTGCCGCTCTACGTGATGGTCGTCACCTCGCTCAAGGGGATGCCGGAGATCCGGCTCGGCAACATCTTCTCGCCGCCGTTGGAGATCACCTTCCAGCCCTGGGTCAAGGCCTGGGCCGAGGCCTGCACCGGCCTCAACTGCGACGGCCTCTCGCGCGGCTTCTGGAACTCGGTGCGCATCACCATCCCGTCGGTGATCATCTCGATCGCCATCGCCAGCGTGAACGGCTACGCGCTGTCGAACTGGCGGTTCAAGGGCGCCAACACCTTCTTCGCCATCCTGATCTTCGGCGCGTTCATTCCCTACCAGGTGATGCTCTACCCGATCGTCATCATGCTGAAGAACATCGGCCTCTACGGCACGCTGACCGGCCTCGTCATCGTGCACTCGATCTTCGGAATGCCGATCCTGACGCTGCTGTTCCGCAACTACTTCACCAGCGTGCCGGAGGAGTTGTTCAAGGCCGCCCGCGTCGATGGCGCCGGCTTCTGGGGCATCTACTTCAAGATCATGCTGCCCATGGCCCTGCCGATCTTCGTCGTCGCGATCATCCTTCAGGTCACCGGCATCTGGAACGACTTCCTGTTCGGCGTCGTCTACACCACGCCCGACACCTACCCGATGACGGTCCAGCTCAACAACATCGTCAACTCGGTGCAGGGCGTGAAGGAATACAACGTCAACATGGCCGCGACCATCATCACCGGCCTTGTCCCCCTGTTCATCTACTTCGTCTCCGGCAAGCTGTTCGTCCGCGGCATCGCCGCCGGCGCCGTGAAGGGATAAGCGCCATGATCGCCACCAAGCCCCGCGTCATCGCCGCGGCCGACGCCGCCCCGCTGCCGACCAGCGTCGCGGTCAAGGATCTGCGCCTCGCCTACGGCAGCCTGACGATCCTCGACCGCCTCAACATCGACATCGCCGAGGGCGAGTTCATCGTGCTCCTCGGTCCTTCCGGCTGCGGCAAGTCGACGCTGCTCAACTGCATTGCCGGCCTCCTCGAAATCACCGACGGCCAGATCTGGATCAAGGGCAAGAACGTCACCTGGGAGGAGCCGAAGGACCGCGGCATCGGCATGGTGTTCCAGTCCTACGCGCTCTACCCGCAGATGACCGTGCGCGGAAACCTGTCCTTCGGGCTGAAGAACGCCGGGCTCCCGAAGGCCGAGATCGACACGCGCATCGCGCGGGCCGCGCAGATCCTCCAGATCGAGCCGCTGCTCGACCGCAAGCCCGCCGCGCTGTCTGGCGGCCAGCGCCAGCGCGTCGCGATCGGTCGGGCGCTCGTCCGCGACGTCGACGTGTTCCTGTTCGACGAGCCGCTGTCGAACCTCGACGCCAAGCTGCGCTCCGAGCTGCGCGTCGAGCTGAAGCGCCTCCACAACAACCTCCAGAACACGATGATCTACGTCACCCACGACCAGATCGAGGCCCTGACGCTCGCCGACCGGATCGCGGTGATGCGCGGCGGCTTCATCCAGCAGCTCGCCAATCCCAAGACCATCTACAACAAGCCGGCGAACCTCTTCGTCGCGGGCTTCATCGGCTCGCCCTCGATGAGCTTCCTCAAGGGTACCGTGACTGCTGGCGGCGTCGATCTCGACGGGGTCGTCGTGCCGCTCGCCGGCTATGACGGCACCGTTCCCGCCGCCGGAACCGAGGTCATCCTCGGCGTCCGCCCGGAGCATGTGGCCGTCCGCCGCGAGGGCGAAGGCGACGGGCTGCCGGCGACGATCGACATCGACGAGCCGATGGGGTCGGACAGCCTGCTCTGGATGACCCTCGCCGGGCACACCCTGTCGGCCCGCATCCCGGCCGATCATGGCTTCAGCCGGGGCGAGCCCGTGCGCCTTGCCTTCGACATCACCCGCGCGTCGCTCTTCGACCGCAAGACGGAACAGCGCCTGTAAGTCCGATGATCGACCTTTCGGGATCCTGGACCCTCCGCGACGGGACGGGCGAGATCTCCGTGCCCATGCGTGTGCCCGGCGATGTCCACACCGCGCTGCAGGAGGCGGGCGTCATCCCCGACCCCTACCACGGCCGGAACGAATACGCCGTCCGCTGGGTCGCCGACCGCGACTGGACGCTGTCGCGGACCTTCCGCTTCCCGGGCGGCGATGGGGGCGAGATTTTCTTCGCCGACTGTCTCGACACCCTCGCCACCGTGCGTCTGAACGGCGTCGAGGTCGGCGCCTCAGCAACCGCGTTCCATCCGGTTGCCTGCGACATGACCGACGCAATACGCCGCGGCGAGAACCGCATCGAGATCACGCTCAGGTCCGCGACCGCCGAGGCGAACGCCCGCGCCGCCGCGCAGTCCTTTCCCGTCCCCTACCACGCCGGCAACTGCCCGATCCCGAACGGCAACATGCTGCGCAAGCCGCAATGCGACTTCGGCTGGGACTGGGGCGTCGCGCTGGCGCCGGTCGCCGTCCTCGGCCGCATCGGCGTCATCACCGGCGAGGGCGAGGTCACCACCGCCACCTTCGAGACGTCGCTGGTCGGGGGCCGGGCGCTGGTCCGGGCCTGCGTCACGCTGGGCGGTCTCGGCGACGGGCGCCGGCGCTGGCGGATTTCGCTCTGCGGCGTCACCGCTTCCGGCGCGTTCAGCCCGGAAGACGGCCGCGCCCTCATCGACACCACCCTGGAGATCCCCGACCCGGTGCTCTGGTGGCCCGCCGGCATGGGAGCCCCCACCGTCCACGACCTTGCCCTGACCTGGGACAAGGAAGCCCGAACCTATCCGATCGCGCTGCGCGAGATCCGCCTCGTATCCGAGCCGGACGCCACCGGCCGCAGCTTCGCGCTCCACGTCAACGGCCGGCCGGTCTTCTGCCGCGGCGCCAACTGGATCCCGGCCGACGCCCTTCCCGGTCGCATCACCGAGGAAAAGACCCGCGCCCTTCTCCAGTCCGCCGCCGACGCCAACATGAACATGATCCGCGTCTGGGGCGGCGGCCGGTACGAGCCGGACAGCTTCTACGAGGCGTGCGACGCGCTCGGCCTCCTCGTCTGGCAGGACTTCATGTTCGCCTGTCACCTCTACCCCTGCGACGACGCATTCCTCCGGAGCGTGGCCGCGGAGGTCGATTTCCAGGCGCAACGCCTCGCCCACCACGTCGCGCTCTGGTGCGGCGACAATGAACTGCTCGGCGCGCTCACCTGGTTCGAGGAATCGCGTACCAACCGTGACCGCTACCTCGTCGCGTACGACCGGCTGAACCGCACCATCGAACAGACCCTGAAGTGGGCGCTCGCAGCCCCCAACTGGTGGCCCTCCAGCCCCTCGCCCGGCCCGATGTCCTTCGGCGACACCTGGCACGACGACCGCTCCGGCGACATGCATTTCTGGTCGGTCTGGCACGAAGGCCGCGACTTCGAGCACTACCGCGACGTGAAGCCCCGGTTCTGCTCCGAGTTCGGCTTCCAGTCCTACACCTCGCTACCGGTCATCCGCAGCTTCGCCGAGGACGCCGATCTCAACATCGCCTCGCCGGTGATGGAGAGCCACCAGAAGAACGCCGGCGGCAACGCCCGGATTGCCGAGACGATGTTCCGCTACTTCCGCTTCCCGAAGGATTTCGCGAGCTTCGTCTGGCTGAGCCAGGTGCAGCAGGGCATCGCCATCAAGACGGCCGTCGACTACTGGCGCTCGCTGAAACCCCACTGCATGGGCGCGCTCTACTGGCAGCTCAACGACACCTGGCCGGTCGCGTCATGGTCCTCGCTCGACTATGGCGGCAACTGGAAGCTGCTGCACTACATGGCGGAGCGCTTCTTCGCGCCCGTCACCGTCGTCGCCATCCCCGAAGGCGGCGGGTTCCAGCTGACCGCGGTCAACGACACCGCCGCGCCGGTGTCGGTCACCGTCCATGTCCTCGCCGCCCGCCTCGACGGCAGCACCCGCCCGCTGACCGAGGCCACCGTCAGCGTCCCCACCGACGCGGCCCTGCCCGTGGCACAGGCGAGCCTGCAGGAGGGCGAGCTCCTTGCCTTTCACTGGCAGGCCTCGGACGGCAGCGCCGGCGGCGACGTGTTGCCGCAGGTCCGCCCGAAGGCGCTCGACCTGGCGGACCCACGCCTTACGCTCGCCACCCGCCTCGAGGGCGACGCGATCATCGCCCGCATCAGCAGCGAGGCCCTCGCCCTCTACGTCACGCTCGAGGCCGACCGCCCCGGCCGCTTCTCCCAGAACGCGGTCACGCTGTTCCCTGGCTTCCCGGCCGAGATCGCCTTCACGCCCGCCGACGGCGACGCCGCTGCGGTCACCCTTGCCGTCCGCGACCTCCATTCCAGCTTTGCCTGAAAGGACTGCCCGATGACCGACTTCTCCTTCCAGCTCTACAGCGCCCGCAACTTCCCGCCGCTGGCCGACACCCTGAAGCTGCTGAAGGCCGCGGGCTACGCCTCGGTCGAGGGCTACGGCGGGCTCTACGCCGACGAGGCGAAGGTGGCGGAACTGGCGGACGCGCTGGCCGCGACCGGCCTCACCATGCCGACCGGGCATTTCGGACTCGACATGCTGGAGGCCGACCCCGAGCGCGTGCTGGAGATCGCCAAGGCGCTGAAGGTCGAGACCATCTACTGCCCCTACCTCGTGCCCGCCGACCGCCCGGCCACCGGCGCCGAATGGCTCGCCTTCGGCCAGCGGCTGCAGGAAGCCGGCCAGCCCTACCGGGACGCCGGCCTCGGCTTTGGCTGGCACAACCACGATTTCGAGTTCGTGCGCACCGCCGACGGCGCGATCCCGCAGGTGGCGATCTTCGAGGGCGGCCCGGACCTCGAATGGGAGGCCGACCTCGCCTGGGTGGTCCGGGGCGGCGCAGATCCCCTCGAATACGTCAAGACCTTCGGCAAGCGCCTCACCTCGGTCCACATGAAGGACCTCGCGCCAGCCGGCGAGAACAAGGACGAGGACGGCTGGGCCGACCTCGGCCACGGCACGATGGACTGGCCGGCCCTGATGGCTGCGCTGCGCCGCACCGGCTGCAAGTACTTCGTGCTGGAGCACGACAACCCGAGCGACCTCGCCCGCTACGCCGAGCGGTCGATCGCGACCGCCCAGTCGCTCTGATCCGTCCCCCAAGGAGCCTTCCCATGACCACCCCGCTCGGCATCGGCATCATCGGCTGCGGCAACATCTCGACCGCCTACTTCAGGCTTGCCCCGCTGTTCCGCGGCCTGCAGGTCCGCGCCTGCGCCGACGTCGTCCCGGCCGCGGCGGAGGCCCGCGCGCAGGAATTCGGCGCCACCGCCCTGACGCCCGAGGCGCTGCTCGCCAGTCCCGACATCGACGTCGTCATCAACCTCACGATCCCGGCTGCGCATTTCGCGGTGACCAAGGCGGCGCTGACCGCCGGCAAGCATGTCTGGTCGGAAAAGCCGTTCGTGCTGACGATCGAGGAAGGGCTGGAACTGAAGGCGCTCGCCGACGGCAAGGGGCTGCGCGTCGGCTCGGCCCCAGACACCTTCCTCGGCGGCGCCCACCAGCTCGCCCGCAGGCTCGTCGACGACGGCAGCCTCGGGACGGTCACCGCCGGGACCGCCTTCGTGCAGAGCCACGGCATGGAGATGTGGCACCCGAACCCGGGCTTCTTCTTCCTGCCCGGGGGCGGGCCGATGCTTGACCTCGGCCCCTACTATGTCTCCGCCCTCATCAACCTGCTCGGGCCGGTCAAGCGGGTCGCCGCGCTGACCAACGCCGCGACGCCCACCCGGCTCGTCACCGCGGAAGGCCCGGTGAAGGGACAGGCGATCCCGGTCGAGACTCCGACCAACATCCAGTCGCTGCTCCATTTCGAGTCCGGCGCGACCTTCAGCCTCGTCACCAGCTGGGACGTCTGGGGCCATCGCCACAGCCAGCCGATCGAGCTCTACGGCACCGAGGGCGCGCTCTTCGTCCCCGACCCCAACTGGTTCGGCGGCAAGGTGGAACTCGCGAAGCCCGGCCAGCCGGTGGCGGAGGTGGAGGCCTGGGACCATCCGCTCGGCGTCCCGAACGACATCCGTCCCACGGCCTCCTTCGCCAACTACCGCACCGCCGGCCTCGCCGACATGGCGCTCGCCATCCTCGAAGGGCGCGACGCACGCTGCTCGCTGGAGCGCGCGCTGCACGGCATCGACATCATGACGTCGATCCTGAAGTCCGGCGAAACCGGCGCCTTCATCGATCTCCAGACCACCTGCACCCGGCCCGCGCCGCTCGATCCCGAAGCCGCCCGCGCCCTGCTCGCCTGAAAGGCCCGTCCGATGACCTACGTCCCCGCCGCCGACAGTTATGAGCGCATGGTC
>JBGALW010000189.1:0-7305 GCA_044223585.1 Amaricoccus sp.
CCCCCGGTGCGGTGGATCTCGGTCGAGACGCCCTCGTGCGGCCGGTCGTGCCCGACGGTGAAGACCAGCGCCTTCTGGCCATAACCCCAGCGCCGCACGCCGATCCCGGCCGCCGCCCGCAGCGCGCTGTCCCGCCCATCGGCAGCCAGCACCAGCCGGGCCCTTACCCGCGCGCCGTCCGAAAGCGCCGCCAGCGCGCCCGCGGTGCGCGGCGTCACCCGCGTCACCGCCGCTCCGGCCCGCAGCGCCGCCCCCGGCATCTCCGCCAGCCGCGCCACCATCTCGCGCCGGAGCAGCCAGTTCGGCAGGTTCCACCCGAAGAGCGGCGCGCCGACCTCGGCCGCGTCGAAATCCGCCACCGCGCGGACCCGCGGCTCGGCCCCGCCGGCGTCGGCAATCCGCATCACCCGCAGCGGCGCCGCGAACGGCGCCAGCCGGTCCCAGAGCCCCACCCGCTGCAGCAGGTCCACCGCCGGCGCAAGGAAGGCGGTCGAGCGCAGATCCGAGCCCTCCGCCTCGGCCGACGTCACCGGCGGCACCGGATCGACGCACAGCACCTCGAAGCCGGCGGACGCAAAGGCGATCGCAGCGGTCAGCCCCGCCACGCCACCGCCCGCCACCAGCACGTCGACCTCGATCCAGTCCATCGCAGGACCCTAGGCCCCCGGCGCGAGAAGGCCAAGCCCGGCCAGGAAGCCCGCCAGATCCTCGGTCTGGTGATGCACGTGCGGCTGCGGATCGTCCGGGCCGACCAGCACCGTCAGCATCCCGAGCGCGTGCGGCACCGCGAGGTTGCGGTGGTCGTCCTCGAACATCGCCGCGCGTTCCGGCACCAGCCGGTCCAGCCCGAACACCGTCGCGAAGGCCGCCGGCTGCGGCTTCGGCACATAGGCCGCGTCCTCGAAGCCGTAGAGCGCGTCGAACGCGCCCGAGAGCCCGAGCGCCGCCGTCACCCGCCGGGCATGCATCCGCGAGCCGTTGGTGAACACCACCTTGCGCCCCGGCAGCGCGGCGATCGCGGCGACGAGCGCCGGCGCCGGCAGGACGTGGGCAAGGTCGATGTCGTGGACATGCGCGAGATAGGGCTCGGGGTCGAGCCCGTGCTCCCGCATCAGACCGGCCAGCGTCGTGCCGTAAGTGCGCCAGTAGTGCGCCCGCACCCGACTCGCCTCCGCCTCGTCCAGCCGCAGGTGCGTGCGGACATAGTCGTTCATCCGGCGTTCGATCTGGTCGAACAGCCGGGCCGACGGCGGATAGAGCGTGTTGTCGAGGTCGAAGACCCAGGTCTCGACGCTCCGGAATCTGGCATAGGGCATGGCGGCGATCCTAGCCGATCGCCGCCCCGGCGCAAAGGGCGGCGCCCGCAGACGGGCGCCGCCGGCACGCCGTCAGGCCATCGCCATCTCCGGCGCCACCGGGGCAGGAACCGATCCGCCACCGGCCTGGACGTACCGTACGAGCTGCGACATGGTGAAGATGTCCGCCGTCCCGTTCAGCGCCTTGTTCCAGGCAAGGTCACCCGACGTCAGCTCGTCGACACCCGCGACCGGCGGGTTGTCGGCGTAGGAGTCCTGCAGGTCGGTCACGATGGCCGCCAGCGTCTCGCCGGACCGCCGCCGCTGCTCGACGATCGAGCCGAGGATGGTCTCGGCAACGATCAGGCCGCCGACCGGGCCAAGCTGCGGCCCGCTATGGTCGTGTCCGGCCTCCATCAGGATATAGTACCAGAGCGGCGTCTCCCACTGCAGGTTGCCGGCCGCGTCGCGGACCTCCGGCACCTGCGCGTGGATCACCTCCGGGAACAGGTCCGCCCGCGCGGTGGCCGGAATGTAGCCATAGACCTCGGCCAGCGCCGCGGCCGCCTCCTGGCCGGACGGCAGACCGAAGTCGATGCCCCGGCGGATGTTGCGCTCGGCGAGCGACACCGGCGGCTCGCCGATCGTCGGGGGCGGCAGCCTGAAGACCGAATCCGGCAGCGTGCCGTCGATCGGGTTGCCATGCTGCGGATCCGCCGCTTCGATCTTGAAGAACCGCCCCCAGTCGACGAGGAAGCTCGGCGATCCGTCCGGCACCAGCGGCTGGTTTCCGCGCAGGTCGCGCGCCCCGCCGCCGGTGTTGAAGAGCGGCACGGCAACCGGGTTCCCGTCCTCCACCCGGAGAAGATAGCCATTCAGGAGCTGCGAATGGCCGAGCCGGAACGCGGCATGCGAGAACTCGACCGGCATCGCGACCGGCCGGTGCCCGCGGCCGAGCTCGTCGACGCCGACCGCCTTCAGCGCCTCGCGCGCCCGCCGGTTCATCGCCTGATAGAGCGTCCGGCGCTGCCCCAGCCGCTCCAGCACCAGCGTGAGGTGCGCGGCATGCACGATGCGCGGCAGATAGTCGTGAAGCACGATGCGGTGGAACACCTCCACCACCTCGGCGCGGGTCGCGAGGAAGGCCGACCCGGTCGCCCCCTTGTCCTCGTTGCTCCCGGCCTTCGCGTCGTGGATGATGTTGTGCAGCCGCTCGAACAGCATGTGGACCTGCACGACGAGCTTGTTCTCGTCATTGCGCGGATCGGCGATCAGCCGGTTGTTGCGGTAGTGGCTGTCCCGCTCGATGTCCGGACCCGCGGCCATGATGAACAGGCCGTCGGGCGTGAACAGATCGGGCTGCGCGCCGCCGAGCAGGCCGTACACCGAATCGAGGTCGAGCACGCCGGTCCGGCCGTTCGTCGTCGTCGGCCGCGCGGCCTCGACCCGGCCGAGATCCTCCAGCACGATCTGCCGCTGGCCGATCGTCGGGTTGACCTTGATGAGCGCGAGGTCGTCGCCGATCACCCGGAACTCGGTCAGGTCGTGGTCGATGAACTGGCCGAGGAAGGTGAAGCCCGCCGGGTTCGTCCCCTTGCCCTTCGACGGCGAGTCGATCTCTTCCGCCGTCCCGACCTTGAAGAACCCGTTCAGGGTACGCTCCTGCATCGGCCCGAGGCCGCCGGCGAGCAGCGAGATCGCATGGCTGTTGTAGTCGTGGTCCTGCGCCGCGAACAGCCGCCCGAATGGCGATCTGAGCACGTCAGGGGTAACGGTCCGGATGTTGATGATGTCGACCCACCCGTGATGGGACATGGCTATTCTCTCCTGAAAATCGCTTGCGTCGGGTCAATGAAGGCCGCGGAACAATTCCGCGCGAAGGCGGCCCGCGCCGAAAATACACGCGCGCGGCGCCGCCACTATAGCGTCAAACGTGTGGCGAGTCCACGTGGTGGACCCGCCCCGCCGCTAGGGTTCCAGCCGGCTGATCATCACCGTGACCACCGGCTTCTTGCCGACCGCGTCGTTGCAGATCCGGCTCGTCGCCCGCTGGATCAGCTCGTCCAGCGTGTCGTCGTCCTCCAGCTCCGACCGCTTGGCGCGCGACAGGACCCGGCCGACCTCGGCCTCGACCGCGCCCTCCAGCCCGTCCCGCATCTTCGGGTTGTCGGGCAGGCCGCGCACCATCACCCAGGCGCCGCCGAGCGGGCGGCCGCGCTCGTCGATGATGACGCTGACCGCCACGTGGCCGCGCAGCGCCATCCGCACCCGCTCGCGCACCACGCCGTCGAGCGCGCCGATGACCTGCGTGCCGTCGAGATAGACCCGCCCGGTCTCGACCGTCTCGACGATCTTCGGCGCGGCGCCGGTCAGGTCCACCATCGTGCCGTTCGGCGCGATCACGCCCGGAATGCCGCGCTCGGCCCCCAGCGCCACGTGCGCGGCGAGATGCCGGTGCTCGCCGTGCATCGGCACCAGCATCGCCGGCCGCACCAGTTCCTGCACCCGCGCGAGATCGGGGCGGTTGGCGTGGCCCGAGACATGGTAGAGCCCGCCCTCGTCGTCGTGGACGGTCACGCCCTTCTCGCTCAGCTGGTTCAGGATGCGCGCGACCCCCACCTCGTTGCCGGGAATGGTACGGGACGAGAACAGGAAGGTGTCGCCCGCCTTCAGCTCCAGCCCCATGTAGCGGCCCTGCGCCAGCTGCGCCGTCGCCGCCCGCCGCTCGCCCTGGCTGCCGGTGGCGAGCACGAGGATCGACGACCGCGGCACCGTGTCGATGTCGAGCACGTCGAGCGTCTCGGGGAAATGCTCCAGCACCTCGGCCGCGTGCGCGGTCTTGAGCATGGTGTTCATCGCCCGGCCCAGAACCACGATGTGGCGCCCGGCGGCGCGGCCGGCCTCGGCCAGCGTCCGGAGCCGCGCGACGTTGGAGGCGAAGGTGGTGGCGACCACCATCCCCTCGACCTCGCGCATCAGCGCGCCGAGCGGCTCGATCAGCGTCGCCTCCGACCGGCCGGGGTTCGGGCTGAAGACGTTCGTCGAATCGCAGGCCAGCACCCGGACCGGCGCCAGCGCCTGCAGCGCCTCGGGGTCGAACGGCTCGCCCACCAGCGGCGTCGGATCGGTCTTGAAGTCGGCGGTGTGCAGGATCCGCCCGGCCGGCGTGTCGATGACGAGCGCGGAACTCTCGGGGATCGAATGCGAGATCGGCAGGAAGCCGACGGTAAATGGCCCGGCATGGACGACATGCGGCCAGGGCGCCACCTGCCGCACCGCGTCGGTCGGCTGGCCGGCCCGTTCCATCTTGGCCTTGGCGAGCGCCCCGGTGAAGCGGCGGGCATAGACCGGCGCCCGCAGCCGGTGCCAGAGCAGGCCCAGCCCGCCGACATGGTCCTCGTGCCCGTGGGTGATGAAGATCGCCTCCAGCCGGTCGGCGCGCGCCTGGATGAAGGCGGGATCGGCCATGATGAGATCGACGCCCGGCGTCGACTCCATCGTCGGGAAGCTGACCCCGAGGTCGACGAGGATGAAGCGTTCCGCCCCCTCCGGTCCATAGCCGTAGAGGTACATGTTCATGCCGATCTCGCCCGCCCCTCCGAGGGGCAGGTAGATCAGCCGGTCAGGTTTCGCCATTAGGTCGAAGTCACTCCCTGTTCAGGCGATCGATGACGACGAGGCCATGGATGGTCAGGTCGGTGTCGATCTTGTCGAGCACGTCTGTCCCTTGGGCAAAGAGGGTGGACAGTCCCCCGGTTCCGACGACGGTCATCGGCCGGCCCCGCTCGGCGCGGATGCGCGCGCAGAGGCCTTCCACCAGACCGATATAGCCCCAGAATACGCCCGACTGCATGCAGGCGACGGTATTGGTACCGATGACCTGCGCCGGGCGCGACACGTCGATGAACGGCAGCGCGGCGGCGCTGTCGTGCAGCGCCTTCAGCGACAGGTTGACCCCGGGAGCGATCACCCCGCCGACATAGGCGCCATCGTCGTCCACCACGTCGAAGGTGGTCGCGGTGCCGAAGTCGACCACGATCAGGTTGCCGCCGTAGCGGTCGTGCGCGCCGACGGTGTTGACCAGCCGGTCCGCGCCCACCTGCGTCGCCGGATCGACCCGCGGCGCCACCGGCAGCTCGACGTCCGGACGCCCCACCACCTTGGCCCGCGTGCCGAAATACCGGTCCGCCAGCACGCGCAGATTGAACAGGACCTGCGGAACCACCGACGACACCACGACCGAGCGGATGTTGAGGCCGATGCCGCTGAACTCCATCAGTTGCCGTAGCCAGACGAAATACTCGTCCGCCGTCCGCTGCCGCTCGGTCCGGCAGCGCCACTCGCCCACCACCCGCTCGCCATCGTGCACGGCGAAGACGGCGTTGGTGTTCCCGACGTCAATGGCCAGCAGCATGCCGCCCCTCGCCCCCGAAGAAAACTTCCGCCGCCGGCAGCACCGTGCGCCCGGTCACCGTCGCCAGCACCAGCGCCCCGGTCTCATCGATCGTCTCGAACCGCCCCGCGATCGTCCGGTCCGGCATGCGCGCCGTCACCTCGCCGCCGAGATGCGTCGCCCGCGCCAGCCAGGCCCGGCGCACTGGCTCGAAACCCTGCGCCACGAGGATCTGCTCCCACGCCTGCACCGCCGGCGCCAGCAGCCCGAGGAAGTCCTCGGGCGGGACCGCGATCCCGGTCGCGGCTGCGAGGCTGACCGGCGGGACCGCCCCGGCCTCCAGCGTCTCCCAGTCCGGCGCCGCCGCGAGGTTGACGCCGAAGCCGATCGCAAGCGCCCCGTTCCCCCCGGATTCCAGCAGGATTCCGGCGAGCTTGCCGCCACCGAGCAGCACGTCGTTCGGCCACTTCAGCCCGAACAGCTCGGGCCGCCCGGTCGCCGCCACCATCGCGTCATGCAGCCCCAGCGCCGCAACGAAGGACCGCTGCGCCAGCACGCCCGGAGGCCGCAGCAGCAGCGTCGCGGCGAGATTGCCGGGAAACGTCACCCAGCTGCGCCCGCGCCGTCCGCGCGCCGCGCTCTGCCGCCGGGCCATCAGCCACAGCGGGCCGACCTCCCCCGCCGCCGCCCGGCGCAGCGCCTCTGCATTGGTGCTGTCGATTTCCGCGAGGATCTCGCGGCCGACGCCCGCTGGCCAGCCGTCCATCGCCTACGGCACGAGCGTCGCCGCCGCCGCGGCGGCCAGCGTCTCGACGCCGAAGAGATTGACGATGCCGATCACCATGGCGAGCGACGAGACCCCGAGCAGGACCCAGTGCAGCGCCGGCATCTTGCCCGTCATCGGCTCCGCCGCCTCGCCGAAATACATCAGGTAGACGATCCTCAGATAGTAGAAGGCGCCGATCACGCTCGCCACGACGCCGGCGACCGCCAGCCAGATTAGCCCGGCGTCGACGGCCGCCTTGAGGACGTAGAACTTCCCGAAGAAGCCGACCAGCGGCGGCACGCCCGCGAGGCTGAACATCAGCACCGCCAGCGCCGCCGCCCGCGCCGGCTCCACCCGGCTGTAGTTGCCGAGCGCGGCGATGTCGGTCACCGGCTTGCCGTCCCGCTCCATGTTGAGGATGAAGGCGAAGACGCCGACGTTCATCGTCACGTAGATCGCGAGGTAGATGAGCAGCGCCTGCGCCCCGCCCACGGTCCCGGCGGCCAGGCCCATCAGCGCATAGCCCATGTGGCCGATCGACGAATAGGCCATCAGCCGCTTGATGTTGCGCTGGCCGATCGCCGCTACCGAGCCGAGGAACATCGACGCGACCGACAGCAGCGAAAGGATCCGCTGCCAGTCGTCGACCGCACCACCGAAGGCGTCGAACAGCACGCGCGCGAACATCGCCGCCGCCGCCACCTTCGGCGCCCCGGCGAAGAACGCGGTCACCGGGGTCGGCGAGCCCTCGTAGACGTCCGGCGTCCACATGTGGAACGGCACTGCCGACACCTTGAAGGCGATCCCGGCCGCGAGGAACACCAGCCCGAACACCAGACCGAGCGGCAGCG
>JBGALW010000190.1:0-7231 GCA_044223585.1 Amaricoccus sp.
CATCGCGGACGCCGGCACGCTTCTGGGCGAGGAATCGGTGGCACCCGGGCGCAGCGCGCAGGCGGGCGCGCAGCGCGCCGGGCTCGTCGCCGTCGCCCTCTGGCTCCTGCCGGTGGCCGCGCTCGCCCTCCTCGCCCCCGGCAGCGTCTTTGCCGACATCGCCTTGTTCTTCTCGAAGCTCGCGGTGCTGACTTTCGGCGGCGCCTACGCGGTCCTCGCCTGGGTGGCGCAGGAAGCCGTCGGCACCTACGGCTGGCTGGCGCCGGGCGAAATGCTGGACGGCCTCGGCATGGCCGAGACCACGCCGGGGCCCCTCATCATGGTGCTGCAGTTCGTCGGCTTCGTGGCCGCCTTCCGCGAGGCGGGCTGGGCCATGCCGCTGCTGGCCGGAACGCTCGGCGGCCTCCTCGCGACCTGGGTCACCTTCGCGCCCTGCTTCGCCTGGATCTTTCTCGGCGCCCCGTGGATGGAGCGGCTTCGCCGCAACGCCACGCTCTCCGCCGCGCTCGCCGCGGTGACGGCGGCGGTCGTCGGCGTCATCCTGAACCTCGCGATCTGGTTCGCGATCCACGTCGTGTGGCGCGAGGTCGCCCATGTCGAGGCGGGGCCGATCGCGATGGACCTGCCGGTCCCTGGCTCGATCGACTGGGCCGCCGCCGCCCTGTCCGCGCTGGCGCTCCTCGCGGTGTTCCGCCTGAAGCTCGGCGTCGCTTCCGTCCTCGCCGGCGCGGCTGGCCTCGGGGTGGCCCTGCACCTGCTGGGGCTTGCCTGACCCCGGGCCGGGCGCCGCCAGCCGTCAGGCCGGGGCCTTCGCCGTGTCGAGGCCGGTGGCGCGCGCCATCGCCCGCAGCGCCCGGAGGCCCATGTCCTGATAGTGGAACGGCTCGCGCACCGCGCTGTCCTGCTCGGCCTCGATGACGAGCCAGCCGGAATAGCCGTGGTCGGCGGCGATCTTCAGCACCGGCTCGAAAGCCACGCAGCCCTCCGGATCGCCCGGCACGGTGAAGGCGCCGCGCCTGACCCCCTCGAGGAAGGAGAGGTTCTGCGCCCGCACCTCGCGGGCAATTTCCGGCCGGACGTTCTTGGCGTGGATGTGGGTCACGCGGTCCATGTACTTCGCCGCGACCTCCGCCGGATCGGCGCCGCCAAAGGTGCAGTGGCCGGTGTCGAGCAGCAGGCGGGTATGCGGGCCCGCCATCGCCATGAAGCGGTCGATGTCGGCGGCGGACTCGATGATCGTGCCCATGTGGTGGTGGTAGCCCATCTTCACGCCCTGCTCCGCCGCGAAGCGCGACAGCTCCTCGTAGCCCTGCGAGAAGCGCTCCCACTCCGCGTCGCTCATGATCGGCCGGTCGTTCACCGCGACCCTGTCGTTGCCGTGCACGGTGTTCGAGCATTCGCAGGCGTTGATGTGGTCGCCGCCCGCGGCCCTCGTGAAGTCGATCCACGCCTTCAGCGCGGCCTTTTCCGTCTCGATGTCGTTGACGAGGATGTTGGTCGAATGCCAGCCGGCGGCGTAGCGCAGCCCGTATTCGCCGAGCTTCGCCTTCAGCGCGGCGCCCTCGTCAGGCATCTTGTGGCCCTTCTCGATGCCGTCGAAGCCGATCCTCTGGCAGTCGGTGAGGCAGTCCTCGAGGCTGAGGTGGTCGCCGAGGGTCCAGTCGTCGTCGTTCGACCAGGCGATCGGGTTGGTTCCGTAGAGGATCATGTCGGATCTCCGGGATTCGGGTCACATGCGCCATGCTCGCGCGCGGCGACGGAGTCGGCAATCGTCCACCCTCCGTCTCGCGCCCTGCCCCGCATCTCAGCGGACCTCGACGCGGAGGTCGGTGCCGGCCGCAGCCCGGTGCATCGCGCGGCGCAGCCGGTCGGCATAGTGGGTCCGGACATAGCTGGCGTGAAAGGCGCTCGGGGCCGTCAGGGTAAGGCACCCCCCTGCCCCGCCCTCGCAGCCGAGCGGCTCGAACCAGGCCATGAACACCGCCGGATCCTCACCCCGCAGCAGCGCCCGCATGCCCGCCCAGCCAACCGACGCGTCCCCCTCCTCATCGGCCGCGACCCTGTCCGGGGTGCCGGCGGCCCGCGGAAACGGTACGACGGTGCCGGTTTCCGGTGTGTCGGCGTCGCACTCGGGTTCCGGCAGGCCGCGCATCCGCGCCTCGAAGTCCGGGCCGACGCGAGCCCAGGCCTCGCGGGTGGCGGTGCGGATCGCCGTCAGGTCGAGGGCATAGCTCGCCACCCTGCCCCGCCGCGCCGGACTGACGACGGTAATCCAGCCAAGCGCCCGGAGCTTCGCCATCTCGCGCTTGACTGTGCGCTCGTCGACGGACCAGAGCCGGGCAATCTCGCGCTGGCCGACGTGGAGCAGCCCCTGCCGCCAGTTGTAGCGGGCCGTGACGAGGGTTAGGAACCGCAGGGCGAGCCGCTGGGCGCCGGGGCCCGCGCCAAGGGCGTGGCAGCCGAGTGCGGTGAGGAGGTCATACTTCTGACTGCCGGCATCCGGACCGGCCAGCTTCCTTGCCTGCATGTCACCCTCGTCTGGCCAGGCCTCTGCCCGGTCCGCTTTGCTGCTCGATGGCGGTCTCGTCTCAACGCTCTTCGCCGCCTGGCGGGAATTAGCGTCCCCTTTGGCGATTCTGTCAAGGCATTGATCCGGAAGGCCGGGGCATGGGCGCCAATGAGCCGGGATCCCTTTGAATCGGTATCGTAAGGGTATCGCGGGCCGTCCTGGATGTCACCCTGTTGCGCCGATTTGTCCCCCAATCGCTGGCGGGGGCAGGATGTGTGACCCCCTATATCTGGCCGCCGGGCGTTGTCAGGGCCGAATCGGTGCGGTGGGTGCGGGGGCCGGACCGAAAATGTTTTGCGTGGTTGGCCGATTCAACGTAATTCTGGGAACGGCAGGAAACAACGTCCTCAAGAACGGGAACAGGCAGGAATGTACACGCACAGCGACCTTGCGGCGCTGCAGGCGCAGTCCCTGAAGATGCAGGGGTGGATCCGGCGGCAGACCTTCAGTCCGGAGCTGGAGAAGACCCTGCGGCGCTTTTCCAGCTGGGAGGTGTCGGAGCTGGTGTTCCGCATCAACCAGTCGACCTTCCGCGGCCGGCTGGCGGCGGACCCTGCCCTCCCCGCCGGCGAGGTGGAGGAGGACGGGCGGCAGAGGTGGTTCAGCCTGGAGGAGGTGAACGACCTGCGGCGCCGGATGAAGATCAACCGGCAGAGCCTGATGCCGCCCCGGCCGAAGGGCAAGCGGGCGATCCGGGCGGCGATCGCCAACTTCAAGGGCGGCGCCGGCAAGTCGACGGTGGCGCTGCACTTCGCGCACGCCGCGGCGCTCGACGGCTACCGGGTGCTGGTGGTGGACTTCGACCCGCAGGCGACGCTCAGCCATTCGATGGGCCTGACCGACGTCAGCGAGGAGCATACGGTCTGGGGCATCCTCGCCCGCGACCTCATCAACGAGACGGACCGGATGAATGCCGGACCGCGCGGCGCGGCGAGCGGGGCCGCCCTGCCCCAGCGGCGGCTGCCGGCGTCGATCCGCGACCTCGGCCTCGCCGAGCTGCGGGTCAACGACTTCCTGAAGCCGACGGCCTGGTCGACGATCGACATCATCCCGAGCTGCGCCAACGCCGCCTTCGTCGAGTTCGCCAGCGCCCAGTACCGGCACCTGAACCCGGAATGGTCGTTCTTTGCAGCGGTGTCGCGCTATCTCGATGCCCTGCCCGACGACGCCTATGACCTGATCCTCTTCGACTGCCCGCCGGCGATCGGCTACCAGTCGATGAACGCGGTGTTCGCCGCCGACGTGCTCTATATCCCGTCCGGCCCCGGCTACTGGGAATACGATTCGACGACGAGCTTCATCGGGCAGCTGGCCGAGGCGCTGGAGGATCTGTCGGCGGGCTTCGGCGAAACCTTCCCCGCGGGGAAGATCGCGCTGCCCAAGGCCTTCGCCGACGTGAAGTTCCTGCTGACCCGGTTCGAGCCGGCCAACGACCTGCACAAGGCGATGCTGGAAGCCTTCCGCAAGGTGTTCGGCGCGCATGTGACCGAGAGCCCGATCGAGATGACGCGGGCGGTGGAACAGTCCGGGCGGTTCCTCTGCTCGGTCTACGAGATCGACTATCGCGACATGACGCGGGAGACCTGGCGGCGGGCGCGTGGCAGCTTCGACACCGCCTATGCCGAATTCAAGCAGGTCTGTGTCGGAGCCTGGGAGAAGGTGGAGGTGCGGGCATGAGGAAGCGGCGGATCTTCGACCTCGACATGCCGGAGGAGCCGGCAGACGCGCCGGCCGCGGAAACCTTCCCCGCGGGGAAGATTCCGGCGGACCTGGAGACGAAGTCGGCGACGGGCCCGGCGACGGGTCCAGGCGCCGGTCAGGCGGTGCCGGCGCGGCGTGGGCCGATGGCGACCGCGGTGCAGGAGAATGCCGAGGCGCTGCGGGCGCGGGCCGAGTCGGAAGCGGCGATCCGGGCGGAGAACGACGCGCTGGCGGCGGAGCTGGTGCGGCTGCAGCATCTCGGGCTGATCGTCGACATGATCCCGGTGGACGCGATCGACACGTCCAAGCTGGTGCGCGACCGGATCGCCGGCAACGACGATCTGGAGCTGGCCGAGCTCAAGGCGTCGATCCGCGACATCGGGCTGTCGAACCCGATCCGGGTCGAGCCGACCGGGGCAGGGCGCTATGAGCTGGTGCAGGGGCTGCGGCGGCTGAGCGCGTTTCGCGAGCTGCTGGCCGAGACGAAGGACCCGCGCTTCGCGCTGATCCCCGCCGGGATGATGACCGACGCGGAGGGGCTGGACCAGCTTTATCGCCGGATGGTCGACGAGAACCTGGTGCGCAAGGACGTGTCCTTCGTCGAGATGGCGGCACTGGCCCGCGACTATGCCCGCGACCCGCGGACCGGCTGCGACGATGCCGACAAGGCGGTGGCGATCCTGTTCAAGAGCGCCGGCTACCAGAAGCGCAGCTATATCCGGGCCTTCATCACCGTGGTTGAGCGGCTGGGCGAGGCGCTGCGTTTTCCGCAGGAGGTGCCGCGCAACCTCGGGCTGGAACTGCGCCGGCGGCTGGAGATCGAGCCGGAGATTGGCGCGGCGATCCGGGACGAGCTGAAGGACTGGGAAAACCGCTCGGTCGCCGACGAGCTCGGGGTGCTGCGCCGCTGGGCCGGGGCAGGGGACTGGCGTGCGGACGAGGACGAAACCTTCCCCGCGGGGAAGAAATCGCCGGCGGCACCGCCACGGACCGGCGCCCGAAAGGCCAAGGTGACGTTCGACGTGCCGCGGGCGGAGGGGCAGGCGAAGTGCACCGCGGCCAACGGGCGGCTGGAGGTGCGGCTGCCGATCGACTTCTCGACGATCGACCGGCGTCGGCTGGAGGAAGCGGTGCGACGGATGTTGGATCAGATACGCTAAGTGTCTGATAATGAACGATAATCATCGGTGCGACGGCGCGAAAACTGCGGACGGTGCTAGGATGGGCGGACGGCAGGGCGGCGGGAAGGCGATGGAGCAGCCACGGCAGACGGCATTCACGGCGGACGAGTTCATGGCCTGGGCCCTGGAGCAGCCCTCCGGCCGGTTCGAGCTCGACAATGGCCGGGTGGTCGCGATGGCGCCGGAGCGGGCGGTCCACGCGCTGGTGAAGGGCAACGCCTATGTCGCGCTGCGGGCCGCCGTCGCGGCGGCCGGACTCGGCTGCCGGGTGTTCCCCGACGGGATGGCGGTCAGGATCGACGAGGCGACGGTCTATGAGCCCGACGCGCTGGTCCGCTGCGGCCCGGAACTGCCGGGCGACGCGGTCGAGGTGGGCGACCCGGTGGTGGTGGTCGAGGTGATCTCGCCGTCGAGCCGCGGGGTGGACCGGGGCGCGAAGCTCGCCAGCTATTTCGCGCTGCCGAGCGTGCGGCACTATCTGATCGTGGACACCGGCCGGCGGCTGGTGATCCACCATGCCCGCGACGCGGAGGGGCGGATTGCGGCGTCGATCGTCAGCGACGGGGCGCTCGCGCTCGATCCGCCGGGGGTGTCGGTCACGGTGCGGGAGATCTTCGAGGGGGTGTAGGGCGGCGCGCCTGGCCTCCGGCGTTGGCGGTTCGGCCCGGCTGCCGCGACATCGCGATCGGGCAATTGGCGGGGGCATCTTCGACGGGGCGTGAAGTGGCGATTGGCGAACTGTGCCTGTCAGGTGCAGACGTGGACCACGGTTCCCCAGTCGGCGCAGCGCTGGGCCAGCGGGGAGGGTAGCGGGAGGTCGGTGAAGAGGGCGGACATCTCGCCGAGCGAGCCGAGCAGGGCAGGGGCGGAGCGGCCGAGCTTGGAATGGTCGCAGACGAGGAAGGCGCGGCGGGCCTGGCGCAGGATTGCGCGCGACACCCGCACCTCGGCGACGTCGAAGTCGAGCAGGTCGCCGTCGGGGTCGATCGCCGAGGCCCCGACGATCGCATAGTCCACCTTGAACTGGCCGAAGAACTCGCTGGTGAGATCGCCGACCAGCCCGCCGTCCGAGCGGCGCAGCGCGCCGCCCGCCACCATGATGTCGCAGCTCGGGTTGGCGAGCAGGGTGTTGGCGACGTTCATGTTGTTGGTCACGACGGTGATGTTGCGATGCATCAGCATCTCGCGGGCCACCGCCTCGGTGGTGGTGCCGAGGTTCATGATGATCGAGCAGTCGTTCGGGATCGCCGCGGCGCAGGCGCGCGCGATGGCGGCCTTCGCCGCCTCGTTCATGCCGCGGCGCTCCTCGTAGCGGATGTTCGCGACGCCCGCCCGGGGCACGGCCCCGCCGTGCACCCGGTCGAGCAGGGCGGCGGCGGCAAGGTCGGCGAGATCGCGGCGGATGGTCTGCAGCGCGACGTCGAAGCGCTGGGACAGGTCCTCGACGGAGACGCGGCCCTCGGTGCGGGCGATCTCCAGGATTTCGGTCTGGCGAAGGCTGAGGGCCATGCATTCGGTTCCGCTGGATCGGCGCGCGGGAGACTGCGCGATCGCGCAGCACCGGTCAACGAGAAAGCCGCTTCCGTGGTAAAAGCGCGCAAAAGCCGGCGGCATTCGCGTGTTGTGCGGCTGCGAAACGCGTGCGCAGATGCGCGAAATGCGCGAATTCGCGCATTTTCGCGCACTCGGCTGTTGACGCTGGCTGCACCGCTGCGCTAGCTCTTGGCCCGTCAGGGAGGGGAGGGCGCGGATGGCCCCGGACGCCGAAGCCACGGATCTC
>JBGALW010000191.1:0-7433 GCA_044223585.1 Amaricoccus sp.
CCGACCGGGTCGAACTCGATCCCCTGGACGAGGCGACCTGCTCCAAGGGCGCCGGATTTCGTGGCGTCGAGGAAATCGGCCTCGAGAACCTGCAATTGCAGCGGCACCGGCAGACCGTCCGAGGATCGCCGCAACCGGCGGCGCACCAGGACCTCGCCCGCCTCGACCATCTCGCGGCAGATCAGCGTCTGCAGGCCGTAGAAGTCGAGCTGGCCGTCGGCGTCGCACTCCGCCGTCCAGCGCTCGAACAGCGCGTCGACCTTGCGGTCCAGCTTGTCGTCGCCGCTCGCGGCGCGCGGCATGATGCCCGCACCGATGATGTTGTTGACCAGCACCGCCACGGCCTTGGCCGCATGCGGGTTGTTGCGCACCAGATCGCGCATCCGGTCGCGCAGGAGCGCCCCGGCGACGCCGATCTCGGTGTCGGCCGAGGATCCCGGCGCCCGCCAGCCCTCGGTGCGCCGTCCGCGCGCGGCGCCGTCATAGCCCCGCGTCAGGGTCTCGAACGCCTGCCGCGCGATCACGCGGCGGGCCGCCATGCGCGGCGCCACCGTGGCGATGGCGTGGTCGAACCAGGTCGCGGACATCAGCGATCCCCGCGCGAGAAGCCCGCGAGCCCCGCCACCGGCAGCGGCCGTGTGGTGCCCGCGATGGCGCGCTCGATGGTCCGGATGCGGGCCAGCAGGTCTTCGGCCGAGCCGTAATCCACGGACTTGCCGTCATAGCTGACCCGGGTCGTGCCGCTGGCATAGGCCCGGCGCAGCGCCGAGAGCTCGGTTTCCGTCCAGTCGGTCATGTTCAGAACCATCCCTCCCGCCGCCCGAGCCAGTCGGAACGGCGCTTGCCCTGCGGGGCCTGTCCCGGCCGGTTGATCTGCCCGGCGGGATCGCTGTCGGTGGGCGCGGCCCCGAGCTGATCCTCGAGGTCGCGCCATTTCTCCTCGGGCCAGCGGTCCGCACCCGCGATCCAGGCGGCGGCGCGGGCATAGACCCGGCAATCCAGCGCCTCATTGCGCTCACGGAGCTTCTGCCATTCCAGCCGGGCGAAGCCGCGCTTGGTCCGCACCGTGACCAGCTGCTCGGCCACGAACTGCTTCAGCCATTCGTTCTCGACCCAATGCGGCAGATGCACCGAGCCGGGCGGGAACGCCGCCCCGTCGGCCATGTCCTCCTCGGTCGGCCGCGCCAGCCGCAGGAAGCGGTAGGTCTCGGCCTTGAAGGTCGACACTGCCACGGTCCAGAGCCGCGCCCCGCGCCGCAGGCGTTTCCCACCCTCGGTCGCATCGACGAAGGTCGGGCCCGACACCGGGCTCGAGCGGTTGAACCCCTCGACGCCCTTCACCGGCGACACCTGCGCGAAGCCTTGTGCCCGCGACCAGGAGTAGACCGCCGGGGCCTCGTATCCGGTGTCGATGGCGAGCCGCGCGATCCTGAGATGCGCGCCGCGTTCGTGCGGCCATGACCGGTCGAGCAGCACGGTCAGTTCCGACCAGGCGTCATGCCGATCCGGCCCGCCCTCGATGACGACATGATCGACGAGCCAGCTTTCGAGGCCGCGACCCCAGGCCCAGACATCCACCTCGATCCGGTCCTTCTGCACGTCGGCCCCGGCGGTCAGGAACAGCCCGCCCGCGGGTACTGTGCCGGATGTCCAGCGCTCGCGGCGGTCATAGAGGCGCTGCCAGTCGGGCGCTTCGCCAGTCTCGACCCATGTCTCGCCGAGGATCGTGTTGCGGAACGCCTTGATCGCCTCGTCCGACCCCTGTGCCGCGTCCCAAGCCCGCACGATCCGCTCCCAGCTCAGCCAGCCGATCGGCGAATAGAGCGCCGAGAGGTGATACCCGACCGTGGTCGGATCGGCGGCCGTGGCGGTCGCCCGCCATTCGCCGCCCTCCAGCATCGCCGTCTTGTGGTGCTCCGCGATGGGCGTCTCGCAACCCTCGCAGTGATATTCCGCCGTCTCCGGGCGGCCCTTCTGCCAGCGCAGCCGGTCGAACTTCAGCCACTGCATCGCGCCGCAATGCGGGCACGGCACGAAGTACCGGCGCTGGTCGCTTGCCTCGTACTCGCGCTCGATCCGGCTCAGACCCCGGATCGTCGGCGTCGAGACCAGCAGCACCTTGCGCCGGTGGGCGAAGGTCAGCGACCGGGCCTCGGCCAGCGTGACCGGATCGCCTTCCTCGTCGGCCGAGGCGGGATAGGCGTCGACCTCGTCGAGGAAGATGTAGCGTGCCGGGGTCGAGCGCAGCCCGACCGCCGAGTTGGCCCCGGTCATGATCAGGATGCCGCCGGCGAACTCCTTCGACAGCATGGTGTTGCCGGCGTCGCGCGAGCGCGCCGGCTTCACCTTGTCCCGCAGCGCCGGGCTCTCCTCGATCAAGGGATCGATGCGCTGCCGCGAGTTGCGCTTGGCGAGCTCGACGGTCGGCTGCACCGCCAGCGCCGGTCCCGGCGCCTGGTGGATGATGAAGCCCAAGAAGCAGCTTCCAGCCTCCGTGGCACCGACTTGGGCCGCCTTCATGAACACGATGCGCTGGGCGGGATGTCCCGGCGACAGCGCGTCCATGATCTCCTTCATGTAGGGCGTCCGCTTCGTGCGGTAGCGGCCCGGCTCGGCGGCGGCGCGCGAGCTCAGCATCCGGTAGCGGTCGGCCCATTCCGACACGGTGAGCAGCGGGTCGGGCTTGAGGCCGCTGCCCCAGGCGCGGAGCAGCGCGTCCGCCCCATCGAAGGCGAAGAAGCCGTCATCCGAGATCGAGCCGCCCCTCGGAGAGCTCGTCGAGGTGGGCGCGGACATGGGCTTCGAGCACCTTCTGCATCGTGGCGGGATCAGCGCCCAGTTCGGCGGCGATCAGCGCCGCGGCGCGGGCCGGCCAGTTGACCCAGGCGTCGCGGGTCTCGCGGGCGAGCCGGAAGACCAGCGCCTCGGCGCGGGCGCGGTCGACGAGTTCGCCCTTGAGCTTCTGGAGCTTCAGTCGCCGCTCCTGCGACTTGAGCACCTCGTTGGCGGTCTTCGCCTGCAGGAAGGTGGCGCCGCCGGTCGTCGGCGGCGGCAGCCCGTTCTCCCGCAGCGTATCGCCGACGGCGGAGAGCGCGGCGTTCGGCACTGGCTTCAGCTTCGGCGCCGAGGATTGCGTTGATTGCTCAGGAGCCCGGCTCCCGCGCTGCTTCGACGGGTCGGTCGCCGCGGCGCGCCGGGCGTCGGAAGCCTCCGCGTCGATCGAGCCGTCGGGGTGCAGCGCCAGCCGTCCCGCCAGCTTCGCCTTCTGGATCGCCCCGCGCGAGAGGCCGGTGCGGGCGGCGTATTCGCGCTCGCTCATGCCCTGCATCGCGGCCTCGAAAATAGCAATCTTATGATCGGCTTATTGCCTTGGCTTCAGCGCGGACCGGAGCCTTGTATATCCGCACCATCAAGCGCGGAGCCCGAAATGACCACGACCATCCTTCCGACCCAGAACACCGAGTGGGGGTTCTGGGGTACCATCTCCCGCATCGAGAACGACCCCGCCGCCGATCCCGCGAAGGCCTGGGAGATCGCCTCCCGCCGGATCGCCGAGGAGACCACCGCCTCGCCGGAGGGGGTGCGCGACTTCCTCGACAGCCGCCACGGCCGCCACTTCGCCGACGACGTCGCCGGCGAGCTTTCCCGCGGCGACACGCTGAAGGAAGCGATCGACGCCGCCATCGCCCGCTGGATGGGCTGGCGCATCGACCGCAGGACCAGCCGCGAGACCGGGATCCCGAAGGGGCTGCCCTACCTGACCGGCTACGCCAACCACTACGCGATCATGGCCGAGCTTCCCTACTGATCGCCGCCCTTCCGCCTCCGCCGCGCCGCCTCCGCCGCGCCGCCTCGGGCGAGCGCGGCTCGGGGTCGTAGCAGGCGAGGGATGGTCCCGCGCCTCGCAACGAAGGACGACCTGATGACCAAGCTCTCCGACACTCAGTCGATCATCCTCTCAGCCGCGGCGCAGCGCGCCGACGGCAACCTGCTGCCGCTGCCCGGCTCGCTCCGCGGCGGCGCCGCCACCAAGGTGGTGGCCGCGCTCCTCGCCCGCTGCCTGATCCGCGAGCAGATCATCGACAGCCCGCGCAAGGCGGACGCGGCGATGAACACCGTCTGGCGCAACCTCCCCGAGCCCGACGGCCGCGGGGTGCTGCTCTACATCACCGCCGCCGGCGCGGAGGCCATCGGCATTGAGCCCGAGGCGGTCCCCTACGCCTTCAACGAGGGCACCAACTCCGCCGGCGAGCCGGCCGCAGGTGCGCCCACGCGCGCCGACGACGCGCCGATCGAGGCGACCCCGAAGCGTCGGGGCCGGCCGCGAAAGGCGGCGCCCACGGGCGCGGACGTCGCGCCTGCACCGAAGACCCGCGACGGCACCAAGCAGGCGCAACTGATCGCAATGCTCCGCCGCAGGGAGGGCGCGACGATCCCGCAGATCGTGGAGGCCCTCGCGTGGGAACCGCACACGGTGCGTGGGGCCTTCGCCGGGGCGCTGAAGAAGAAACTCGGGCTCATCGTTACCTCCGAGAAGCCCGATGGCGCCAAGGACCGGGTCTACCGGCTGCCGCCGGAGACGGGGCTTTGAGCCCCGCCGATCGCCCGGACCCGCGGCATCGCATCCTCGGGATCGCGCTGCAGCTGGCGGCGTACCCGCCCGTCCGGAAGCACGAGCACGCCTACGAGGCGCGCGTCCCATGGCGGCTCCTCACCAAGCTGCGCGAGGCGCTCGCCGACGCCAGCGTCGACTGGAAGGCGGCGCACGCCGCGCGCCGGAAGCCGCACGCCTGATCCGCAGATCTGCACTTCGGTAGCCGCCGCCCGCTAGGGCGGCGGCTCCTCACCTCATCGGTCCCAGTCACTCCTGACGGGACAGGACGCACTCATACGACGCGCCGTCCGGGTCCGGCTCGCGGTAGGTGGCTTCCTCGCCCTTGATCCAGATCGATCGACCGAAGCTGCCCTCGTAGCGGGAACCCGATCCGGTGGGCGCCAGAGATCCGGTATCGATCGTGTCGCCACGTTCGAAGCGCACGCTCGGCAGCTCGGTAGCGAAGAAATAGGTGACGACCTCGTTGGCGGGGTTCCCGCCGCAGGCCCAGAACGCAATCCCCGTGGGCTCCTCGAGCAGCCACTCCGCGACCAGCTCTCCTTCACGCCGCAGATAGGAGGACTCGACGCAATCCCGGAGATCGTCGGCCTTCCAGCACTCGTCCCGCCCCTTGACCCAGCCGCGCTGGTAGGCGCGCAGGTTGTCCTCGGCCGCTTCGGCGCCCGTGTCGAGCCCCCGGACAACCTCCAGCGCCGCGGCATAGCGCTCGGCGACTCGTCGGTCGAGCGCGGCCAGTTGCGGATCCTTGCAGATCAACTCCTCGGCCAGAATATCGCGCGGAGCAGTCGAATGAAGGCTCCCTGACCAAAGCGCCGGTGTGGCGATCAGAAACCCGACGATCGTCAGAATGCGCACCATGGCCGGCCCTCGATCCAGGCGAAACGGACAGGGACAAGAAGTAGACCGAGTTCAGATCGTGCAGCCAGCCCGATTCACGACGGACACGACCGGGGCATGACGGCGCTCGGTCTCAGTCATAGCAGCAACGGCTCAGCCGGCGGCGAGCTCAGCCGCCAGAGTTCGGAGCGCATGCGCCGCAACCAGCGGGACCACGCCGTTGCCACAGAGCCGAAGCCGGTCCACCCGGAAGGCCAGCCCATCAGCGCCTCGACGAACAGCGGGTTCAAGCTCCGGCGCGTCTCGCAGGTATCGCTCCCAGCCGGCGGCGTCGCCAGGACCTGGCGGCCAAGCAGGCCGTTCACCGGGGTGTTCGCGAGGCTCGTCGCCCCGTCCTTGTGATCCCGCGCCGTCGGCGTCATCCACAGCCGCGCCTGGTTCGCCAGCCCGACCGTCACCTTCCGGCCATCCGGCGTCCGGCCGGTGATCGAGGTCCCCGGTGGCATCGACCGACCCCCGGCCGGAGTGTCCGGTGTCATCCAGAGCCGCGTCGCGTCGCAGAGCGTCATCCCGTCGTGATGCCGGCCCTCCGGCTTCGACCGCCCGCTGGTCCGGTTCCGCGTGCCCTTGCTGTCGCCCGCCACCGGCGTCGGCCAGCCGGGCCGGGTCGGCGCACACGTCGCCCTCGCGGTGGGCGAGAATGAAGAGCCGCTCGCGCCGATGGGGCGCGCCGACTTCCGTCGCCGTGAAGAGGCCTGCCGCAAGCCGGTAGCCCATGACGACCAGTCCTGCAGCGACCTCGGGAAATCCGAGGCGCAGATGATGGGCGACGTTCTCGAGGAAGACGAAGGGCGGTTCGCATTCGCCGATGATCCGGGCGACGTGCGGCCAGAGGTGCCGCGGGTCGGCCGCGCCGCGACGCTTACCCGCGACCGAAAATGGCTGACACGGGTATCCTGCGCTGAGGATGTCCACCGCGCCGCGCCATGGGCGGCCGTCGAAGGTGGCAACGTCGTCCCAGACAAGCGCGCGATCCAGGGCCGCGTCCTCCATCCGCGCCACGAGCACGGCCGCGGCGTAGGCTTCCCGCTCGACGTAACCCAGAGCACGATATCCGGGACAGGCGAGCAGGATGCCGAGGTCGAGGCCGCCGGCGCCGGAGCAGAGCGAGAGGCCGAACAGGCGAGCGTTTCCGCTGCCCGAAGCGCCTCCGGGGGGATGTAGAGCCAGGCCATCCACGACCTCACGCGGCCGGTTTCTTGCGGGCGCGGGGTCGGGCCTCGGGCTCGGCGTCGGCCGCCGCCCCAAGCCGCTCCGCCTTCACCGCGGCGAAGCTGCGGCCGTCGCCGTCGAGGATCGCGTCGCGCCCGGTCTCGGCCTGCCAGCGCTCGACCGCCACGTCGACATAGGCCGGGCTGATCTCCATCGCGAAGACCCGCCGCCCGGTCGCCTCGCCGGCCATGATCTGCGACCCGGAGCCCGAGAACGGCTCGTAGCAGAGGCCGCCGCGCGCCACGTGCTGGCGCATCGGGATGGCGAAGCAGTCGAGCGGCTTCGGCGTCGGATGGTCCGGACGCTCGTCGCCGGCGAGGCTCGGGATCACCCAGGTCGAGGCCAGCGTCTCGTCGGCGACCTTCGGCGGCCGGTGCGGGCGCACCCAGCCCATGAAGCAGGGCTCGTGCTTCCAGAGATAGTGCGAGCGGGTGAGGACGCCGCGGTCCTTCACCCAGATGATCTGCTGATGCACGAAGGCGCCGGCCTTCTCCCAGCAGGCTTCGAGCATCGCCTGACGCCGCGAGGCATGCCAGCAGTACCAGGCGGCGTCCTCGGCGATCGCCTCGGCGATGGCGGCAGCGATGAAGCCGTCGTAGAGATCGGCGCCTTGGCTGCTGTCGTCCCAGGTGACGCCGTAGCTCGGCGACCAGTCCTTGTTGCGCGTCGGATGGTTCGAGCCGTCGTAGTCGACGAGGTAGGGTGGATC
>JBGALW010000192.1:0-7201 GCA_044223585.1 Amaricoccus sp.
GCTGATGCGATCGGTCGCGACGCTGACCTACCGGCAGGCGCAGGACGTGGTCGACGGCGCGCGGGACGAGCCGGCCGGGCCGCTCGCCGACAGCGTCATCCTGCCGGTCTGGGCCGCCTGGGCGGTGGCGGGGGGGGGGCGCGCGGTGCGCCAGCCGCTGAACCTCGACCTGCCGGAGCGGCGCATCATCCTCTCGGACGAGGGCAAGGTGCTGTCCGTCGCCTTCCGCGACCGGTTCGACGCCCACCGGGTGATCGAGGATTTCATGATCCTCGCCAACGTCGCCGCCGCCGAGACGCTGGAGGCGAAGCGGGTGCACCTGCTCTACCGCGTGCACGAGGAGCCGAGCCCGGAGAAGCTGGAGGGCCTGCGCGAGATCGTCGGCAGCGTCGGGCTGACGCTCGCCAGGGGCCAGGTGCTCCAGACCGCGCAGCTGAACCGCCTGCTCGACGGCGTCGCCGGGACCGAGCATGCCGAGATGGTCAACATCAGCGTGCTCCGCGCGATGACCCAGGCCTACTACGCGCCGGAGAATTACGGCCATTTCGGGCTGAACCTGCCGCGCTACGGCCACTTCACCTCGCCGATCCGCCGCTATGCCGACCTCGTGGTGCACCGGGCGCTGATCCGGGCGCATGGCTGGGCGCCGAAGGCGGACGGCCTGACCGTCGACGAGGAGCGGGCGCTGCCCGAGACTGCCGAGCATATCTCGATGACCGAACGCCGCTCGATGATGGCGGAGCGCGACACGACCGACCGCTATCTCGCGGCGTGGCTCTCGGACCGGGTGGGGTCGGAGTTCGCCGGCGTCATCTCCGGCGTCGCCCGCTTCGGCCTCTTCGTGAAGCTCGACGAGACCGGCGCGGACGGCCTCGTGCCGATCTCCGCCATCGGCCGGGAGTATTTCAGCTTCGACCCGGACGGCCTCACCCTGACCGGCGAGAAGTCGCGCCGGGTCATCGGCCTCGGCCAGCGGGTGCTGGTGCGGCTCGCCGAGGCGGCGCCGATCACCGGGGGCCTCTTGTTCGAGCTCCTGTCCGTCGAAGGCCGGACCATCCCGACCCCCTCCCGCTCCGGCAAGGGCGCCCCCCGCCGCAAGATCGGACAGAGCCGGGCACGGAGCCGGAGCGTGTCGAAGCGGCGATAGGTGCCGCGGCCCCGTAGCACGCAATCCGGCTGATCGCTCCGGACAAGCGCGTCGCCCGGCCTCTCACGTCGGCGGTTGCACCCGGCTCATGCAGCGGCGTGATGGAGCAACCGGCAGCGCCTGCCTGGGCTGACGCAAAGCGCCTGCCAGGGGGGCAGGCAGGCGCTGCCGGTGCTGACGCAACGGCGGGGAAATCCGTACTTGAGTCGCATCGGCCGAAGCGATCAACCGGAGGCCGTATGACATGAACCCGATTGCCTTCTGCGCGCTGGCGCTCCCACCGCCCGTCCGACGTCGCCGCTGGCACCTCGGCGAGAGCGTGCGCGGGAAAGGCTCTGCCGTCCGTGCCCGAAGCGCGCCGCAAACCCTTCCGGGACCCTAACAAAGTCGTTCAAGGTTTTCGAAAGTGGCAAGCCGGATTCCAGCCACATTCCAGCCGGTTTCCAGCCGGAGAAATTCACGGCTTTTCAGCCAGTTGCCTCTCTCCCCTCAGAGCCGGCGTCACCACCGACGATCCCGTGCGCCGTCCAGGCCCTCCCGTCCCGGCGCTCCGCCTTCACCTTCGCCTTGTTCGCCCGCTGCAGCGCCGGGTCGACATAGCCGCGCGGGTGGTCGAGGTGGACGAGCGGCGCGGTATAGCGCACATGCTGGCCGGGGATCCCGGCATTGGTCAGGCGCACCCCCAACTCCTTGTCCTCGCCGCCATATTTCATCGTCTCGTCGAAGCCGTTCACCTTGATGAGCGCCGCCCGGAAGGCCGAGGCGTTGGCCCCGCCCCAGGCGCGCTGCACCGGCGTCAGCCGGTCGAGCGCGGCCATCACCGGTAGCGGAAACGGCATGGTCTTGAGCCAGGTCCCGAACCGGTCGATCGCCCGGTGCTCCCGCAGCCAGTCGCGCGTGAAGACCCGCCCGCCCGTCACGTCCTCCGCCGTCACCGCCGCCGTCGCGTCGGCGTCGAGCCGGATCAGGCTGCCCGACGAGAACCGGTCAGGCCGCGCAACAGCCTGATGACGTTCGACAAATCCCGGGTGGATCAGCACGTCGCCGTCGATGAAGACGAGGAACTCTGCCTCCGAGGTCGCGATTGCCCGGTTCAGGATGGCGTTCTTCTCGAACCCGCGGTCCTCGTGCCAGACGTGCCGCAGCGGCAGCCCCGGGTGGGCGGCGGCAAAGGCGGCGATCACCGCCTCGGTCTCCGGCCCCGACCCGTCGTCGGCAATCGCGACCGAATCCGGCCGCCGCTTCTGGCCGGCGACCGACAGGAGCGACAGCCCGAGCGCGCGCGGGTTGTTGTAGGTGGCGACGATCAGCTCGGTGCGCATCCGCCGACCCGCGCCAGATAGTCCACCGCCGCCCGGTCCTCGACCTCCTGCGCCTCGATGTTGGCGACCGTCCGGCGCACCTTGCGCTCATATTCCGACCGCTTGGCGGCAAGGTTCGGGCCCCGGTCGATCTTTGCCGCGAGCTCGGCCTCCGACCGGGTGTAGTAGTGGTTGAGCTGCAGGTGCTCCGCCGAATAGAAGCCGCGCGCATTCCGCGCCCGCTCCCGCTCCACCCGCAGCCCGGCGTCGTTGCAGGTCGCCTCCGACCCGTCGGTCTCCATCGAATGCACCCGGAGCGCGGTCAGGTGGCAGGGGTCGACGATCACCTTGAACGCCCGCACCCCGCGCGTATCGCTCATCGGATCGGCCGCGCGGCGCAGGTAGTTGGCGACGATCCCCCCCTCCGGCGGCTCCGCATGCCCGTTCCGCCCGAACATGTGCCAGGGCAGCGAGACATTGCGCGCCTCGCCGAGGTGCGCCAGCGCCTCGCCGATCGTTGCGGCGCGCTTCGGCACCAGGAACTCGTCGGCGTCGATGAACGCCATCCACCGGAAGGCGCCGCCGAAGTTCGACGCCGCGTGGGCGTAGGCCAGCACCTGGTTGTGGATTTCCCGCCCCAGCACCGCGTCGGTCAGGATCTGCCGCCAGGGCACCACCGTCAGCCGCTCGCCGAGCACCGCGCGCAGGATCGGGATCGTCGCGTCGGTGCCGCCGTTGTCATAGACGAGAAACCGCGCCACCCCGGCCCGTGCGTGGAATTCGGCCCATTCCCCGATATGCCGCGCCTCGTTCCGCACGATCAGCGTGACGGCCACCCCCGCCCGCCCCGCCTCCGGCGGCGGCGGCACGATGCCGATCCTGCTGATCTTCCCGAACGCGGCCGGTTTCCATCCCATGCGAACGACATAGCCGGGCTGGCAGCGGGGAGGAAGCCTCGCCGGTGTCGCCGCCCCCCGCTAAAGCCCGATAGAGCCGAGCAGGATCACGACGATCGTCGCGAAGACCGGGATGGCCACCGCCACGACGAAGATGTCGGCATAGCTGGTCTTGTGATTGAGGCCGGTGATCGCGAGCAGCGTGATGACCGCGCCATTGTGCGGCAGCGCGTCGAAGCCGCCCGAGGACAGCGCCGTCACGCGGTGCATCAGCTCCATGCTGATGCCCTGTTCCTTCGCGAGCGTGGCGAACTGCTCGCCGAGGGTGTTGAGCGCGATCGACATGCCGCCCGACGCCGAGCCGGTAATGCCCGCGAGGACATTGACCGCGACAGCAAGCGAGGCCACCGGATTGCCCGGAAAGAGCCCGAGAACGGCGTCACGGATGACGAGGAAGGCCGGCAGCGAGGCAATCACCGCGCCATAGCCGACCTCGGACGCGGTGTTGAAGATCGGCAGCAGCGATCCCATCGTGCCGGCGTTCACCGTCTCCTTGAGATCGAGGAAGCGCCGGAGGTTCAGCAGGATCGCCATCACGATCGACAGGACGAGGGCGGCGATGATCGCCCAGATCCCGGCGACCGCCTGCAGCGTCGTGCCGCCGTAGGCAGCTTCGGCGAGGTAGTCCGCGTTCATCCTCGGGATGATCACGTAGGTGAAGAGTGCGTTGAGCAGGATCACCGCGACCACCGGCGCCACCGCCACCGGGAAGGAGGGCAGCTCGGTGTCCTCGGGGAGCGCGCTGTCGGCGGCGGTGCGCGGGTGCTCGCCATAGCCTTCGGACCGCCGGTGCGCCGCGGCGGCGCGCCGGTTCAACCAGAGCACGCCGCCCACCAGCATGATGAGGCCGGCGACCGTCCCGAGCAGCGGGGCAGCGAAGACGTTGGTTCCGAAGAACGGGATCGGGATCGCGTTCTGGATCGCGGGGGTGCCGGGAAACGCCGTCATCGTGAAGGTGAACGATCCGAGCGCGATCGCCGCGGGAAGCAGCCGCTTCGGCACGTCGGCGCGCCGGAAAAGTGCGTTGGCGATCGGATAGATCGCAAAGGCCACCACGAAGAGCGAGACGCCGCCATAGGTCAGCACTCCGCAGGCAAGGACCACGGCGAGGATCGCACGGTCGGCACCGACCCAGTCGACGATCTTCTGCGCGATGGTACGCGCCGCGCCGCCGTCCGCCATCACCTTGCCGAAGATCGCCCCGAGCAGGAACAGCGGGAAATAGGTGATGACGTACTTGCCGAGCGCGGTCATGAACACCTGCGTGTAGGTGCCGAGGATCGGCAACCCGCCGGACATCAGGACCGCGAGCATCGACAGAATGGGCGCAAGGATCAGCACGTTGATGCCCCGGTAGGCGAGGTACATCAAAAGCCCCAGCGACAGAAAGATGCCTATCAGGCCCACCGGCAAGTCCCCCATCCCCGACCCCACTCGTCATGGTGGGATCCCCCAGCCCGTTCGTAGCCGACGGGGAAATACCGGTCGAGGGATTTCTGTCGCCAGACGAGTGTCCGGCCGGGGCGCCGGGGGGCCTACTCGATCTCCTCGTCAGCGCTGACGCCCCACAGCACCGCCCGCGGCAGCCAGCCCTTCACGCCGCCGGTCGAGAGCTCGCACCACGGCCCGTGGCACTCCTCCAGGCGGCCGACGACGCCGGGCTCGGCCATCGCCCGCACGGCGGCGTCCTCGGTCGGACCGGCGAGGAGCGGCACCGCGACGTCGCCGAGGATGAGCGCGGTGCGCACGCCCGAGAGCAGCGTGTGGTGGACCCAGCCGCCCTGCCCATCGGCGTCGCGGACCCGGCGCCACTGGCCGTACTCCGCCGTCACCTCCAGCGGCATGCCGCGCTGCACGAACTCCCAGTCGACCCGCTGGTCGAGGCTCGGGCCGCGGCGGGCGTTCGCCGTGTCGGCGCGCATCGAGACGAAGCGCGGCAGCGGCAGGCTCGTCACCTGTCCTTTCGCCGCCTCGGCCGGGGGAACCGGGGGCGGCGCGGACGCGGCCGAAGCGGCCCCGGCGAGGAGGATCAGCGCGCATGCGGCGCTGCGAATGGGGAACGCCATGTCCTGTCCTGCTCTGCTCTCTCGACCTTTGTCGGCCCTTGTCGAGGCCCGTGTACGGATTGCCCCCATCCGCCCGTGCCGTTATCGTCGCCCACGATAACGACAAACCGGGCGTCCAGAAACAGGAATCCTGATGGCCTTAGCTCGCACGCGCGTCGTCGTGACCCGCCGCCTGCCCGCTCCCGTCGAGGCGCGGATGCAGGAGCTGTTCGACGTCACCCTCAACCCCGACGACACCCCGATGCCGCCGGAGGCGCTGGCCAGGGCCATGGCGGAAGCCGACGTGCTGGTGCCGACGATCACCGACCGCATCGACCAGCGGCTGCTGGCCCACGCCGGGCCGCAGCTTCGGCTGATCGCGAACTATGGCGCGGGCTTCGACCATATCGACGTGGCGACCGCGCTGCAGCGCGGCATCATGGTGTCGAACACCCCCGGCGTGCTGGCCGAGGACACCGCCGACATGGCGATGGCGCTGATCCTCTCGGTACCGCGGCGTCTGCCGGAAGGGCAGATGGTGATGCAGCGCGGGGCGTGGGAAGGATGGAGCCCGACCGCCATGCTCGGCCACCGGATCGCCGGCAAGCGGCTCGGCATCCTCGGGCTCGGGCGCATCGGACGGGCGATCGCGCGGCGGGCAAAGCCGTTCGGCCTCGAGATCCACTATCACAACCGCCGCCGCCTGCATTCCGACATCGAGGCGGAGCTGGGCGCGACCTGGTGGGAGAGCCTCGACCAGATGCTGGCGCGGGTCGACATCCTGACGATCAACGTGCCGCACACGCCTTCGACCTTCCACCTCATGAACGCCCGGCGGCTGAAGCTGATGAAGCCGGAAGCCTACATCGTCAATACCGCGCGCGGCGAGGTGATCGACGAGAATGCCATGACGCGGATGCTGAAGGCGGGGGAACTCGCCGGCGCCGGCCTCGACGTCTACGAGCGCGGCCACGACATCAACCCGGACCTGCTCGCGGTGCCGAACGTCATGCTGCTGCCGCACATGGGGTCCGCGACGATCGAGGGCCGGCTGGAGATGGGCGAGAAGGTCATCGTCAACATCAAGACCTTCGCCGACGGCCACCGCCCGCCCGACCAGGTGGTTCCGTCGATGCTGTAGCGGCGTCGGCTCGGCATGGTTGCCCGATCCCGTCGCCGTTTAGGAAAATGCAACGCAATTCTTCGGGGCCGCACGGCCCCGTGCTAGGCTCCCTGCCGGGTGTGGGGAGAGTTGCGGATGCGTTGGTGGGTGGTGCCGTGTCTGGTGGTGCTGTTTCTGGCCGGCCTTGCGCCCGGCCGGCTGCCCGCTGCCGAGCCGCTTTTCGCGCCGTTCGATGCCACCGCGCTCGACGACGACGAGCGGCGGCTGATCCAGGCGGCGCTGGCGGCGGCCGGCGACTATGACGGCGTGCAGGACGGCGTCTGGGGTGACGCGAGCCAGCGGGCACTCACGGCCTACACCGGGCGCGAATTCGGCGAGGCGCCCGTCAACGCCCATGCCGCCGCGCTGCTGCTCGACCTCTCGAGGACGTTGGCGGCGGACGGGTGGCGGTTCGCACCGCTGCCCGGCCTGCCTGTCTCGATGGCACTGCCCGAGGCGCGACTCGGCCAGCCGGAGCCGGAGGAGGGCGGTCTGCGCCGCTGGGGCGACGGCGTCACCCTTACGCTCCTGACCCACGATTTCAGCCGGGGGCAGGCGATGGCCTGGCACGCGGCGGCGGAGACGGCCGA
>JBGALW010000193.1:0-7999 GCA_044223585.1 Amaricoccus sp.
GCTTGAACGCGCGCCTATGGTGAGGAGTGACGCCCAGCCTCGCGAGCCCATCCTGGTGGCCGGCGGTGCCGTAGCCCATGTTGGTTTCCCAGCCATAGCCGGGAAACTGTTGCGCCAGTGCCACCATGATCCTGTCGCGCGTAACCTTGGCGACGATCGAGGCGGCGGCGATCGACAGCACCAGACCGTCGCCGCCGACGACCGGGCGACAGGCGCAGGTGAGCCCCGGCGGCGTCAGGTGTCCGTCGACGAGGGCCAGCGCGGGCACGGTCCCGAGCGCCGCCACGGCCCGGCGCATGGCGAGGAAACTCGCCTGGAGGATGTTGATCTCGCCGATCTCCGCCACGCTCGCCTCGCCGACGCCGACCAGCGCGGTGGCGCGGATCTCGTCGTGCAGCGCCTCCCTGCGGCGGGCAGTGAGCCGCTTGCTGTCGTCAAGGCCCTCCGGGATGGCCGAGGCGTCGAGGATCACCGCCGCGGCGACCACCGGGCCGGCCCAGGGACCGCGCCCGACCTCGTCGATGCCGCAGACCGGGGCGGGCGCCTCGCGCTCGTGGCTGAAGTCGAGGCAGCCGCCCGTCAGGTCCTTCGGCATTCACCATCCACGGTCACGGATGCTGCCCCGTCCCCCGGGAGGCATCACGAAATCTGGCGACCCCGGGCGGAGTCGAACCGCCGACCTACCGCTTAGGAGGCGGTTGCTCTATCCTCTGAGCTACGAGGTCTTGCGGGCCCTGTGTATCCGCATCGCCCTCGTGCGGTCAATCAAGCAGGCCGGCCGGAAGGGCCGGCGAATACGGGCAGACCAGTCCGGATCGGAACGGCTGGCGGGACGGCAGGGAAGGCAGATGGCGGTTCTTGGCCTCGCGGCCTGCGCGCGGCGGGCGGTGCGAAATGTTCTGGCGGCGGCGCTTTCGCTTGCGCTTGTTACGGGCGGCCCCGTGACAGGGCAGGGGATGCCGCAGGACCCGGTGTCCGCGGCCATCGCGGCCAACGGCGGGATCTACGCTGATCCGGCGCTGACGCGCTATGTCCAGCAGGTCGGAACGCGGCTGCTGATGGCCTCCGGCCTGCCAGTGCGGGGCTGGCGGTTCGAGGTGCTCGACACACCGATCCCGAACGCCTTCGGCGTGTCCGACGGAACGATCCTCGTGACGCGCGGCATGCTGGCCTTGGCCGACGACGAGGCGGAGCTTGCGGCGGTCCTCGGGCACGAGCTCGGCCATGCGATTTCGGGCGACGGGCTCGCTCCGGTCGGCGGCAGCGCGGACCGGATGGCCCAGGAGGTGCGGGCCGACCAGCTGGGGCTCGGCTATCTCGCGGCGGCCGGCTACGACGTCGCGGCGCAGCCGGAGATTCTCGCCGCGCTAGCGGCCAGCCAGACGCTCGCCGCCCCGCCGGGCAGCCGCGCGCCCGTGGCGTCCTCGGATCATCCGGGCCACGGTCTCCGCATCGCGGAGGCCAGGCGCGAGATGGCCCGGATGGGTGTCCGGCCCGGCTCCGGGGCGCGCGGGCGTGAGGCCTATCTCGCGGCGATCAACGGGCTGCCCTGGGGCGACCGGCGGCCGGCGGAGACGGGCTATCTTGCCGGTGCCAGCTTCGTGCATCCCGGCCTCGGGTTCGCCTTCGATCCGCCACCCGGATACCAGCTGGAGAACCGGCCGGAGGCCGTCGTGTCGCGCGGACCGGGCGGTGCGCTCCTCGTTCTCGACAGCGTGCCGGCCGCGGGCACCCGGCCGGAGGCCTACGTTGCGCAGGGCTGGGCGCCGCAGGTCGGTCACGGGGCGCCGGTGCGCGACCTTCGGCGCGTGGCGCTGAACGGCCTGCCGGCGGCGCAGGGCTGGCTCGACCTCGGGCCGACCGCCATCGACCTCACGGTGGTCGAGCAGGGCGGGAGGCTCTATCGCGTCCTGGGGATGCGCGGGTCCCGCGACCGGACGGCCGCGGACGCCTTCGCCCGGTCGGCGGCGAGCTTCCGGGCGCTGACGGCGGGGCAGGCGGAGGCGCTCGGTCCCCTCCGCATCCGGGTCCATCAGGTCCGGCCGGGCGAGACCGTCGCGGGCCTCGCGGGGACGATGCCGCTCGGACCGGCCTCGCGCAGCTGGTTCGGGGTGATCAACGGCCTTCCCGCCGCGGCCGCGGTGCAGCCGGGTGACCTCGTCAAGCTGGTGGGCCGCTGAGCCGTCAGGGCGCCTCCCTTGCTGCCGGTGCATGGCGGGATTGCGGGAATCGCGCTTCTCCTCTGCCTGTTTCGTAGGCATATATCCCGCCGCCGACGGTGCGAGGAACGCACCGCGGGTCTTTCAGGAAACGGCCAGTCTCATGTCTACCCAGTTGATGAATCCCTCCGCCCCGATGGGGGCGATCACCCTCTTCCGCGTCGTCGACGCCATCGATCATGCGTTCCATGCCGTGGTTGCATGGCGGCGCGCCCGCGCGACGCGGCTTGCGCTCTCGGCGCTGTCGAACGACCAGCTCCAGGACATCGGTCTGGAGCGCGCCGAAATCGCCGACCTCGCGACGGCGATCCGCCGCGGCTGACGCCTGCGTCAGCGGGCGAGCCGCAGCACCAGCGTCGACCAGCCGTCGATCCGCACGCTGCCGATCGGGCGATAGCCCCAGGCGCGGTAGACGGCGAGCACAGCGGGTGCCTGCCGCGTCAGCAACCCCGACAACACCACGATCCCGCCGGGCGCCTGGCGCTTGGCGATGTCGGGCGCGAGCCGCCTGAGCGGGCTCGCGAGGATGTTGGCAAAGATCAGGTCGAAGCGCGCCGCCGCCTGCAGCCGCGGGTGGCGGAAGCCGGCTGCCGTGACGCAGCCGATCCGGCTGCCGAGGCCGTTCGCCGCGGCGTTCTCCCGCGCGGTTGCGGTCGCCATCGGGTCGATGTCGCCCGCGAGCGCCCGCGCCTTCGGCCAGAGCGCCACCGCGCCCATGGCGAGGACCCCGGTCCCCGCGCCGACGTCGGCGACGCGCGGGGCGACGATCCCGCGGCGTGCCAGACGGTCGAGCGCAGTCAGGCAGCCCTGCGTCGTCGCGTGATGGCCCGTGCCGAAGGCCTGGGCCGCCTCGATCTCCAGCCCGATCCGGTTCACCGGGATGCGTCCGCGGTCTTGACTGCCAGAGACGACGAAGCGGCCGGCGGCGACCGGCGTCAGCTCGGCGCGGACCTGCGCCACCCAGTCGCGATCCTCCACCGCCGCCACGCGGAAGTCCGGCGCGCCGTGCACCGCGGCCAGCAGCGCGAGGCCGGCGGGGTCGGGCGGGCCGTCGAACAGCCCCTCCGCGTCCCAGAGGCCGCTGCCGTCGTCGTGGTCATGCACGTCCCCGGCGAGCGGCGGGTCGCCGAGATCGTCCAGCGCGTCACGGAGCGCAATGGCGGCGGCCTCCCCGGCCACGGTCGTCGTCGCGCGATAGAGCGGCATCGAGGGTCGCCTCCGGCCATTTGATCCGCCCGCCTAGAGCGGACGGAACGCCGGGCGTCAAGGCCGTCAGGCGGCGGTGGTCAGGCGGCGGTGCCCACCGGGCAGGAGACGCCGGTCCCGCCAAGGCCGCAATAGCCGCCGGGATTCTTCGCGAGATACTGCTGGTGATAGTCCTCGGCGAAGTAGAAGGGCGGCGCCTCGACGATCTCCGTGGTGATCCGGCCAAGGCCGGCCGTGGTGAGGCGCGCCTGATAGGCGTCGCGCGACGCCTCCGCGGCGGCCTTCTGCTCCGGCGTGAAGGCATAGATGCCGGAGCGGTACTGCGTGCCGACGTCGTTGCCCTGCCGCATCCCCTGGGTTGGGTCGTGCCCCTCCCAGAACACTCTCAGCAGCGTCTCGTAGTCGACCTCGGCCGGGTCATAGGTCACGAGCACCACCTCGTTGTGCCCGGTCATCCCGCTGCAGACCTCACGGTAGGTCGGGTTCGGCGTCGTGCCGGCCGCATAGCCGGCGGCGGTCACCCAGACCCCGGGGAGCTGCCAGAACTTGCGCTCCACCCCCCAGAAGCAGCCCATCCCGAACATCGCCTGCGCCAGCCCCTGCGGATGCGGCCCCTTCAGGGCGTGACCGCTCACGAAATGCGTCTCCGCGGTCGGGATCGGGTCGGGGCGTCCGGGAAGCGTGCTCCCGGCCTCGGGCATCGCGTTCTTCTTCAAGAGACCGAACATCGGGCTTCCTCTCTCTTTCGGGGCCGGTGCCGAATCTGGGGCGCCGGGGGCCGTTCGGCCAGCGGGCATCACGCCGCCGGCATTGCGGTTTCCACCAGACGTGCCCACCACGAGCAGCCGACCGGAATGACCTCGTCGTTGAAATCGTACTTCGGATGATGGAGGCCCGCCGTTTCACCGTTGCCGACGAAAATGAACGCTCCGGGCCGGGCGTTCAGCATGTAGGAGAAATCCTCGGCACCCATGACCGGCGGCGTGTCGGGATCGACCCGCGCCTCGCCCGCCACCGCGCCCGCCACCTGCGCGGCCAGCGCCGCCTCCGCGGCGCTGTTCGCCGTCACGGGATAGCCGCGCACGTAGTCGAGTCGCGCTTCCGCCCCGTGTGCCCGCGCGGTCGCCTCGACGAGCGGGCGCATCCGGCCCTCGATCAGATCCTGCACCTCCGGCGACAGGGTGCGGACGGTGCCGCGCAGCGCCACGCGCTCCGGAATGACGTTCGAGGCGCCGCTCGAGGTGCGGAAGCTCGTCACCGACAGGACGGCCGGCTGGCGCGGATCGGCGTTGCGGGCGACGACCGACTGCAGCGCCAGCACGATGGCGCTCGCCGCCACCACCGGGTCGAGGGCGAGATGCGGCATCGCGGCGTGGCCGCCCCGGCCCGTGACCTCGATGTCGAAGAAGTCGGAGGCCGCGAGCAGCGGCCCCGGGCGGAGGGCGAAGCTGCCGACCGGCATGCCGGGCCAGTTGTGCATCCCGAACACCCGCTGGATGCCGAACCGCTCCATCAGCCCGTCCTCGACCATCTCGCGCCCGCCGCCGCCGCCTTCCTCGGCCGGCTGGAAGATGACGACGGCGGTGCCGTCGAAGTTCCGTGTCTCGGCGAGGTATTGTGCGGCGCCGAGCAGCATCGCGGTATGCCCGTCATGGCCGCAGGCATGCATCGCGCCCGGGGTCGCCGAGGCCCAGGGCAGGCCGGTCTCCTCCTCGATCGGCAGCGCGTCCATGTCGGCGCGGAGGCCCACGACGCGGCCCGAGCCCGTCTCCCGCCCGCGGATCACCCCCACGACGCCGGTGCGGCCGAGCCCCGTCACCACCTCGTCGCAGCCGAAGTCCCGCAGCCGCTCCGCCACGCTGGCGCTAGTCCGATGGGTGTCGAACAGAATCTCGGGATGGGTGTGCAGGTCGCGGCGCCAGTCGGCGATGGCCGGCGCGAGCTCGGCGAAGCGGTTGATGACGGCCATGGACGGACTCCTTTCCCCGAGTCTGCGGACGCCGCCCGCCAGCGTCAAGGCGCGCTGCCGCCCGACCGCCGCCGCGCTCCCGCTTCCGCCAAGAAACCTGGAGAGCAGTGCCGGGGGTGCGGGGGCGGCGAGCGCCCCGCTGGCGCAGGCCCACAGGCCTGCGCCAGATCAGGCAACCCTGCGCGCACCCGCGCGCCCCGCATGGCCGCCAACAGGCGGCCCCGCCCCTACCACCCGCGATTGCCTTCCGCCCCCAACCGGCGATAAACCCGGCGCCGATCAATCCGGGGCGCCCCATGCACGACATCCGCATCATCCGCGACGATCCCGCCGGCTTCGACGCGGGCCTCGCCCGCCGCGGTTTGCCGGCGCAGGCGGCGGCGATCCTCGCACTCGACGAGACGCGCCGGGGACGCATCGCGGCGGCCGAGCAGGCGCTGGCCGACCGCAACGCCGCCAGCCGCGAGGTCGGCGCCGCCAAGGCGCGCGGCGACGAGACGGAGTTCCAGCGGCTGCGGGCGCTGGTCGCCGACAAGAAGGACGAGATCGCGGCGCTGGAGGCCGAGGCCGCGGCGGCCGACGCGAGCCTGCGCGAGCAGCTCATGGGCGTGCCGAACCTGCCGGCCCCGGACGTGCCCGACGGGCCGGACGAGACCGCGAACGTCGAGATCCGGCGCTGGGGAAGCCCGCGGACCTTCGGCTTCAAGGCCCTTGAGCACTACGATGCCGGCGGCGAGGGCCTGCCTCGACTTCGACGCGGCCGGGCGGCTCGCGGGGTCGCGGTTCGTCGTGATGCGCGGCGGCCTTGTCCGGGTGCACCGGGCGCTGGCGCAGCTGATGGTCGACACCCATGTCGAGCAGAACGGCCTCACCGAAGTCTGGACCCCGGTCCTCGTGCGCGACGAGACGATGCTGGGCACCGGCCAGCTGCCGAAGTTCGCCGACCAGAGCTATCGCACCGAGAACGGCTGGTGGCTGATCCCGACCTCGGAAGTCACCCTGACGAACCTCGTCGCCGGGCAGATCCTCGACGATGCGACCCTGCCGATGCGGATGTGCGCGCACACCCAGTGTTTCCGCTCCGAAGCCGGGTCCGCCGGGCGCGACGTCGCGGGGATGCTGCGCCAGCACCAGTTCGAGAAGGTCGAGATGGTGTCGATCACCCGGCCGGAGGAGAGCCGGGCCGAGCAGGAGCGCATGACCCGCTGCGCCGAGGGGATCCTCGAGGCGCTGGGCCTGCCGTACCGCACCGTCGTGCTCTCGACCGGCGACATGGGCTTCGGCGCGGTGCGCACCCACGATCTGGAGGTCTGGCTGCCGGGACAGGACACCTATCGCGAGATCTCGTCGGTCTCCGACTGCGGCGCCTTCCAGGCGCGCCGGATGAACGCGCGTTTCCGCCGCGGCGAGGGGTCGAAACCCGAGTTCGTCCACACGCTGAACGGCTCCGGCCTCGCGGTCGGCCGCACGCTGATCGCGGTCATCGAGAACGGCCAGCAGGCCGACGGCTCGGTGACGTTGCCCGGGGCGTTGCACCCCTATCTCGGCGGGCGGACGGTACTGACGCCGGAAGGTGTGCTGGCCTGACAGGGGGCCGGTGATCCCTCAGGTCCGCGCAGAGGATTCTTCCGCGCACGCATCTTGCCGACGTGCCAGTGGTACGTCGCGCGGGCGCGCGGCCAGCGCGGAGGCCGCAAGGGGTGGAGATTTCTGCGGTAGGTTGAATCGGGGCCGGTGTGCCCGGTGCGCCCGTTGGAAACAGGCGTGCCGCCGCAGGGCACGCCCGTCGCGATTTTGCCGACGGTCAGAATCGTGAAGCGAGGCGTCGGGGGTCACTCCCGAATCCCATGAGGTGCAAGATCCGAGCTTCCGGATTTCGGATGACAGGGGAATCGTAAGGCTTCGCTGCTAGGGACTGCGCCAGAGCGGCCGCCTGCCGCGATTTCCCGAGACATCGACAGTGACGATCGCCCCGGCAGGGGCACCCGCATCCGGGGCGATCCCTCCCGGAGCGCACATGAAACGCATCGTCATCGCCTGCGACGGCACCTGGAACCGGCTCGACGCCAAGAACCCCACCAACGTCGCCAAGCTGGCGCAGGCCGTGCTGCCGAGCGGGGTGGACGGGGTGGCGCAGGTCACCTGCCACCTCGACGGGGTCGGCACCGGCCGCGGCACCGGCTGGCTTGCCCGGGGGCTCGACCGCGTGCTCGGCGGGGCGATGGGGTTCGGCCTCTTCAGCACGCTCGCCGAGGCGTACCGGTTTCTCGTCTTCAGCTACGCCCCCGGCGACGAGGTGTTCCTCTTCGGTTTCTCGCGAGGGGCCTACACCGCGCGCTCGCTCGCCGGGCTGATCCGCAACTGCGGCATCCTGGAGCGCGACGAGGCGGCGGCGATTCCCGGCGCGCTCGCGCTCTACCGTGCCCGCGCGCCCGAGACGGGGCCGGACAGCGACGCCGCCCTCGCCTTCCGCGCGCGCCATGCGGCCCACGTGACGACCGGCGAAGGCGAGGCCGCGTGGCGGGCGGCGCGGGGCCTGCCGGCGGGGCAGCCGCTGGCGCTCGCCTATCTCGGGGTCTGGGACACGGTGGGGGCGCTCGGCCTG
>JBGALW010000194.1:0-7006 GCA_044223585.1 Amaricoccus sp.
ATCCCCGAGTTCATCGATATGCTCGCCCTGCCCGAGCGGGACCCCTTGCGCCGCCACCTCCTCGCCGTCCTGGGAGCGCAGGCCGATGCGCTGAGGAGGCATCAGGACGAGAGCGGCCTCTGGCACACGTTGATCGACGACTCCTCCAGCTATCTCGAAGCCTCGGCAACCGCCGGGTTCGGCTACGGGCTGATGAAGGCGGTTCGCAAGCGCTACCTGCCGAAGGAGTTCTCCCTGGTCGCGCAGAAGGCGTTGCAGGGCGTCATCGCCAACGTCGCCGACAGCGGGGAACTTCTCAATGTGTCCTTCGGCACGGGGGTCGGGGACGATCTTCAATACTACCGGGAAATCCCGCTGACATCGATGCCCTACGGGCAGGCGATGGCGATGCTCTTCCTTGCCGAGAAGTTGCACGACTACATCTAGCGCCACTCATGCGATTTCTTGGGCGGCGCACCCTGTATTCCATCTGACGCTGGAGAAGGGGCGGACCGAGTCGGCAAATACCCAATCACTATCCATTTTCACATCTTACTCCGCTGCCGATTATCTCTACTCGACCGGCATACCAACTCAATGGGCCAGAGTTGTAGACAGCTGCTATGATCGGCGCTTCAGAACCACCGCCCTTCGCAAGCATTTCAACATAGTAGAGATGCTGCCTCTTTCCATCGATCGACCGCTATCCTGCCCGCTTGATCGGCGTCCACGGGTGACGTCGCCTGTTCGTAAAGAACCACGGATACTACTACCATCGCCGCCACGGATGCGAGGCGCCATTTCCAGAAGGATTTTGCGTGCGTGCGCGGGATCGACGGCGCGGCGGCTTGCGGCGCCCGTCAGAACTCAGACTGACTGCCCTACCGGACGATCCGTCCGGGCAGCCGGGACAGGTCCCCGCCGGCCGCGCGTTCGTATCCGCGGGCGAGCTGCAGCACGGAGAGGTCGGCCTGATGCCGGCCGATGATCTGGATTCCCATCGGCAGGCCCGACGGCGCGAAGCCCGCCGGCAGGCTGATCACCGGGCAGCCGGACAGGGAGCCCGGCACGACGACCTCCATCCAGCGATGATACGTGTCCATCGGACGGCCCCCGATCTCTGCCGGCCAGGCCTCTTCCACCGGGAACGGGAACACCTGCGCGGAAGGCAGCGCGAGGAAGTCATAGCGCTCGAACAGGGTCAGCAGGCTGGCGTACCAGGCGCTGCGGATCGTGTTCGCCCTGTGGACGTCGGTTGCCGACAGCGCGAGGCCGCCCTCGACTTCCCAGCACGCCTCGGGCTTCAGGTGCTGGCGCCTGGCCGGATCGGCGTGGAGTGCCCCGAGCAGGCCGGCGACGCCCCAGTGGCGCAGCGTCAGCCAAGACTGCCACAGCTGCGCCGGGTCGAAGTCCGGCACCAGCGTGTCGACCTCGCAGCCAAGGCCGCGGAAGGTGCCGAGGGCGCGCTCGCAGAGCGGCAGGATCCCCGCCTCCATCGGCAGGTACCCCTGCCAGTCGCCGATCCAGCCGATGCGCAGGCCCTTCAGGTCCCGGTCGAGGCTTCCGGCGAAGATGGCCGGGTCTTCGTTGATCGAAAGCGGCGCCCGCGGATCCGGTCCGGCCTGCGTCGCGAGCATCCGGGCGAGGTCCGCGACGGTGCGCGCCATCGGCCCCTCGGTCGCAAGCTGCTGTCCGAAGACCTCGGGCGTGGGTCCGAAGGGCACGCGCCCGAAGGACGGGCGCAGGCCATAGACGTTGTTGAAGGCGGCGGGATTGCGGAGCGAGCCCATCATGTCGCTGCCGTCGGCGACCGGCAGCAGGCGCATGGCGAGCGCAGCCGCGGCGCCGCCGCTCGATCCGCCGGCACTGCGGCTCGTGTCATAGGCGTTGCGGGTCACACCGAAGACCGGATTGTAGGTATGCGAGCCGAGCCCGAACTCCGGCACGTTGGTCCTGCCGATGATGATCGCGCCGTCGCGCCGGATCCGCTCCACCATGATGCTGTCAGAACCCGGGACATTGTCGGCAAAGAGCGGCGAGCCCAGCGTCGTCCTGTGGCCGGCGGTGGCGGAAAGATCCTTGATCGCCTGCGGGATGCCGTGCAACCAGCCCATGGACTCGCCGCGGCCGAGCTGCCGGTCACGGGCGTCCGCCTCGCGCAGGAGCGCGTCGGCGTCGCGCAGCGAGACAATGGCATTCACCGCCGGATTGTACGCCTCGATGTGGGCAAGATAGGCGGACATCACCTCGCGGCAGGAGATCTGTCGGGCGTGAATGGCGCGCGACAGCGTCAGGGCGTCCCAGGCGACGGTCTCCGGCAAAGGCTGGGCAACCGGGGTCGCAGTCTCGGTGATCACGGTCATCGTCGTCTCCTCCTCGCGCCATCGGACCGGCGCCCGTTGTCGTTTGCCTCCCGCCCGGCCGGCCCGCCAATGCTCGGGGCCGGTTGATCGGGGGGGCTGGAAGGGCCGGCGGCGTTGCTCCGCCGGCCCAGGGTTCAGCCTGCCTGGCCGTGTGCGGCCGGGCGGAACCTTCCGACATTGGTCAGCACCGCGGCGACAATGGCGAGGATACCGGCCGCGGCCGAGCCGAAGATCTCGGGGAGCGGCGACAGGAAGACGGCAAGGCCGACGAGAATTCCGGTGACCGCATTGCGCCGGGTTGCGCTGCTCATGAACATCACCAGCACCGCGCCGTAGAGGGCCGGCAAGGTGTAGTCCTTGACGGCCTGCGCGACCGGCGCGGGCAGGACGTCGATCAGGGCCTTGCCGATCACCACCAGGGCGACGAGGAACACGAGGTTCACGAGCACCGACACGGCGATGCCGATCACCGCGGCGACCTCGGCCTTGCGGCTGCCGGTTTCGGCCTCGATGGCGTTCTGGCAGGAGATCACCACCGGCATGCGCATGTTGCCGATATTGCCCGACAGGAAGCTCATGTAGGTGCCGCAGACGCCGAGGACGGGGAAGTACGAGATCGGCTCGACCACCCACATGACCCCGACAAAGGCGGCGATGGCGAGAAAGCCGGTCAGGATCGCACCGGTACCGGGAAAAGCGCCGAGGACGAAGGAGAGGTAAAGCGCCGGCAGCAGGCAGAACACCATGGCGACAAGCAGGGTGACGCGGCCGATCCGGTGGGCGCGGGGGATGAAGCGGGTCCGGTAGAACCCGTCGAGGTTCTGGTCGGTCATGAGGATGGTCTCCGGGATGATGTGACGGTCAGGCCAGGGACTGGCTGACGAGATACCCGGCCGCGAGACCCGCGACGAGGCTGAAGCCGACGCTCCATTCGCGGAGCCAGGGGCGGCTGTGGCCGGCGAAGTGGAGCGCCACCATGCAGAGTGCGCTGACCGCGACGGCGGCGAGATCGTCCTTCGCGATGACGATGTTGCTGAACCATTGCTTGTCGACGGCAGCGTTGGCACCGAGGATGAAGAAGATCGCGATCGGGGTCGCGGTGCCCATCGCCCGGATCAGCGCCGGGTTGCTGACGCTGAGCCGGTCCTGGGTCCGGTCGAGCGTCCTGGTCATGAAGAACGTCGAGAGGAGCCAGCCCATGCCGCCGAGCGTCATCACCCAGACCGAGGCGGCGAACGCCTGCAGCGTGTAGCTGTCGGTGCCGAGCTGGGCGCCGGCGGCCCGTGCGCCCTGATCGGCGGCGACGAACTCGAAGATCGCCGAGCCGATGACGCCGACCCGCATCAGGGTGACGGGGCTGCCGACCATCGCGACGAGCGACACCGCCACGAAGAAGACGGCAATGGCGGGGCCGATCGAGTTGATCGTGGCGGTCTTGTAGACGATCTGCCGCTCGTCCCGGGTGAGGATCCCGAAGCGGTCGGAGAAGGCCAGGGTCATGCGCAGGTAGAGAACCGCCTGCACCACGACAACGCTGACGATGAGGGTCGCCAGCAGCCACAATGCCGGGCTGTTGGCGGTCTGAAGGACCTTTTCCATGCTGTATCTCTGCTGTTGGGGGCTGCGCGCTCAGGCGAGTTCGATCTGGACCAGCCGGCAGAAGTAGCTGGCGGCGACCGGAATGATCTCGTCGTTGAAATCGAAGCGGGGATTGTGGGGCATCGCCCCGGGACCGGCCCCGATCCAGATGTAGTTGCCGGGGACGCCTTCGATCATGTAGGCGAAATCCTCGCTGCCGGGGATCGGCCGGGCGTCGCCGTCGACCTTGTCCGCGCCGACGGTGTCGATCGCCGCGGCCACGGCCACGTCGGTCGCCTCCGGGTCGTTGACCAGCGGGACGAAGATCTCTTCGAACTCGACCTCGACACTGCCGCCATAGGTCGCCGCGACACCCTTTGCGACCGCTTCCAGCCGCTCCGCCATCTCGGTGCCGATCTTCTTGTCGAAGAAGCGCAGGCAGCCCTTCAGCGAGGCCTTGTCGGGGATCACGTTGAAGCTGTTGGTGCCGGCATAGACGTCGGTGAAGGAGACGATTCCGGTCTCGATGGGATCGAGGTTGCGGGCAACGATGCTTTGCGCCGTCACCACGATGTTCCCGGCGATCTGCGTGGCGTCGATCGTGGAATGCGGCATGGCGGCATGGCCACCGCGGCCCTGGACGCGGATGGTGAAGAACATGCTGCCCGCCATCAGCCGGCCGGGCCGCGTGAGCATGCGGCCGACGTCCCAGCCGGGCATGTTGTGGTAGGCGTAGATGCGGTCGCACGGGAAGCGCTGGAGCAGGCCGTCCTCGATCATCGCGAGTGCGCCGCCGAGGCCCTCTTCCGCCGGCTGGAAGATGAAGACGACCTTGCCGGCGAAATCCCGGGTGCGGGCGAGCTGCCACGCCGTCGCGAGGAGGGTGGCGGTGTGCCCGTCGTGTCCGCAGGCGTGCATCACGCCGGGGACCCTGGAGGCGTAGGGCTTGCCGGTCTCCTCGGGGATCGGCAGCGCATCCATGTCGGCACGGAGGCCGATCACCCGGTTCGAGGCGCGCTCCCCGTGCAGCACGCCGACGACGCCGGTCCCGCCGATGCCGGTATGCACCTCGTCGAAGCCGAACGCGTTCAGCCTGTCGGCCACCAGCCGGGCAGCGAACGTCTCCTCGAAGCCTATGCCCGGGTTCTCATGCAGCGCGTGGCGCAGGGCGACGAACTCGTGCCGCTGCTCGACGATATCCTCCAGAACGCCCATCTCGGCCTGATCCTTCCTGTTGTATGTTTCACATCAAGATAATATCAATTTGAGACGATTGCGCATAGAGAGATTATGACGTTTTGTGCGGACGGGTGACTCGGCGGCAGGCCGTTGAATTTGCGGGAAATGAGGCGAGGCATGGTCAGAAACTGGTCAGAGACCTTTCATCGGGGAAACCCGATCTATCAGCTGAACATGCTTGCGAGCGTCACGGTTGATTCGGTCGAGGATCGCTTCGTGGAGCTCGTTGGACTGGACGTCCGGATGGTCAGGGTTCTCCGTCTGGTCGGAGACAATCCCGGGATCACCTTTGCCGACATCACCGTCCGGGCCGCGCTGGAGCGCAGCCTCACCTCGCGGCTCATCCAGCACCTCGTCCGGGGCGGCCAGATCGAACGGCGCAACTTCGACTCCGACGCCCGCCGCTTCGGCCTTTACATCACCGAGGCCGGGCGGGTGGCGCGATCACGGGCGGACAGGCTCACCGACATCGGGCTGGACCTGGTGTTCGAAAAGCTCGACCCGCGGGAAGTCTCGGCCTTCATAGCGACCATGGGAAAGCTTGCGGACTGGATCGACAGCGACGAGTTCGAAGCGAAGGTCGGGAAGGCCTATGGCTCGGTAAGCTTCGACGATCATCCGCGCGAGACGCGGCAGGCGGACCCGGAGCCCCGAGACCTCCCGTGAAGCTCCGGCCGGCGCACGTCGCTCCGATCCCTGCAACGCCGACGACCTAGGCCGACTTGCGGGTCGTCCGCAGCGCCGCGAGCAGATCGTGGAAGCGGTCGCCCTGGATGACGACGTGGGCGCGCATCGCCTCGCCCGCGGCCTTGTCGTCGCCCGCGCGGATCGCCTCGACGACGGAGTCGTGCTCCTCGAAGGAGCGGCCGACGCGGTTCCGGACCTGGAGCTGCATCCGCCGATAGGGCTGGAGCATCGCGTGCAGGCGCCCTGCCTCGCCGGCGAGAAAGGCGTTGTGCGTCGCGCGGTAGATCGCGGTGTGGAAGGCGGAATTCGCGAAATAGTAGGCATCGACGTCGCCGGCTTCCGCCAGCCGGCGGCAGCTCTCGTGCAGCGCCTCAAGCTCGGCGAGTTCGGCGTCGGTGATGCGGCGTGCCGCGAGCCGGGCGCAGGCGGCCTCGACCTCGGCCATCGCCTCGAAGCGTTCGGCGAGTTCCTCGGGGGTCCATTCCGACACGAAGGTGCCGCGCTTGGCCGCGACGCGGACGAGGCCCGAGGCCTCGAGCTGCTGCAGCGCCTCGCGGATCGGGGTGCGCGACACCGCGAACTCGCGGGCCAGCGCCTCGGGGTCGAGCTTGGCGCCGGGCGGGAATCGCCCGTCGACGATCGCGTTCTCCAGCGCGTCACGGACCCTCGCGGCATTCGGGACGGTGCTCATCGGCCTCGGAACCTCCTGCGGCAACCGCCTCATCTATAAGCGTTCCGGGCTCTCATATCCAGATGCCACTATGTTATATACAACAATGGATCATTGGCGTATAACAGATCGGGTATCGAGGGAGGACGTGCCGTGCCGAAACCCAACATCGCGTTCCTGAACGACCTGCTGCAGAGCATCGGCGCCAACGTCCGCCGCCGGCCGGTCCGGGTCGCGCCTTCCTCCGCCGAGCCAGCGGAGGACCGGCTCGGCGCCGCGTGCGCCCGGTTGATGCGGCCGAGCGGCGAGGCCTCGCGGATCGCCGTCGCCGGCGCGGCTCTCGACGCCTTCGCGGAACTCGACGACGCCGGCCGGCGCGGTTTCTTCCGCTCGCTGCTCGGCGCGTACGGCGCCGACCCGACGGCAATCCGCGCCGCCTATGCCGCGTGGGACGCCGAGCCGTCGGAGGCGCGGCTCGCCCGGCTCTTCG
>JBGALW010000010.1:0-45974 GCA_044223585.1 Amaricoccus sp.
CAAGCTCAGCGCGCAAGGCGACGTCAAGGCGCGCGACCTAGATCTCGGAGATAGCCTAGTCGACGAAGGCGAGGACCAGCAGCTCCTCCTCCGACCGGCGCGGAATGCCGCGCGAGGTAAGGTAGAAGAGCGCGGTCGGGTCCACCGCCCCGGAGGTGGAGCCGTGGCTGCACTTCACGTCGTCGGCGTAGATCTCCAGCTCCGGCTTGGCGAGGAACTGGCTCGTCTCGTCGAGCAGCAGCGACTGGCTGATCTGGTAGCCGTCGGTCTGCTGCGCCCCAGGCTTCACCAGGATCTTGCCCTGGAACACGCCGGCGGCGCCGCCGCGCAGCACCTTCTTGAACACCTGCCGGCTCTCGCAGCCCACCGCCGCGTGGGTGATGAACACCGTGTCGTCGTGCAGGAAGGCGCCGTCACCGACACAGGCGCCTGCGACGTGCGCGCTGCCGCCCTCGCCCTCCAGCGAGACGAAGGCCTCGTTGCGGGTCAGCCGGCCGTTGAGCGTCAGGGTGAAGGACTTGAGCCGCGCCGCCGCCCCCAGCCGGGCAAAGAGGTGCGTCGCCGCCCGCCGCTCGTGGTCGCGGCCCTGCGCCCGGACATGGTGCAGCGCCGCACCGTCGCCGACCTCGACCTCGGTCACGCTATTGAAGCGCGCCGCCCCCGGCCCGACCTCGATCAGTGTGAGGTCGGCGCCGGCGTCCAGCCGGATGACGTGGTGCACCAGCGCCTCGGCACCCTCGTCGCTGCGCCGGTAAACGATCCGGACGGGCCGCGCCACGGCGCCGGTCGCCCGGATCACCAGCCCCTCCACCGCTCGAGCGGTGTTGAGCGCGGCGAACGGCCGCTCCACCGGCGTCTGGCCGCGTGCCTCCAGGTGGCCGAAGACCTCGCGCGCCCAGTGGATGTCCGCCGCCAGCGCTTCGGCGAGAGTCGTCACTTCCAGTCCCGCCACGGCCTCGCCCGGCGCGGTGTCGAGCACACCGTCGACGAAGACGAAAGTCAGCGCGTCGGCGGTGTCGAGCGACCGCGCGTCGCCACTGAGAAGCGCCGCCGCCGGTGCCGGTACCACGGTCAGCGTCGAGGGATCGGTGAAGCGCCAGTATTCGTCCCGGCGCACCGGTGCCCCGCCCTCGGCGAAGCGGCGGGCAGCGGCCGTGCGCGTCTGCGTCGCCCACGCGGAAGCCGGCGCCGGGTCGGGCCAGGCGCCCAGCAGGGTACCCGCGCCGTCGCGCTTCAGGGCCGGGACCGCCGTCACGCCGCCGCTCCGGCGACCGAGCGCAGGATGTCGGCGTAGCCGTTGGTCTCGACTTCCAGTGCCAGCTCCGGCCCACCGGTGCGCACGATCCGCCCGTCGGCCATGATGTGAACGACGTCCGGGCGGATATGGTCGAGCAGCCGCTGATAGTGGGTGATGACGAGAAAGCCGCGATCCGGCGATCGGAGCGCGTTGACGCCCGCGGCCACCAGCTTCATCGCGTCGACGTCGAGGCCGGAGTCGGTCTCGTCGAGGATGCACATCCTCGGCTCCAGAACCGCCATCTGCATGATCTCGTTGCGCTTCTTCTCGCCGCCGGAAAAGCCGACATTCACCGGCCGCTTCAGCATGTCGGCGTCGATCTCCAGCGCCCTCGCCTTCTCGCGCACGACCTTCAGGAACTCCGCGCCGTTCAGTTCGGCCTCGCCACGCGCCTTGCGCTGGGCGTTGAGCGCGGTGCGCAGGAACACCATGTTGCTGACGCCGGGTATCTCCACCGGATACTGGAAGGCGAGGAACAGCCCGGCCGCCGCCCGCTCGTCCGGCTCGATCGCGAGGAGGTCGGTTCCCTCGAGCGTCGCGGTCCCGTCCGTCACCTCATAGCCGTCGCGCCCGGCCAGCACATAGGACAGGGTCGACTTGCCCGACCCGTTCGGCCCCATGATCGCGTGGACCTCGCCGGCGCCCACCTCCAGCGACACGCCCTTGAGGATCACCTTGTCCTCGTCCTCCAGTTTCACGTGGAGGTTGTCAATCTTCAGCATGGTATTCCTTCCAGAAATCAGGCCGCCGTGCGCGCACGCCATCCGGCGTTCCAGAGCGTCGCGGGCACCATCAGCAGCGCAAAGAGCAGGATCGCGACCCAGCTTGGCAGGGGAATGATCCACCCGAGCCAGACCACGAGGGTAAGGACGAAAGGCATCATCACCAGCTTGGCGATGGTGATGTCCTCGACCGACTGGCCGAAGCCGAGCCGCACGTCGGGAAGAGCCTCGGAGGCGAGCATCGAGGCCTGAAGGCGGACGGTCATCCGACACTCCCCTCCAGGCTGATCGCCACCAGCTTCTGCGCCTCGATGGCGAACTCCATCGGCAGCGCCTGCAGCACCTCGCGGCAGAAGCCGTTGACGACCAGCGCCACCGCCTCCTCCTCGCCGATGCCGCGCTGGCGGCAGTAGAACAGCTGGTCCTCGTCGACCTTCGACGTCGTCGCCTCATGCTCGACCCGCGAGGCGTTGTTCCGGCACTCGATGTAGGGAACCGTGTGCGCGCCGCACTGGTCGCCGATCAGCAGGCTGTCGCACTGGGTATAGTTGCGGCTGCCGGTCGCCTTCGGGTGCACGCTGACGAGCCCGCGATAGGTGTTCTGCGCCCGGCCGGCGCTGATCCCCTTCGAGACGATCCGCGAGCGGCTGTTCCTGCCGAGATGCACCATCTTGGTGCCGGTGTCGGCCTGCTGGTGGTTGTTGGCGATGGCGATCGAATAGAACTCGCCCGACGACCCCTCGCCGCGCAGCAGGCACGAGGGATATTTCCAGGTGATCGCCGATCCCGTCTCGACCTGCGTCCACATCACCTTCGCCCGCGCCTCGCGGCAGTCCGCGCGCTTGGTGACGTAGTTGAGGACGCCGCCGCGGCCTTCCTCGTCGCCGGGGAACCAGTTCTGCACGGTCGAATACTTGACCTCCGCATCCTCCAGCACGACGATCTCGACCACCGCCGCATGCAGCTGCGCGGTGTCGCGTTTCGGCGCGGTGCAGCCCTCGAGATAGCTGACGTAGCTGCCCTTGTCGGCGATGATCAGCGTCCGCTCGAACTGGCCGGTATTCTCGGCGTTGATGCGGAAGTAGGTCGACAGCTCCATAGGGCAGCGCACGCCTGGCGGGACGTAGACGAACGAGCCGTCGGAAAAGACCGCGGAATTGAGCGTCGCATAGAAGTTGTCGCTGTAAGGCACGACACTGCCGAGATATTTCCGCACCAGCTCCGGGTGCTCGCGCACGGCCTCGGAGATCGAGCAGAAGATGACGCCAGCCCTGGCCAGCTCCGCCTTGAAGGTCGTGCCGACCGAGACGGAGTCGAAGACCGCGTCCACCGCGACCTTGCGGCCCTCGACCGGGGTTTCGCCCGCGCCCTCGACGCCGGCGAGGATCATCTGCTCCTTCAGCGGGATGCCGAGCTTCTCGTAGGTCGCGAGCAGCGCCGGATCGACCTCGTCAAGCGACTTCGGCCGCACCGCCATGCTCTTCGGCCGGGCGTAGTAGTACTGGTCCTGGAAATCGACCTCCGGCAGGTCGAGCATCGCCCAGGTCGGTTCGTGCTCCATCTGCACCCACCGCCGATAGGCCCGCAGCCGCCATTCGGTCAGCCACTCCGGCTCGTCGTTCTTGGCCGAGATCAGCCGGACGATGTCCTCGTTGAGACCCTTGGGCGCGTACTCCGTCTCGATGTCGGTGGAGAAGCCGTACTTGTACCGCTCGCCGACCGACCGGACAGCGTCCACCGTCTCCTGATCGACCCCCTCCCGCGCCGTCGCGACATCGGTCGCAGCGGCCATCGTCGCGTCGTCGATCCCGGTATCGTCAAGCCCCGCCATCGTGTCTCCTTTCCGCCGCCCTCGCCCGTCCGCCCTTCAGGCGGCGCGGCTCCGGAACCGCCGGTATTGTCTCACCCAGGCGCCGGCGAACGCCAGCACCTCGTCCCGCGTCGTCGCGATGCCGATCGAGACCCGGATCGCGCTCCCCGCGACCTCCTGCCCGAACCCCATCGCCGTCAACACCCGGCTCGCCCGCACCTTGCCGCTGGAGCAGGCAGACCCGGCCGACACCGCGAACCCGGCCAGATCCATCTGCATCACCTGCGTCTCGCCCTTCCAGCCCGCGACCGCAAGGCAACTGGTGTTCGGAAGCCGCCGCGCCGATTTCCCGACTAAAATAGTCTCCGGCGCGGCAGATACCAGCACAGACTCCATTTCGTTGCGCAGGTCCGCCACCGCCTCCCACCGCCCGGCGGCCACATCGGCCGCCGCCGCCGCAATCGCCGCGCCGAAGCCGGCGATCCCGACGACATTCTCTGTTCCCGCCCGGCGCCCGCGTTCCTGCCCGCCGCCGCGCAGGCCCGGCACCGGGTCGGCTCCCGGCGCAAGCAGCAGGGCACCAACCCCCTTCGGCCCACCGAGCTTGTGCGCCGACAGCATCGCCGACCGCGCCCCGCTCCAGTCAAAGGCAAAGGGCACCCGTCCGACCGCCTGCACCGCGTCCACGCTGGCGAGGCCCTGCGGCAGATCCTGCAGCACCCCGGACTCGCCATTCGCCGCCTGCAGCACGCTCACGGCCGGGTCGGCCACCGTCACGCACCCGCGGCCGTCAACCGACAGCAGCGGCTCGGTCCAGGCCCCGACGCAGTCATGCTCGACCGCCGCGGCCGCCAGCCCCCGGCCGGCGAGCGCCAGCGCCGCCGCCTCGGTCGCACCGGACGTAAAAACCACCTCGCCGGCGAGGCAGCCGGTCGCCTCGGCAACCTGCGCCCGCGCCCGCTCGACCACCGCCCGCGCCGCCCGCCCCTCGGCATGCACCGACGACGGGTTGCCGACGACGTCGAGCGCGGCGGCCATCGCCGCCCGCGCTTCGGGCCGCAGCGGCGCAGTGGCATTCCAGTCGAGATAGGCGCGCCTGGTCACAGCGCCGCCGGCTCCACGCCTGTCGGGGCCGACTCGTCCACTACCGCGATGAAGCTCGGCACCGCCGGACAGGGGGCGAGCTGGTTCCGCACCACGTCTCCGAGCCGGGTCTGATGCAGAAGGACATAGACGTTGGCCGAAAGCTGCTCCCACAGCTTGTCCGCCAGCCGCTGCTCCCGCGTGCCCCCGGCCCCGCCGCTCGCCCCGGCGCCGCGGCTCAGGGCGTCCATCGTCTCGTCGACGGCGGCGAGGATGTCGGCAATGCGGATCTCGCCGACCGGCCGCGCCAGGCGGTAGCCGCCGCCCGGCCCGCGCACCGATTCGACGATCTCGGCGCGGCGCAGCTTGACGAACAGCTGCTCCAGATAGGCGAGGCTGATGTCCTGCCGCTCGGCAATCTCGCTCAGCGACACGAGCTTGTCCGGTCCCTTCAGCGCCAGGTCGGTCAGCGCGATCATCGCATAACGACCCTTGGTGCTCAGTTTCATCGCCTGTCTCCAGCAGAGCCCGGCGCCGGGCGAGTTCGGTATTGACGTCGGTGTTGACGCAACCCGTTGGAGCCCTTACGTGCGGGGGGCTCCGGGTCGCCGCGAACGCAACTTTAGAATCCTTCTAAAATGAGCGAGCGATTCCGTCAAGTTTCGTTCGGCTGAATGCCAGGAGGTCGGCCCCCATGCCCGAGGTGATCTTCCCCGGCCCCGATGGGCGGCTGGAGGGGCGGTATCATCCGCAGAAGAACAAGGACGCGCCGATCGCGATCATCCTGCACCCCCACCCGCTCTACGGGGGCACGATGAACAACAAGGTGGTCTACAATCTTCACTACACCTTCCACCGCATCGGCTTCACCTGCCTGCGGTTCAACTTCCGCGGCGTCGGCCGCAGCCAGGGCGAATACGACCAGGGCATCGGCGAGCTGTCGGACGCCGCGGCGGCGCTCGACTATCTGCAGGCGCTGAACGCCAACGCCAAGAACTGCTGGGTCGCCGGCTTCTCGTTCGGTGCGTGGATCGGCATGCAGCTGCTGATGCGCCGGCCGGAGATCGCGGGCTTCGTCTCGGTCGCGCCCCCGGCCAACCAGTATGACTTCTCGTTCCTCGCTCCCTGCCCTTCCTCCGGCCTCATCATCTCGGGCGGCGCCGACCGTGTCGTGCCGCCGGCCGACGTGACCGGGCTCGCCGACAAGCTGAAGCAGCAGAAGGGCATCACGATCACCCACCGCACGATCGAGGGCGCGAGCCACTTCTTCGATCCCGGCATGGACGAGATGATCGGCACGGTGGACGCGTATGTCCGCAAGCGGCTGGCCGAAACCAGCCGCTGATCCGCCGGAGTCAGGCGGACCGTCCTAGAGGTTCTGCCCCCCCGAGACCTCGATGCGCTGTGCGGTCATCCACTGGCTGTCGCTGACGAGGATCGCCGCCATCGCCTGCCCGATGTCGTCCGGCAGGCCGACGCGGCCCATCGCGGTGACGCCGGCGATCATCCGGTTGATCTCCGGATTGTCGCGCACCGCCCCGCCGCCGAAATCCGTCTCGATCGCCCCCGGCGCGATCACGTTGACGGCGATGCCCCGCGGGCCGAGCTCCTTTGCGAGGTAGCGGGTCAGCACCTCGACGGCGCCCTTCACTGCCCCGTAGGCGGCGTACCCCGGCAGCGCGAACCGCGCGAGCCCGGACGAGACGTTCAGGATGCGCCCGCCGTCCTCGATCATCGGCAGCAGCCGCTGGGTCAGGAAGAACACGCCCTTGAGATGCACCCCGAGCAGCGCGTCGAACTGCTCCTCGGTCGTCGTGGCGAACGGCGCATGGATGCCGACGCCGGCGTTGTTGAGCAGAAAGTCGAAACGGCCCCGCCCCCAGCCCTCCTGCAGCGCGGCGCCGAGCGCGTCGGCGAAGGCCGGGAAGGTTCCGGTGTCCGCGGTGTCGAGTTGCAGCGCCGCCGCCTTGCCGCCGGCGGCGGCGATCTCGGCCACCACGGCCTCGGCCACCGCCCGGCCGCTGCGATAGGTGAGCACGACACCCGCGCCGTCACGCGCGAGATGCAGGGCCGCGCTGCGGCCAAGGCCCCGGCTGCCGCCGGTCACGAGTGCAATCTTCATCCGCTTCTCTCCTGTCGTCCCTGCCAACCGGCCGGGCGCGATCCCCCCCGGCCGTCCGCCGGATTCTCGCCGAACGCCGCGCGATAGGCCCGCGCGAAATGCGCGCGCGACGTATAGCCGACGGCGAGCGCCGCCGCGTGCGACCCTTCGCCCGCGGCGATCCGGTCGCGCGCGGCGGCCATCCGCTCGGCACGCAGCAATGCGGCAAAGCCGGTTTCCCCGTCCGCCAGCCGCCGGCGCAGGGTCGATTCCGACACGGCGAGCCGCCGCGCCGCCCCCGCCGCCGTCCAGCGGTGCCCGAGGTCCCCGCGCAGCAGCTGCACCACCCGATCCCGCATCGACCGGACGAACAGCGGCGCCGCCGCCGGGTCGGCGGACAGCAGCGCCACCACCTCCCGCACCCGCGCCGACCGCACCGCCGCCCCTACCGGCCCGTCCGCCAGAGACGAGGCGGCGTGGACCACCGCCGCCACCAGCGCCGGCGTCAGCCGGACGGCGAGCCGGGGCCCCGAGGACGCCGGCGGCGGCGGAAGGTCCGGCACGTCCTCCGGATCGGATACCGGCAGGATCAGCGACTGGTAGCACCCGCGCTCGCCCGGCACGTTCCAGATGTCCATCGGCACCCGCGCCGGCAGCACGAACAGCGTTCCAGGCAGCAACGTCTCGCCGGCGGCACCACGCCACACTTCCTTCCGGCCGCCGAGCACGACGCCGATGTAGGGATGGGGCAGCGTCACCGCCGCCAGCCGCTCGCGCTCCCGCGCGCAGTAGGAAAAGAGATGCCGGCCGTGCGGCAGCGACCCGGCCACGCCCGCCGCGCGAAAGCGGGCAAGCCCGGCGAGCAGCTCGGCAGGCAGGAGCGAGGCGTCGGCGACATGCTGGTTCATGCGGCGAGCCTACCGCGTGCGCGCCGGGCGACAAAGCCCCCGCCTGACCGGAACGGGTCCATCATTGCCCGCAACCGGGCCGGGCGAGCGTCGCGGCTCGGGCAGAACGGCGCCATCGCAGTCATGGGAGACCCCGATGCGCCTCTTGCTTGCCCTCACCCTCGCCGCCGGCCCGGCGCTGGCGGACCCGCTCGTCATCACCGGCTTCGCTTCGCCCGAGAGCGTCCTCCTTGCCGGGGATCGCGTCTACGTCTCGAATGTTGGCGACAAGCTCGATCCGCTCGCGAGGGACGGCGACGGCTTCATCAGCCTCCTCGCCTCCGACGGCACGGTGCTGGAGCGGCACGCCTTTCCCGCCGATGGCAGCAAGCTCGACGCGCCCAAGGGCATGGCGATGGCCGGCGGCACGCTCTACGTCGCCGACATCGACCGGGTGGTCGGCTTCGACACTGCGACCGGCGCCCGCAGCTTCGAGGCGGCGCTGCCGCCCGGGCCGCAGGCCTTCGCCAACGACATCGCCGCGGATCGCGACGGCAGCCTCCTCGTCACCGACACGCTGCGGAACGCCGTCTACCGCCTCGACCCGGCAACCGGCGGCTGGATCCTGCTGACCGACGCCATCCCCGGCGCCAACGGCATCGCCGTCGACCCGGCCGACGGCACGATCGCGGTCGCCGGCATCGGCGCGGGCTTTACCGGCGGCGACGTCTTCACGCTCGGCGCCGACGGCACGCCGATGGCGCTGGCGGGCGGCCCGCACGGCCTGCTCGACGGCATCGCCTTCCGCGGCGACGGATCGGTTCTCGTCTCCGACTGGGTGTCGCTCGACCCGCCGGCCGACGGCCGCATCGTCGATGACCGCGGCACGACCGCCGCCTCGGGTCCGGACCTGCGCGGCCCCGCCGACTTCGCCCTTGCCGCCGATGGCCGCCTGTGGGTCCCGGCGATGCCGCTCAACGCCGTGGTGATCCTGCCGGCGCGGCCCTGACGCCCCTCTTGGCACCGCAGCGCGCCCCGTGATACGGGCGCGCCATGCTGCCCGATCCCGCCGTCCTCCTGCCCTTCACGCTCGCCACCGTGGTCATCGCGCTGACGCCCGGCCCGGACATGACGTTCTTCCTCGGGCGGGCGCTGACCCAGGGGCGCGCGGCAGGGCTCGCGGCCATGGCTGGCGCCACATGCGGCATTCTCGTGCACACGACGCTGGTCGCCTTCGGCCTGTCGGCGCTCGTCGTCGCCGCGCCGGCCGCCTTCATGGCGCTGAAGGTCGGGGGGGCGCTCTACCTCCTCTGGCTCGCCGTGCAGGCGATCCGCCACGGCTCCGCCCTTTCCGTGCCCGGCAGGCCGGCGCCGCGGGCGTCGCTCGGCGCTACCTGGGCCTCCGGCCTTGCCATCAACCTCCTCAACCCGAAGATCCTGCTGTTCTTCATGACGTTCCTGCCGCAGTTCGTCGTCGCCGGCGACCCGCACGCGACGGCAAAGTTCTTCGGCCTCGGGCTCCTGTTCATCGTCATCGGCAACGCGATCACCATCCCGATGATCCTCGCCGCCGGCCGCGTCGCCGCGACGCTCCGCGCCCGGCCGCACATCGCCCGCATGATGGACTGGCTGTTCGCCAGCGTCTTCGCCGGCTTCGCCGCGCACCTCCTGCTCGGCCGCAGCCGTTAGGCCGTCCTGACCGCACCGGCACGGTCTGCTCCATCGAACTAGGGCTGGCTGACCCGACCACCGCTCACCGGCAGGCGAACGCCCGTGGTCCCGGGCGCGGAGGTCGGCAGCCCGCGCAGCACCCGCACCGCGAGATAGCCGAAGGCCTGCGCCTCCAGCATGTCGCCGTCGAGACCCACGGCCTCGACCGGCAGCACCGAGGCATTGGTCCGGGCCGCCAGCATCGCCATCACCGTCCGGTTGCGCCGGCCGCCGCCGCAGACCAGCCAGCGCGTCACCGGCTCGGGGAAGTGCCGGGCGGCTGCGGCGACGCAGGCCGCCGTCACCGCGGAAAGGGTCGCCGCGCCGTCCTCGGTGGAAAGGCCGGCGACGCGGCCGAGCAGCCCGTGGAAGTCCTGCCGGTCGAGCGACTTCGGCGGCACCCGCGCCAGGTAGGGATGCGCGGCGAGTTCCTCGAGAACGCCGTCATCCACCCGGCCCGCCGCCGCCCCCGCCCCGCCATCGTCGCAGGCGAGCCCGAGCCGCTGGCCGAGGAAGTCATCGATCAGCGCGTTCCCCGGCCCGGTGTCGAAGGCGACGAGCGCCCCCGGTGCCTCGGGCGCCGCGGCGCGCGGATCGACCCAGGTCACGTTGCCGACGCCGCCGAGATTGAGGAACGCGACCGGCGCCTCCGCCCCGATCAGGCGCGCGCAGGCGAAGTGGAAGAACGGCACCAGCGGCGCGCCCTGCCCGCCGCTCGCCACGTCGGCGGTGCGGAAGTCCCAGACCACCGGCACCCCCGCCGCCTGCGCCAGCCGGTCGCCGCGGCCGGCCTGGTGCGTACCCCGGCCGCCCGGCTCGTGCGCCAGCGTCTGGCCATGGAAGCCGACGACCCCGACCCCGCCGAAGCCCGCCACCACCTCGGCGTGGGCCGCACCGACCAGCGCCTCCACCTCCGCGACCCCCGCCTCGCCCGGCCAGCGCCCGAGGCCGGCGCGCAGCATCGCCCGCTCCTCCGGCGTGTAGGCGCGGAAGGCAGACGGCCCGAAGCCGGCGATCGTCTCGCCGTCGGTCTCGACCACCGCGGCATCGACCCCGTCCATCGAGGTGCCCGACATCAGCCCCAGCGCCCGCATCGCCGCCTCTTTCATTCGCCCGGACCCGCGCTATAGAACGGCGGCCTGCCGCGCGAAAGGACCGAGCCGATGACCCACCGACCGAAAAGCGACTTCCTCGCCGTGATGGTCGAGCGCGGGTATCTGCAGGACTGCACCGACCTGGAGGGCCTCGACGAGCGGCTGCGCACCGGCGTGGTGCCGGCCTACATCGGCTATGACGCCACCGCGCGCTCGCTGCATGTCGGCCACCTCCTCAACATCATGATGCTGCGCTGGCTGCAGAAGACCGGCCACCGGCCGATCACCCTGATGGGCGGCGGAACGACCAAGGTCGGCGACCCCTCGTTCCGCTCCGAGGAGCGGCCGCTGCTGACCGCCGACCAGATCGGCGCCAACATCGCGACGATCCGCAGCGTCTTTGCCAAGTACCTCGACTACGGGCCGGGCCAGGCGGTGATGCTCGACAATGCCGAGTGGCTCGACGCGCTCAACTACCTCGAGTTCCTGCGCGACATCGGCCGGCACTTCTCGGTCAACCGGATGCTGTCGTTCGAGAGCGTGAAGTCGCGGCTCGACCGCGAGCAGCCGCTGAGCTTTCTCGAATTCAACTACATGATCCTGCAGGCCTATGACTTCCTTGAACTCTACCGCCGCGAGGGGTGCCTGCTGCAGATGGGCGGCTCCGACCAGTGGGGCAACATCGTCAACGGCATCGACCTCACCCGGCGCGTCGCGGGCGCGGAGGTGTTCGGCCTGACCTCGCCGCTCCTCGCCACATCGGACGGCCGCAAGATGGGCAAGAGCGCCGGCGGCGCGGTCTGGCTCAACGCCGACATGCTGAGCCCCTACGAGTTCTGGCAGTTCTGGCGCAACACCACCGACGCCGACGTCGGCCGGTTCCTGAAGCTCTACACCGAGTTGCCGGTGGACGAGTGCGACCGGCTCGCCGCGCTTGGTGGGGCGGAGATCAATGCCGCGAAGGTGCGGCTCGCGGGCGAGGTCACGACGCTCTGCCACGGCGCCGAGGCTGCCGCCGCCGCCGAGGCGACGGCGCGGTCGGTCTTTGAGGAGGGCGGCGTCGGCGACGCGCTGGAGGTGGTGACGCTGGCGGCCGAGACGCTCGGCGAGGGCCTCGCGAACACCCATTTCCTCGTCGCAACCGGTCTCGTGAAGTCCGGCAAGGAGGCGAAGCGGCTGGTCGGCGAGAACGGCCTCCGCTTCAACAACGCGCCGGTCTCCGACCCGAACGCCCTCGTGACGCCGAATTTGCTGGAGGGCGGCCTCAAGGTCTCGATCGGCAAGAAGCGCCACGCGCTGGTGCGGCTGGAGGGGTAAGGGCGCATAGGGGGGCGCGCTCCGGGCATTCACTTCACGATTTTGACCGTCGGCAAGATCGGGACGGGCGTGCCCTGCCGGGGCGCGACCGTTTTCAACGGCCGCGCCGGGCATACCCGTCCCGATTCACCCGTTCGGGAAAATCTGCACAGTCCGAAGCAGGCGCCCTGCGCGCTGGCGCTTCGGGCGCGCGTCCGCGCGACCGGACCGATGTGCGGGAGATTCCCTACCGCCCCACCGCCAGATGCCGCAGGAACCGCTTCTCCAGCAGCCGGAACACCCAGACCAGCAGGAAGGTGATCGCCATGTACAGGATCGCCGCCGTCAGGAACCCCTCGTAGGCAAGATAGTACCGCGCGTTCAGCGTCCGCCCGGCGCCGAGGATGTCCTGCAGGGTGATGACGCTCGCCACCGCCGAGGCCTGCAGCATGAACACCACCTCGTTGCCAAGCAGCGGCAGCGCCCGGCGCAGCGCCGAGGGGATGACGACCAGCCCCTCCACCATCCAGGGCCGAAGGCCCAGCGCCCGCGCCGCCTCCAGTTCGCCCCGCGGCGTCGCCTCGATCGCGCCGCGCAGGATTTCCGTCATGTACGCCCCGACATTGAGCGAGAAGGCGATCACCGCGCACCACCAGGGCTGCCGCAGGAAGGTCCAGGCCCAGCTGTCGCGGACCGCCTCGAACTGCGCGAGGCCGTAGTAGATGAGAAAGGTCTGCACCAGCAGCGGCGTGCCCCGGAACAGGTAGACATAGCCGCCGACCAGCGGCGTCACCCACGGCACCCGGCGCGCCCGCATCAGCGCGGTCGGCAGCGCGATTGAGAAGCCGACCGCGACGGCGATCGCCGTCAGTTGCAGCGTGATCCAGATACCGCGCGCGAACAGCGGCCAGTTCTCCAGCACGAGGTCAACGCGCATCGGCCACCCCGCGCGACACCCGCCGCTCCACCCCGTTCAGGACTTGCGTCGAAACCCATGTAATCGCGAGGTAAACCGCCAGAACGACAACGAGGAACAGGAACGGCTCGCGCAGCGTCTTGCCCACTTCGCTGGCGCGCCCGACGAGATCCTGCAGCCCGATGACCGACACCACCGCCGTCGACTTCACCAGCACCTGCCAGACATTGGCATAGCCGGGCAGCGCCAGCCGGATTAGCTGCGGCCGCACGATGGTCCAGAGCACCACGCCGCTGTGCATCCCGAGCGCCTTGCCGGCGTCGGTCTGGCCCGACGGGATCGCCATGTAGGCGGCGCGGAACACCTCCGTCAGGTAGGCGCCATAGATCAGCCCGATCGAGATCACGCCGGCGAGGAACGGCGGCAGATCGACCGGCCCCGACCCGAACCATCCCGCCACGGTGTTCACCAGCCGCTGCCCGCCGAAATAGACGAGCAGCAGCATCACGAGGTCCGGCACCCCGCGGACGATCGACGTGTAGACGAACACCGCCGCCGCCGCCGCGCGTCCGCCGCCGAGCCGCCCGGCGGCGCCCAGCACCCCGAGCGTGGTGGCGAGCGCCAGCGACGTCAGCGCCAGGGCGACGGTCAGGAGTGCGCCGGTCGCGAGGATCGGCGCATAGCGGATGAGGCCCTCCACCCGGGCGCCGGACTATTCGCCGTAGATGTCCACCGAGAAATACTTCTTCTCGATCGTCTCGTAGCTGCCGTCCGCCCGGATCGCCTTGATCGCCGCCGAAAGCTTGTCGCGCAGGTCGGTGTCCTCCTTGCGCACGCCGATCGAGGCGCCGGCGCCGTGGATCGCCGGGTCGTAGTGCTCGCCGCCGACGAAGACGTAGTCGGTTCCCGCCGGCGTGTTGAGGAACCCGGCGTCGAGCGCGATCCCGCTCGCCATCACCGCGTCGAGCCGGCCGGAGGTCAGGTCGAGGATCATCTCGTCCTGGCTGCCATAGGATTGCAGGGTGGTCTGCGGATAGTGCACCTGCATGTACTTCTCGTGGATCGTCCCGCGCTGGACCCCAACGGTCTTGCCGGCCAGCCCCTCCGGCGTGTCGTCGAGGTCGGCGCCGGCCTTCGCCACGAAGCGGTTCGGCTCGCGATAGTAGCGGTCGGTGAAGTCGATCACCTGCTTGCGCTCCTCCGTCGCCGACATCGAGGCGACGATGGCATCGCACTTCTTCTCCAGCAGCGCCGGGATGATGCCGTCCCAGTCGACCTTGACCAGCGTGCAGGTCTCGCCGATCTGCTTGCAGAGCGCCTGGCCGATGTCGATGTCGAAGCCGACGACGGACCCGTCCGGCGCCACCTCGGAGAAAGGCGGATAGGCGCCCTCCACACAGAGGTTGAGGGCGAAGGCCGGCGCGGCCGCCGCCATGGCAAGGCCGACGATGCCGGCCCGGACAATGCGCTGCATGACGTGAAAGCTCCCTGTTCTTGTGATGCCCGCAGCCTTGTCCGGCGCGGGCAACGCGTCAAGGGCAGCTATCCGCCATAGATGTCGTAGTCGAAGTAGGATTCTGCGATCGCCTCGTACCGGCCGTCGGCGCGCAGCGCGGCGATCGCCGCGCTGAAGCGGTCGCGGAGGGCAGTGTCCTCCTTGCGGACGCCGATCGCCGCGCCGTTGCCCTGGATCGCAGGATCGAAATGCTCGCTCCCGAAGAAGGCGAACCCCTCGCCCGCCGGGGTCTTGAGGAACCCGGTGTCGAGCTGCACCGCCTCGCCCACCACCGCGTCTAGCCGGCCGAGCGTCAGGTCGAGCAGCACATGCTCCTGCGTGCCGTAGAGCCTGAGCACGGCGGCCGGGTAATGCGCCATCATGAAATACTGGTTCACGGTTCCGCGCTGCACGCCGACCGACTTGCCCGCGAGGCCGTCCGGCGAATCCGAAAGGCCCGAATCGGCGGCCGAGACGAACCTGATCGGCGCGCGATAGTAGGGGGCGGAGAAGTCGATGGACAGCCGCCGCGCCGGCGTGTCCGACATCGAGGCGACGATCGCATCGCAGTCGCCCGCGATCAGCGACGGGATCATCCGGCCCCAGTCGGTGCGCACCAGCGTGCACTCCTCGCCCATCTCGGTGCACAGGGCCTGCGCGATGTCGATGTCGAAACCGACGATCTCCCCGTCGGCCATCACCTCCGAAAACGGCGGATAGGCGCCCTCGACGCAGATCCCGAGTGCCGCAGCCGGGACCGCGCTCCCGACGGACAGGGCAACCACCAGCCCGATGCCGAAACGACCCGCCATGACTCCCCCCGGCACGTTTTCCCCATGCTCCGCCCGCACCGCCGCCCGGTCAAGCCGGTGAAACGCCGCGGGTCGCGAAATCCGCTACCCGCCATTGACACGCGCCCTGTCGCGGGCCGACCATCGCCTCGGCCACGAACGGGCGCCCTGCATCCCGCGAGCCGTGCGCCGGTGGGGAGGAAGCACCATGCAGATCAGGTCCGGCGCCCTTGCGGGCGCGCTCGCCCTCGTCCTCGCGGCCCCGCTGCACGCCGCCTCGCCGGCGCCGGTGCGGGCGGAGAACGGCATGGTGGTGACCGCGCACCATCTCGCCTCCGCGATCGGCGTCGAGGTGCTGAAGCAGGGCGGCAACGCGGTCGACGCCGCGGTCGCGGTCGGCTACGCGCTCGCCGTCGCCTACCCCGAGGCGGGCAACGTCGGCGGCGGCGGTTTCATGACCATCCGCTTCGCCGACGGCCGCACCACCTTCCTCGATTTCCGCGAGCGCGCGCCCGCTGCCGCCACGGCGGACATGTACCTCGACGATCAGGGCAACATCGTCGAAGGCGCCAGCACCGACACCTTCCTCGGCGCCGGCATCCCCGGTTCGGTCGCCGGCTTCGAGCTGGCACGCGAGAAGTACGGCACGATGGACCGCGCCGCGCTGATCCCGCCGGCGATCGCGCTGGCGCGCGACGGCTTCACGCTGGGCGACTATGACGCCGCCTCGCTGAACGACGCGGCCGGCATGTTCGCACGCGATCCCGCCGCCCGGGCGATCTTCACCCGCGCCGACGGCACGCCCTTCGCCGCCGGCGAGACGCTGACCCAGCCCGACCTCGCCGCCACCCTGCAGGCGGTCGCCGACAAGGGCCGCGACGGCTTCTACACCGGTCCGGTCGCGGAGAAGATCGTCGCTGCCAGCAGGGCCAAGGGCGGCATCTTCTCCGCCGACGATCTCGCCGGATACAAGGTGCGCGAGCTCGCCCCCGTCACCTGCTCCTACCGCGGCTACGAGATCGTCTCGTCGCCGCCGCCCAGTTCCGGCGGGGCGATCATCTGCGAGATCCTGAACATTCTCGAGGGCTACCCCCTCGCCTTCCTCGGCCCGGACTCGGCCGAGACGGTTCACCTGATGGTGGAGGCGATGCGCCACGCCTATGTCGACCGCAACAGCGCGCTCGGCGATCCGGATTTCGTCGACAACCCGGTGGCGAAGCTGACCAGCAAGGACTACGCCGCGCAGATCCGGGCAGGCATCGATCCCTACCGCGCCGGCGTCTCGGCCGACCTCAAGCCCGAGACGGCGAAGGAGGCGGCGGAGACCACGCATTATTCGATCGTCGACGCCGAAGGGAATGCCGTCGCCGTCACCTACACACTGAACGGCAGCTATGGCACCGGCATCGTCGCCGACGGCACCGGCGTTCTCATCAACAACGAGATGGACGACTTCACCGCGAAGCCCGGCACGCCCAACATGTACGGTCTCGTGCAGGGGGATGCCAACGCCGTGGCGCCGGGCAAGTCGCCGCTGTCCTCGATGAGCCCGACCATCGTCTCGCGCGGCGGGTCGCCCTTCATGGTGATCGGAAGTCCCGGCGGCCCGCGCATCATCACCATCACGCTGGAGACGATTCTCAACGTCGTCGACCACGGCATGGACATCCAGGAGGCGATCGACGCCCCGCGCATCCACCACCAGTGGCTTCCCGACGTCGTACTGACCGAGCCGCGCGCGCTGTCGCCCGACACGGTCCGGCTCCTGACCGGCATGGGCCATACCGTCAACGGCAATCCCGACTGGCCGATATGGGGACAGGCGGCCGGCATTCTCGTCGGCGGGGCGAGCCTCGCCGAGATCGAGGCCGGCGGCGGGGCACGGCTGAACGGCGCGATCGACAGCCGCGCCGCCTCGGGCGCGGCGATCGGCTACTGAACGGCGATAGGGCCGGAGTTCCAGTCGCTTGGCGCGCGCGCCTGCGATTCCTGTGCAGCGCCCGCACAACCTGCGGTCATCATCCTGCAACCGCGACACAATCTTGCCTTGGCCCGGGCGGTCATGTAACCTTCATACCAAAGGCCGCGGCCTTCGTCGCGGCATGCACATCTTGGTTGTACATGGCGCACGACTTGACGGAGTCTGCGCAGGATGGTGTCGCGCTGGTGCCGAGGCGTCGCGGGCGTGAATCCGCGTCGCTGGAGTCCGATCTCTATGCGGCCCTTGACCTGGGCACGAACAGCTGCCGGATGCTGATCGCATCCCCGGAACACGGGCATTTCCGCGTCGTCGACGCCTTCGCCAAGTCGGTACGGCTCGGATCCGGCCTCGAACGCACCGGGCATCTCTCCCGCGGCGCCATTGCGCGCACGCTGGAGGCACTCTCGGTCTGTGCCGAGAAGCTCGATCGCTACCGGGTCGGCAACCGTCGCCTCGTCGCGACAGAGGCCTGCCGGCGCGCCCGGAACGGCAACCACTTCCTCGCCGTGGCGGCGCGTCAGACCGGCCTCCGGCTGGAACTCATCCGCCCGGAGGAGGAGGCACGCCTTGCCGTCATCTCCTGCGCGCCGCTGGTGTCGCCGGAGGCGAGCCAGGTGCTTGTCTTCGACATCGGCGGCGGGTCCACGGAACTCGTCTGGCTCGACCTTGGCCATATCGAGCCCGAGCGCCGGGCCCAGGCGATCGTCGACCTGGAGATGAACCGGGGCGTCGCCGCCGACCCGGCCGGCGCGCGGATCGTCGATTTCATCTCCGTGCCGCTCGGCGTTGCGACGCTGCACGAGCGTTTCGCCGACGTCGCCGGCGACAGTGCCCGCTTCGCGCTGATGTCCTGGTACTTCGAGGAGCAGATCGCCGGCTTCAAACCCTATGCCGCGGGGACGCCGGGCGACGCGGGCGCCTTCCAGATGATCGGCACGTCCGGTACGGTCACGACCGTCGGCGCCGCCCACCTCGGGCTGCGCCGCTACGACCGGCGCAAGGTGGACGGGATGCATCTCTCGGCGCGGGCGATCGAGGACGTGATCGGCCGGTTCCTGCGCCTCGGGCCGGAGGGGCGGCGCACCGACGTCGGCCTCGGGCGCGACCGCTCCGAGCTCATCATGTCCGGCGCCGCCATTCTGCACACCCTGCTGCGGGTCTGGCCGACGGATTCGATGCGCGTCGCCGACCGTGGGCTGCGCGAAGGCATGCTGTTTGCGATGATGAGCGCCCGCGGCGCCTTTGCCAGCGGGGTGAGGCTGGAGTGACCACGGGAAATCCGACCGGCAAGGGCGGCGGCAACAGCTCGGGTCGCGGCCGCCGCGACCTGCGCGTGCGGGTCAAGACCGCCAAGGGCCGCAAGCTCTCGTCGACGCTGTGGCTGGAGCGGCAGCTGAACGATCCCTACGTCGCCCGCGCCCGCGCCGAAGGCTGGCGCAGCCGCGCGGCGTTCAAGCTGATCGAGATCGATGACCGCTTCGGCCTGCTGAAGCCCGGCGCCCGCGTCGTCGACCTCGGCGCCGCCCCCGGCGGCTGGACTCAGGTCGCGGTCGTGCGCGCCAACGCCCTCGGCCAGCGGGCGGGCCGGGCGAAGGGCCGGGTGCTCGGGGTGGACCTCACGCCGGTCGAGCCGATCCAGGGCGCCGAACTGCACGTCCTCGACTTTCTGGAGGAGGGCGCCGACGCCACCGTGCGCAGCTGGCTCGGCGGTCCGGCGGACGTCGTGCTCTCCGACATGGCGGCGCCCGCTTCCGGGCACCCGCAGACGGACGCGCTCCGCATCACCGCGCTGGTCGAGGCGGCCGCCGACTTCGCCATGGACGTGCTGGAGCCGGGCGGCGCCTTCGTTGCGAAGGTCCTCGCCGGCGGCGCCGACCGCCGCCTCGTCGCCTGGCTCAACCGCGGCTTCGCCCGGGTCGTGCACATGAAGCCGCCGGCGAGTCGCAAGGATTCCTCGGAAAAGTACCTGATCGCCACCGGTTTCCGCGCGAAGCCCGAAGCGGCAGCAGGAGCGGCTGCGGCGGAAGAGGAAGGGTAGTCCCGGAGCAGCGCCCGCTGTCTTTCTCATAGGGCTTCGGCGCGCCTGCCGGGGGACGGGCAGGCACCGATGCTGGCACATCGGCGGGGAAGTCTGCGCCTGAGACGCGAAGGCGGCAATAGCGGTTACCCGGATCCAGACCCCCGTCAGTGCGCCATCAGCACCGGTACCGCCAGGTTCTTCATCATGTTGGTGGTCGTCCCGCCGAAGATCCGCTCGCGCAGGCGGGAGTGGCCGAAGCCGCCCATCACCATCAGGTCGGAGCCGAGGTCGCCGGCGGTCCGGCGCAGCATGTCGCCGGTGTCCTTGCCCTCCTTCGGCAGCCGGTGCACCACCGTCTCGATGCCGTGCCGCCCGAGATAGGCGGCGAGGTCGGCGCCCGGCTCCGGCCCGTGTCCGTCGAAGGACGGCACCGGATCGACCAGCACCGCATCCACCCGCTCGGCCTTCTTCATGAGGCCGATCGCCTCGCGGACCGCCTTCGACGCCTCGACGCTCGCGTCCCAGCAGATCATCACCCGCTTCGCCTCCGGGAAGGCGGTCGCCCCTGGCGGCAGCAGCAGCACCGGGCGCCCGGAATCTAACAGCGCGCCGTTCATCACCCAGGTCTGCAACGCCTCCTCCTCGCGAGCGAGGCGACGGTGCCCCGGTCGATGTACTGTGCCTCGATCGAGTAGGACAGCGCGCCGGACGCGAGCTTCGCCTGCACCGCTGTCGCCCGCTCCTGCGCCTCGTCCTGCCCCTCGCGGATCTCGCCGGCCCAGATGTCGTTCGAGACGACCCCATAGGGCGAGGCCGGCGGCGGCGGCGCGATCCCGAGCACCAGCAGCGCCAGATGCGCGTCGAGCGCACTGCAGATGGCGACGGCCCGGTCGAGTTCGGTATCGTCCTGGCTCGCGCTCATCGCGGCAAAAACAGTCCTGAAGGACACCTGGACCTCCTCCGTCCGAAGCGGCGCCTTGCGAAGCGCCGCGATCATCGGCAAACCTGCCGGATACCGCCGCACTGTGGCACTTCCGCGCACCGTGCGAAATAGGTGAGGTTGCGCATGGCCTTCGAAGCGTTCCGCGTCCAGCTCGCGTCGATCCTCGACGAGATCGCCCGCAACCCCGACGCCCACGAGCTGCAGGAGTCCCTGCGCGAGAAGATCGCCGAAATGCAGGCCCTCGGCCTGCCGGTGCCCGCGGACCTCGCCGAGCTCGAGCAGTTCCTGGAGAGCGACCTCGAGGAAGGGGCACCCGCTCCGGGGACGGACCCCGAGCCGGACGAGGCGTAGGTCACCCATCATCGTCGAGGACTTCATGCTGATCTGACCGGGGAGATGGCTGCCACGGCGTAGCGGCGGACAACCCGCTAAGTGGCTGGCCCCGAGCTGGCCCCACGGACCGGCTGGCCAGAGCGCGAGCCCGGAGGAAACGGCCGGGCTAGCCGCGCCGCAGCCCCGCCGAGACGGCGAGCGCCAGCACCGCCGCGAGGACGATCGACGGCCCGGCCGGCGTGTCGAAGTGCCATGACCCGGCAAGGCCGGCGCCCACCGCCAGCGCCCCCACCAGCAGCGCGCCGGCCAGCATCGCCTCCGGCGTCCGGGCAACGCTGCGCGCCGCCGCCGGCGGGATGATCAGCATGGCGGTGACGAGGAGCGCGCCCACCACCTTCAGCGCCACCGCAACCAGAAGCGCGAGCGCCAGGGTCAGCACCAGCCGCTCGCGCCGCGGGTCCACCCCGTCGGCCACCGCCAGATCCTCGCTCAGCGTCGCGAGGAGCAACGGCCGCCAGCGCCAGGCGAGGACCGCCGCGACAAGGCCGGCCCCCGCCCAGATCACCGCGAGGTCGGACCGCGACACCGCGAGGATGTCGCCGAACAGGTAGCCGATCAGGTCGACCCGCACGCCGGGCAGGAAGCTCAGCGCCACGATGCCCGCCGCCAGCGCGCCGTGGGCGGCGACCCCGAGCAGCGTGTCGATCGCGTGGCTGCGCCCCGCCGCCGCGGACACCGCGACGGCCATGGCGAGCGACATCAGCATCACGCCGACGACGACCGGCAGCGCGGTCGCGAGCGCGATCGTCACCCCGAGCAGCGCGGCATGCGCCGTGGCGTCGCCGAAATACGCCATCCGCCGCCAGACCACGAAACAGCCGAGCGGCGCCGCCGCGACGACGACCCCGAGCCCCGCCAGCACCGCGCGCACCACGAAATCGTCGAGCAGGGTCATTCCCCGGCCCCGTGGTGATGCAGCCCGTGCCGGTGGTCCTGGTCGTGCCCGAGGTCATGACCGTGATCGTGGCCGTCCCCGTGCACGTGGTCATGGTCGTGCCGGTAGAGCGCCAGCGCGCCATGCGTGCCGTGCCCGAACAGCGCGCGATAGGCGGGCGCCGCCGACACCACCATCGGTGTGCCCTCGCAGCAGACATGGCCGTTGAGGCAGATCACCCGGTCGGACGCCGCCATCACGACATGCAGGTCGTGGCTCACCATCAGCACCCCGCAGCCGAGCTCGCCGCGGATCTGGTCGACGAGGCGGTAGAACTGCGCCTCGCCCGGCTGGTCGAGCCCCTTGGTCGCCTCGTCGAGCACCAGCAGGTCCGGGCGCCGCAGCACCGCCTGTGCGAGCAGCACGCGCTGGAACTGGCCGCCCGACAGCGCCGCGAGCTGCCGCTGGCCGAGCCCGGCGATCCCGAGCCGCTCCATGACCGGCGCCGCGCCCACCGGCCCGGCGGCGAGCCGCAGGAAGCGGTCGACGGTGATCGGCAGCGTGCTGTCGACCGCCAGCGTCTGCGGCACGTAGCCGACGCGCAGGCCGCGGCGGCGCAGCACCTCGCCCTCGTCCGGCCGCTCCGCCCCGATCAGGAGCGTCAGCAGCGTGCTCTTGCCCGAACCGTTCGGCCCGACGATCGTCACGATCTCGCCCGGCGACAGGGACAGGCTGACGTCGTGCAGCACGCGCTGGCCGCCGAGGGAAACGCCGATGCCGCGGGCCTCGACGAGCGGCCCGGCCGCCGCGGTCACGCCGCCGGCTCCCGGCACAGCGCGCACACGCCCTCGGCCTCCACCACCGTCCGCTCGATCGCGAAACCCGCCGCCGCCGCCTCGGCGAGCAGGCTGTCGGCCGGGCGCGGCAGCGCGGTTTCCGCCACCCGCCGGCAGATCCGGCAGACGAGGAAGCCGGCATTGTGCTCCGCCCCGCCGTGCGTGCAGGCCGCAAAGGCGCCGAGCCGCTCGATCCGGTGGACGAGTCCGGCCGCGACGAGGAAGTCGAGCGCCCGGTAGACCACCGGCGGCTGGCTGCCGAGCCCCGCGCCCGCCAGTCGGTCGAGGATCTCGTAGGCGGTCATCGCCTGGTGCGAATCGAGCAGCGTCTCCAGCACGAAGCGCCGGGCGGGGGTGAGCCGCAGCCGCCGCGCCGCGCAGAGCTGGTCCGCCGCCGCCAGCGCCCGCCCGCGGCAGGCGCCATGGTCGTGCGGGCCGAAGGCGGCCGCTTCGGGATTGCTTGACGTGCCCATTGTTACTTTATAACAGTCCTGCTCAGTGGCGCAGGCACGATACCCCTGCGGACCACTGCTCACAAGACCCGACCGGAGTTGCCATGCGCGCCTCGCTCCTCACCCTCCTGCCGCTCCTCGCTCCCCTGCCCGCGCTCGCGGTCCCGGTCGTGGCGACCGACATCGCTCCGATCCAGTCGATCGCCGCCCGCGTCATGCAGGGGGTCGGCGAACCCGGCCTCATCATCGCCGCGGGCGCCTCGCCGCACGACTACGCGCTGCGCCCGTCCGAGGCGCAGCTGCTTCAGTCGGCCGACATCGTCGTCTGGGTCGGCCCGGACCTGACGCCGTGGCTCGCCGACCCGCTCGACTCGCTGGCGCCGAAGGCGGTGCGCGTGACCCTTGATGCGACGCCCGGCGTCGCCACCCTGCCGATCCGCGCCGACGGCCCGTTCGAGCCGGACGAGCACGACCACGGCGCCGAGGCCGAAGGCCACGACGACCATGACGAACACGACCATGCCAGCGGCCACGACGGCCATCTCTGGCTCGATCCAGAGAACGCCATTGCCGCCGCGGAGGCGATCGCAACAACCCTCTCCGCCGCCGACCCCGCGAACGCGGCGACGTATGCGGCCAACGCCACTGCCTTCGCCGCCGACACCCGCGCGCAGGAGGACCGCATCGCCGCCGCGCTGGAGCCGCTGCGCGGCCGTCCGTTCATCGTCTTCCATGACGCCTACCAGTATTTCGAGCACCGCTTCGACTTCCCGGCCGCCGGCAGCATCGCGCTGCAGGACGGCGTGCCGCCCAGCACCGCCCGCGTCGCCGCCATCAAGGCCCGCGTCCGCGACGAAGGCATCGTCTGCGCCTTCGCCGAGCCGGAGTTCCCGCCGAAGCTGATCGCCACCGTCACCGAAGGCACCCCCGCCCGCACCGGCACCCTCGACGGCCTCGGGGCCACCCTCACGCCCGGCGCCGACCTCTACCCCGCGCTGCTCGACGGCCTCGTCACCGGACTCGCCGCCTGCCTCGGACCGTCCAACGGGTAGAGCGCCCCGGCGCTCGCGACGGCGGCAGCGCCTGCCCCCCAGGGCCAGGCGCTGCCGATTCTGACGTATAGGCGGGAACAATGGACGCCAGGGGCGCGGCTCCCGACCAGCGCTTCGGAGCGGGAGCGTCCTCGACGCGCTTCCCGTCCTGCCGTACCGATGGACGGCAAGGCCGACCGGAGGCTGCCCCGCATGCACGAGCTTCTCACCGCCGCCGAGATGGGCGAGGCCGACCGGCGGACGATTGCCGCCGGCACGCCCGGCATCGCGCTGATGGAGGCGGCCGGGGCGGCGGTTGCCGACGGGGCCGCGGCGCTCGCCCCGCACGGGCCGGTGCTGGTCATCGCCGGGCCCGGCAACAACGGCGGCGACGGCTTCGTCGCCGGCCGCCGCCTCAGGGCCCTCGGGCGGTCCGTCACGCTGATGCTCTGCGGCGATCCCGCGCGCCTTCGCGGCGACGCGGCGATTGCGCGGGACCGCTGGGCCGGGCCGGTCATGGCCGCCGCGACGCCGCTGCCCGAGGCCGCGGTCGTGATCGACGCGCTGTTCGGCGCCGGGCTTGACCGTCCCGTCACCGGTCTGCCGGGCGAGCTCGTCGCCGCGATGAACGCGCACCCCGCCGCGGTGCTCGCCGTCGACGTGCCGAGCGGCCTCAACGCCGACACCGGCGAGCCGCTCGGGGCCGTAGTGGCGGCCGATGCGACCGTCACCTTCTTCCGCCGCAAGCCCGGCCACCTGCTGGAGCCGGGGCGCAGCCTCTGCGGCCCGGTCACCGTCGCCGACATCGGCATCCCCGCCTCGGTCCTGGAGGCGATCCGCCCGACGGCCTTCGCGAACGCTCCCGGCCTCTGGACCCTGCCGCCACCCGACCGGAACGGACACAAGTACAGCCGCGGCCACGCCATCGTCGTCTCCGGCGGCCCGAGCCGCACCGGGGCGGCACGGCTCGGCGCCGAGGCGGCGCTGCGGGCCGGCGCGGGCCTCGTCACCGTCGCAAGCCCCGGCAGCGCGCTCGCCGTCAACGCCGCCCACCTGACCGCGGTCATGCTGGCGCGCGCCGACGACGCCGACGCCCTCGCCACGCTGCTCGCCGAACCGCGCGTCAGTTCCGTCCTGATCGGTCCAGCCCTCGGCACCGGCGACCACGAGAGGGCACTCGTCGAGGCGGCCCTCGCCGCGCCGCCGGCCGCGGTGCTCGACGCCGACGCCCTGACGCTCTTCGCCGGCGACCCGGACGCGCTCTTCGCCCGGATCGCAGCGCGGCCGGCGCCGGTCGTCCTGACCCCGCACGAGGGCGAGTTCGCCCGGATCTTCCCGGACCTCGCCGGCCGTCCCCGGCCGGACCGGGCGCGCGCGGCGGCGGCGCGGTCCGGTGCCGTCGTGATCCTCAAGGGTCCGGACACCGTCATCGCCGCGCCGGACGGCCGCGTCGCGATCAATGCAAACGCGCCACCCTGGCTCGCGACCGCCGGCTCCGGCGACGTCCTCGCGGGCATCGCCACCGGCCTCCTCGCCCGCCGCCTGCCGGGGTTAGACGCCGCCGCCGCCGCAGTCTGGCTGCACGGCGCCGCCGGCGCCACCGCCGGGCCGGGCCTCATCGCCGAGGACCTCGGCCCCGCCCTCCGCCCGGTGCTCGCCGACCTCTGGCGGTAGGCGGTGCAGGGGCACGGTGCGAACCAGGTAGCACCGGCCGGCGCGAGACGGAGCGCAAGCCGGCGTCCGATCGGCGCAGCCCTTGCGCAACCCTTTGTGTCGTTGACGTGCGGCTGGCGACGGGCGGGTTTGCGCCGCGCGTCGCCGGGGACGTCGCCACCGCGAACGTCAGTGAGAATTGAACCGACGAGGCCGGGTGGCTCCCCTTGAGGCCGGCCGCTGCGCCTCGGCGCTCGCCACGCTGACGGCATCGGACGGCCCGCCCGCCCGCGACTCACGCTCCGGCGGGATCATCTGTGTCTCGATCGTCAGGTCGATCCGGTCGCCGAGGAACGGGATCAGCATGTCGAGGCCCCACTCGCTGCGGTCGAAGCTCGCGGTGGCCGAGAAGCCGACCTTCGGCTCGTGGCTGTACGGATGGTCGGCCATCGAACCGTTGAAGGTGACGAGCAGCGTCACCGGCCGCGTCTCGCCCCGGAACGTCAGGTCGCCATGCACGAGGCCGGTCCGCTCGCCGGTGATCTCGATCCCGGTCGAGACGAAGGAAATCGGCTTGTCGGCGAGAAAGTCCGCGCTGGTGGCGATCATTCCGTCGAAGTCGGTTTCCTCCGGCGCCGGAAAGTCGGTGCGGACGGAGCGCGGGTCGATCTCGACCCGGAGCGTGGAGGCCGTCGGGTCCTCGGGCTTCCAGTCGAGCACGGCCCGGGTGCCGACAAAGCGGGCGGTCCAGTGCGACAGGCCGGAATGCTCGAGGCTCCAGGTGACGCTGGTATGCGCCGGGTCGGTGACATAGGTCCCGGCCGGCGCGGGCGGCATGTCGGCGGGCATGGTGGCCAGTGCGGCGACGGGAGCGGCGACGAAGGCGGCCAGAAGCAGGGTACGGAACATGGGAACTCTCCTTTCGGTTTCGGGGATCAGGGAAGCGGCGCGCCGATGACGTCGATGCCGCTGGCGGCGCAGGCACGGGTCAGCCGGCCGATGATGGCAGCGTCCGGCACGACCGGAGGCGGCAGGCCGGCTGCGTCGGCGGGGCGCGAGACGCTGCGCACCATTGTCTCGAAGTCGGCGCCGCGGGTGACGGTCAGGACGTGCGCGCCCTCCGGGCTCTCGACCCTGAAATGGTGCGGCACGCCCTTCGGCGCCCGCAGCGTCGCACCCGGTCCGACCTCGAAGGTTCGTTCGGCGACGCGGAACTTGAGGCGGCCGGCGAGGATGTGGAACACCTCATCCTCGTTGCGGTGGATGTGCAGCGGCGGGGCCTCGCCCCACGGCATCCAGTGCTCGATCACGCTGAGACCGTCGGCACCGGTGGCCGAGGCGACGCGGATGGCGACGCGGGTGTTGCCGAACCAAAGGTCGGCTTCGGCGGCAATGGCCGAGACATAGGTCATCTGGTCCTCGCTCCTCTCAGGCGGACTGTCGTCTGCAGCTTGGTCGGTGCGGCACGGGGTAACCCGTCGCGGCGTCGCGCGCTTCCTAAGAGCTTGCTAAGCCGGGCTCCGGTTTCCTAAATCTTCCCTAAGCCCCCGTGGACGCCGCAATGCCCCTTCCGCCCACCCTCGCCCCCTTCATCTCCGGCCCCGTCCTCATGACCCTCGCCATACGCGACGCCGCGAACCGGCCGATGATCGCCCGCGGATCCGGGGGTCGGGTGGTAGCGAGCGGGCGGGTGGACGTCGCGGTCTCCGGGCACCTGTGGCCGGAGACGCTGGCCAACGTCCGGGACAACGGCATGCTCGCGACGACCTTCGTCCAGCCGGACGACTATCGGGCGTTCCAGCTCAAGGGCCGCGCCATCGTGCGTGCCGCGACGCCGGTGGAGATCGCGGAGGCCGAGGCCTACGTGGTGCGGACCGAGGCGGTGCTGCAGGGGCTCGGCGTGCCCCGCGCCGCGATCCGGTACTGGCTGACCGCCCGCGACGTGGCGATCGTGTCGCTGGCCGTCGACCGGGCGTTCGAGCAGACGCCCGGCCCCCGCGCCGGGACGACCGTGGGATGACGACCCTGCGGCTTGCCGACCTGCGCGACTGTTTCGAAGGCGTCATCCCGTCGATCATCGCGACGAGTTCCGCCGAAGGCATGCCGAACGTCTCCTACCTCAGCCATGTCGAGCAGGTGGACGAGCATCACATCGCCCTGTCGAACCAGTTCTTCGGCAAGACCGCCGCCAACCTGCGCGACAATCCGCAGGCGAGCGTCATCGTCGTCGACGGCCGCACCGGCCGCCAGGTCCGGCTGGCTGCCACATGGCTGCGCAACGAAACAGAGGGCCCGCTTTTCGAGGCGATGGCCGCGAGCCTGAGGGCTTCGAGCGCGCAGGTCGGCATGGCGGAGGTGATGCGGCTCGCCAGCGTCGACGTCTTCCGGGTCGATGCGATCACCGCCCTGCCGCACCCCGAGGGACTCGATCCGCCGCCGGCGGTCCAGTCCCGCTCCGAGCTGGCGCGGGCGGTCGCGGTGGTGGCGGCCGTGGCTGCCGAGACCGAGACAGCGCGGATCGTCGATGCGCTGCTGGAAGGGGTGCAGGCGATGCTCTCCGCACCCGCGGTCATCCTCTTCCAGTACGACCCGGCCCGCGACGTCCTCGTGACGCTCGCCAGCCGCGGCTATGACCGCTCCGGCGCCGGGTCCGAGGTGGCGATGGGCGCGGGCGTCGCCGGCGCCGCGGCGGAACTCGCCCGTCCGGTGCGGGTGAGCGACATGAGCCGGGTGCGCCGGTTCGGGGCGGCGATCCGCAGCAGCATGGCGGAAGAGGAGACGCGGGTGATCCCGCTCCCCGGCCTTCCGCATGCCCAGAGCCAGCTGGCCGTGCCGATGGTCACGAACGGCGCGCTCTATGGCGTCGTCTTCGCCGAAAGCGGCGAGCGGCTGGCGTTTCGCAGCGAGGACGCGGCGGCGCTGTCGATGGTCGCGCATCACGGCGCGGCGGCGCTGGTGATCTCCGAACTGCTCGCCGGGGAGGAGGCCAGCGCACCGGCGGCGCCGGGTGCGGCGCCGCAGGGCTGCTTCCGGGTGCTCTGTCACGGCGCCGACGACAGCGTCTTCATCGACAACGGCTACGTGATCCGCGGCGTCGCCGGACGGCTGCTCGTGTATCTTCTGGAGCGGCATCTGGCGGAGGGCCGGGTCGAGTTCTCGAACCGGGAGATCCGGATGGCGCCCGACCTGAAGCTGCCGGACTTCAAGGACAACCTCGAGACGCGCCTCCTGCTGCTGCGGCAGCGGCTGGAGGAGAAGGAGTGCCCGGTACGGCTGATCCGCGCCGGCCGCGGCCTCGTCCGCCTGCAACTGGCGCGGCAGCCGGTGATCGAGCGCGCGCCCTGATGCTCTCCGCCACGCATCAGCGTCGCGCCCGGCCCCCCGGCGTTGGCAGTTGTACTGGCCATCCTGTCATCCAGATAGGGCATCGGCGCGGAAATCTGCGTCGGCACTGCCCGGCGGTCAGCCGAGCGCGGCGATCACCGGCGCCCATTGCGCGCGCATGTCGGCATAGGCCCGCTGCGGCTTGTCGAAGACCGACAGGCCCTCCGCGGCGAGGTCGGCATACGCGATGCGCTCGGTGATCGAGGCGATCGGCTCCTGCCCGACGCGCGCGAAGAAGTCGCCGAGCCGGCTGGCGCCGCGGCCGCCCGCGCGCACCCGGTTGGCGATCAGGTGGACCGCAACCTTGCCCTTCCTCACCCGCTTCATCTGTTCCACTTCCTTGAGGAAGCGGCGGGTCGAATCGACGTCGAAGAAGGAGGAGAGGACCGGCGTCACCACCGCCTCGGCCTCGGCCACGAGGTCGGCGGCGCGGTGGCCGGCGAGCGCACCGGGCGCGTCGATCACCAGCCAGTCGGCATGCTTCGGGGCGTCGCCGAAATCCTTGTCGTCGGTCCAGTCGACCGCCCGGATCGGCCGCGCCGTCTCCGGCCGGTGCTTCAGCCAGCGCAGCGCCGACTTCTGCGGATCGGCGTCGGCGAGCGCCACCGAGTGCCCCTCCGCGGCGAGACCGGCCGCGAGTGTGATCGCCACCATGGTCTTGCCGACGCCGCCCTTGCGGTTCGCCACCAGCACCGTCTTCATCGCTTCTCCCCTGTCGCGCAGCCCTTGCTCGCACGGCAGGACGACGGTCGCAACGCTTCAGCCGGTATAAGTCTCGTCGAGCGCGTAGCCGGAGGAGCGGACGGTGCGGATCGGGTCGCGGTCGCCGCGCCGGTTCAGCGCCTTGCGCAGCCGGCCGATATGGACGTCGACCGTGCGGATCTCCACATAGACGTCCTGGCCCCAGACCCGGTCGAGCAGCTGCTCGCGCGAGTAGACCCGGCCGGGGCGCTGCATCAGCGTGTCGAGCAGGCGGAACTCGGTCGGCCCGAGGTGGACGTCGCGCTTGCCGCGGCGGACGCGGCAGACCTGCCGGTCGAGCACGATGTCGGCAAAGACCGCGGTGTCGCTCGCGAGCGCCGGGGCCGTGCGGCGCAGGACCGCGCGCATCCGCGCGACCAGCTCGGACATCGAGAAGGGCTTCGTCACGTAGTCGTCGGCGCCGATGTCGAGGCCGCGCACCCGGTCCTCCTCCTCGCCGCGCGCGGTCAGCATGATGACCGGCAGGTCGCGCGTCTCGTTGCGGCTGCGGATCTGGCGGCAGATCTCGATCCCCGAGACGTTCGGCAGCATCCAGTCGAGCAGCACCAGATCCGGCTTCGCCTCGTCGATGGCGATCATCGCCTCGTCGCCGTCCGCCGCGGTGGTGATGGTGAAGCCTTCCTTCTGCAGGTTGTAGGCGAGAAGCTGGGAAATCGGCTCCTCGTCCTCGACTACCAGAACCTTCACGGCCATGGGTGCTCCTGCTCCCGTTATTCCTGGATGAGATCCGCGCCCATCGGCTCGCCCTTCGGGCGGTCGTCGCCAAGGGTGTCGCCGGTGACGATGTAGTAGACCATCTCGGCGATGTGGGTGCTGTGGTCGCCGATCCGCTCGAGGTTCTTGGCGATGAACATCAGCTGCGCGCCGACGCCGATCAGCCGGCTGTCCTCGACCATGTAGGTGACGACCTCCCGGAAGATCGCGTTGTAGAGCTCGTCGAGCTCGTAGTCCTGGTTCCAGATCTGCACCGCGAGGTCGAGGTCGCGCGAGGCGTGGGCGTTCAGAACGTCCGAAAGCTGGGCGAGGGTCTGCCGACCCATCCGCACGATCGAGGTCGTCGGCTTCACGGTCTTGACCGAGCTCAGCGGAATCGCCCGCTTGGCGATGTTCTTCGCGAGGTCGCCGATCCGCTCCAGCGTTGCGGCGATCTTCATCGCAGCGATCAGCACCCGCAGGTCGGCGGCGACTGGCTGGCGCAGGGCAATGACCTTCACCACCGTCTCCTCGAGCGCGATCTCCATCGCGTCGAGCGCCTTGTCGCGGCTGATGACGGACCGCGCGAGGTCGGCGTCGCGGGTCTGCACGGACTGCAGGGCCTTGGCGAGCAGCTCCTCGCAGATGCCGCCCATCTCGGAGATCCGCGCCTGGACCTGGATCAGGTCCTCGTCAAAGGCCGAAACGATATGCGCCATCCGGGTGCCGTCCTTGCCGCGCGCCGCCTGCCTTCGGGTCCGGCCTGCGTTCGCGGGAGTATACGCGCTGTCCGCATGGTCGATGACAGTCTTGCGACAAAATCATGACAGAGCAAGCGCCCGGGAACGCGGACGGAATGCCGGGTCGCTTGCGTGAGGGGACGTCAGGCGGCGTCGGGCGGCGCGGCCCGGCTCGCCGTCGCCGCCGGCGGCAGCCAGACGGTGAAGGCGCTGCCCTTGCCGGGAACCGAGGCGATTTCAAGCCGTCCCTGGTGCCGGTTCAGGATGTGCTTGACGATGGCAAGCCCGAGGCCGGTGCCGCCCTTTCGCCGGCTGCCGGCGACGCTGACGCGGTAGAAGCGCTCGGTCAGGCGCGACAGGTGCTCGCGCGCGATCCCCGGACCGTCGTCGACGACCGTGACGCCGCAGCGGTTCGGATGGGCGCGGTTCGGCGCGGCGACCTGCAGCTGAACCGTCGAGCCGCGCCCGCCATACTTCATCGCATTGTCGATCAGGTTGGTGAAGACCTGGGTAAGCTGGTCGCGGTCGCAGAGCACGGTGGCGCCTTCCGCCGGCAGGTCGACCTTCAGCGTCACCCCCTCGCGCTCGGCGATGGGCACGAGGGACGCCGCGCTCTCGGAGGCGATGCGGTTGAGCGACCAGGCCTCGTCCGGGCGGACATGCTCGGTCATCTCGATGCGGCTGAGCGACATCAGGTCGTCGACGAGGCGCTGCATCCGCCCCGCCTCGCGCGCCATGATCCCGAGGAACCGCTCGCGCGCCTCCGGATCCTCGCGGGCATGATGCTGCAGCGTCTCGATGTAGCCGACGATCGACGCGAGCGGCGTGCGCAGCTCGTGGCTGGCGTTGGCGATGAAGTCCGAGCGCAGCTCCTCGGCCCGGCTGGCCTCGGTGCGGTCCTCGATCTGCACGATCGCCATCGCTTCCGGCCCGAAGGCGGGGCCGGGCGGCAGGAGGCCGGTGGTCGCCTCGAGCGACTGGTCGCCGGCAAGACGGGCGGAGAAGCGCAGGCTCCGGCCGTTGCCGTCGGCGAACGTCGCGTTCACCGCCTCGACGAAGGCGGGCGCGCGGATCAGATGCGCGAAATGCTCGCCGGTCCGCAGCCGCGGCAGCGCCGCGTGCGCGGCGGGGTTGGCATAGGCGATGACACCCGACCGGGTGACGACGAGGAGCGGCGTCGGCAGCATCTCGATCAGCGCCCGGCCGAAGCCGAGCGGCATCGGCGTCGCGCGCTGCTGCAACGGATCGGCGGCGGCGGGTGCAGTCTCCACGCGGCGGTCGGCCTCCGGAGCGGGCGGCGTGCGCACCAGCATCGCGGCGGCAAGCGTCGCGATGGCGGCGGCAAAGAACGCCACCACGGGGGCCGGGTCGAGCGCGGCCGCGATCGCCGCGCAAAGGCCGGCCGCGATCGCCAGGAACGCCGGATACCACTTCGCCATGTCAACTCGCCATGCGGGAGGCCTTGCGGATCGCCGGCCCGCTGTCTAGCAGCGACCTCGCGCGAACGGGAGCAGAAAGTTTGGTCTTCCGTGCGCATGATTATATCTGGTTGATGACAGGTCTGTGTCGGAAGGGCGTTCATGATCCGCTTTGCGCTGCGCTGTGACCGCGGCCACAAGTTCGAGTCGTGGTTCGGATCGGGCGCCGACTTCGACCGGCTGTCCGGGCAGGGCCTGCTCGCCTGTGCCGTCTGCGGCAGCGGAACGGTCGAGAAGGACCTGATGGCGCCCGCCGTCGCGACGACCGCGGCGCGGCCGGCCGGCGAAGGACCGCTGACCGCCCCCGCCTCGCCGGCCGAGCAGGCGCTGGCCGAGATGCGGCGGCGAATCGAGGCCGAGGCCGAGGACGTGGGCCGCGACTTCGCGCGCGAGGCCCGCCGGATCCACGACGGCGAGGCGCCGCAGCGCACGATCATCGGCGAGGCCCGCCCCGCCGAGGCGCGGGCGCTGCTGGAGGACGGCGTGCCGGTGGCGCCGCTGCCGTGGCAGCGGTCGGGCAAGTCGAACTGACCGGCTACCAGGGCTTCCTGCCGTCGATCACCGTCACCGGCACGTCACCCGCCGTCGGCGACGCGGATCAGATAGCGGCCGTACTCCGTCTTCATGTACGGGTTCGCCAGCCCCCGCAGCTCGGCGGCGTCGATCCAGCCCTCGGCGAAGGCGATCTCCTCCGGGCAGCCGATCTTGACGTTCTGCCGCTCCTCGATCGTCCGCACGAAGTTGCCCGCGTCGAGCAGGCTCGCGTGCGTCCCGGTGTCGAGCCAGGCAAAGCCGCGCCCCATCCGTTCGACATTGAGGAGCCCGTCGACGAGGTAGCTGTTCAGCACCTCGGTAATCTCCAGCTCGCCGCGCGCGCTCGGCCGCACCGCCCGCGCCCGCGCCGGGGCGCTGCCGTCGAGCACGTAGATGCCGGTGACGGCGAAATTCGACTGCGGCCGCGCCGGCTTTTCCTCGATCGACAGCACGGTCCCGTCCCGGTCGAAGGCAACGACGCCGTAGCGCTCCGGGTCGGCGACCTGATAGCCGAACACCGTCCCGCCCTCGGGCCGGCTGCCCGCCCGCTTCATCATCTCCGGCAGGTCGTGGCCGTAGAAGATGTTGTCGCCGAGCACCATGGTCGAGGCGGCGCCGGCGAGGAACTCCTCGGCGAGGATGTAGGCCTGCGCGAGCCCCTCGGGCTTCGGCTGCGCCACGTACTCGAACCGCATGCCCCACTGGCTGCCGTCCCGCAGAAGCCGGCGGAACTGGTCCTGATCGTCCGGCGTGGTGATGATGCAGATCTCGCGAAGGCCCGAGAGCATCAGCACCGACAGCGGATAGTAGATCATCGGCTTGTCGTAGAGCGGCAGCAACTGCTTCGACAGCGAATGCGTGATCGGATAGAGCCTGGTCCCGGAGCCGCCGGCGAGGATAATTCCCTTGCGCGTCATGCTCTTACCTCCGACAGTTCATTGATTACCGCGTCCAGCGCAGGCCGCCAGTCGGGCTGCGCCACCCCGTAGGCCCCGGCAATGGCCGAGCAGTCGAGCACCGAATAGGCCGGCCGCACCGCCCGTGTCGGCCAGTCGCCGGTGCCGATCGGCGTGATGGCCGGCCGCGCATCCCAGCCGGCCCGCTCGAACACCGCATCGGCGAATTCTGCCCAGGTGACATCGGGTTGGCCGGCGAAGTTGAAAATTCCGGGCCGCCCGCGCCCTGCCACCCAGGCCTCCGCCACGGTCCAGAGCGCCGCGGCGATGTCCGCCGCCGCGGTCGGGCCGCCGCGCTGGTCGCCGACGACGCGCATCTCCGGCCGGCCCCGGCCGACGGCCAGCATCGTCTTCACGAAGTTCCTGCCGTGGGCCGAGAACACCCACGCCGTGCGCAGGATCGCATGGTCCGGCGTCGCGGCGATGATCGCCCGCTCGCCCTCCAGCTTGGTCGCGCCGTAGGCCGACAGCGGGCCGACCGGATCGTCCTCGCGCCAGGGCCGGCCGGGATCGGAGCCGTCGAGCACATAGTCGGTGGAAACGTGCAGGAACGGCACGCCCTTCGCCGCAGCCGCCGCCGCGATCGCCCCCGGCGCCGCGGCATTCACGAGCTGCGCCGTCGCCACGTCGTCCTCAGCCGCATCGACGGCGGTGTAGGCGGCGGCGTTGATGACGATGTCCGCGTCGGCATCGCGCACCGCTCGGGCGCAGGCCTCGGGATCGGTCAGGTCCGCCTCCGCCCGGCCCAGCGCGCGGGCGTCGAAGCCACGCGTTGCCGCGCTCCGGGCCAGCTCGCGGGCGACCTGCCCGGTCGTCCCGAAGACGAGTGCGCGCATCAGCCGTTGGCCTGCTTCAGCCCGAGCCGCTCCAGCTTGTGGCCACGCGCCTGGATCGCCTGCCACCAGTCGCGGTTGTCCAGGTACCAGCGTACGGTGCGCCGCAGCCCTTCATCCAACGTCACCGACGGCTCCCAGCCGAGATCGCGGCGGATCTTGCTCGCGTCGATCGCATAGCGGAAATCGTGGCCCGGCCGGTCGGTGACATAGGAGATGAGCCGGTCGTGCGGCGCGCCCGCGGGCTCGAACTCGTCCATCAGCGCGCAGATGCGGGTGACGATGTCGATGTTCCGCGCCTCGGCGTTGCCGCCGATGTTGTAGCTCTCGCCGACGCGGCCCTCGGTCACGACCTTCAGGAGCGCCGTCGCGTGATCGCCGACATAGAGCCAGTCACGCACGTTCTCGCCCTTGCCGTAGACCGGGATCGGGCGCCCGGCGAGCGCGTTCAGGATCACGACGGGGATCAGCTTTTCCGGGAAGTGGAAGGGGCCGTAGTTGTTCGAGCAGTTCGACAGCACCACGGGCAGGCCGTAGGTTTCGTGCCAGGCCCGCACCAGATGATCGCTCGCGGCCTTCGACGCCGAATAGGGCGAGTTCGGCGCGTAGGGCGTTTCCTCGGTGAACTGCCCCTCGGCGCCCAGCGTGCCGAACACCTCGTCGGTGGAGATGTGGTGGAAGCGGAAGTCCCGCCCGGCCGTGTCGCGCGATCCGCCCCAAAAGGCGCGCGCGGCCTCCAGCAGCGTGTAGGTGCCGGTGATGTTGGTGTCGATGAACGCGGCCGGCCCGTCGATCGACCGGTCGACGTGGCTCTCGGCCGCCAGATGCATCACCGCGTCCGGCTGGTGCTTCGCGAAGATCCGGTCGAGCGCGGCCCGGTCGCGGATGTCGGCCTCCTCGAAGGCATAGCGGTTCGATCCCGCCACGCTGTCGAGGTTCGCAAGGTTTGCGGCATAGGTGAGCGCATCGAGGTTGACGACGTCATGGCCGTCGGCGATCGCCTGACGCACCACCGCGGAGCCGATGAAACCCGCGCCCCCCGTGACCAGAAGCTTCATTCAATCCACTCCGTACTCGAAGGGCGACGCCCACTCGGAAAACACAGGCAGGCCGCGATCCTTGTCCGACAGGACGAGGTCACCGAGCGGGACACCCCAGTCGACGCCGATGGTCGGGTCGTTCCAGAGCACGCCACGCTCGCTCGCGGCGTCGTAGATATTGTCGACCTTGTAAAGAACCAGTGCATTTTCGGTCAACGTGACGTAGCCGTGCAGAAACCCGCGCGGAACGAGGATCTGCGCGCCGTTCTCCGCCGAGAGCTCCTCCGCCACCCACTTACCATAGGTGGGCGACCCGCGGCGCGCGTCCACCGCGACGTCGAGGATCGCGCCCTGCACCACACGCACCAGCTTGGTCTGGGCGTAGGGCGGCGCCTGACAGTGCAGGCCGCGCAGCGTCCCGGCCTGGCCGGACAACGCCTCGTTGTCCTGGAGGAAGCCGAACCCGAGGCCGGCGCCCTCCATCCGGGGGCCGCTCCACACCTCGCTGAAATACCCGCGCGCGTCACCAAAGCGACGCGGGATCAGGATCTTGACCTCGGGGATGGCCGTCTCGCGTATCTCCATAAAACCCGCTTAGTGGGGGGCAGCCCATGCGTCCAGCCCTTTTCCGTCCAATCGCATGACGCGGCGGCCGTGCGTGATCCGGGGCACGATTCGGCGGAAAGTCCCCGCCTGCACGCGGTGTTGCTTGTGCTGTGGGCAATATGCTTTAGGCTTTCGTTAACGATAACATCAGGCAGGCGGGAAAGTTCGATGGCAGGAGGCCCGCGCAGCAGGTTGCTGACCGGAGCGATCCTCGCTGCGGGCTGCCTTGTGGCGCGACCCGCCGACGCCTTCTCGCTATTCGGGATCCATCTCTGGGGCGACAGCGAGCAGGCTGAGGGCTTCGAGATCATCGACCCCCTGCCCTACACCGTCACCCTTGAGATCTCGCACGATTCCGACAGCCTCAAGGGCCCGCTCGAACAGGCCTCGTCCCTCTGGACCGACCGCGACACGCCCGCGTCCGGGGTCGGCGGTCTCCTCTCGAAGGCGCGGGGCGACTATCGCCGCCTGCTGGCCGCGCTCTATGACCGCGGGTACTACGGGCCCTACATCAGCATCGAGGCGGCGGGCCAGGAGGTCGCCGGCCTGACGCTGGCCGCGACCTTCCCCGAGAATGTGCCGATCGCCATCCGCGTCGATCCCGGTCCGCGCTTCCAGTTCGGCGCCGTCCGCATCGTCAACGAGCCGACGTGGAGCAAGGACGCCATCGCGACCGGCGCGACCCCGGACGGCATCGGCTTCCGCACCGGCCAGCCGGCGCGCGCGACCGTCATCGAGCAGGCCTCGCGGCTGTCGATCGAGCGCTGGCGGCAGCTGGCGCACGCCAAGGCGCGGGAGACCGACCGCAAGGTGATCGCCAACCACGCGACCTCGCAGCTCGACGCGACCCTTGCCATCGATCCTGGACGCGAGGCCCGCTACGGCCCGACCAGCGTCACCGGCACGACCCGGACGGACCCGGATTTCATCGCCTTCATGGCGGCGCTGCCGGAAGGCGACCGGTTCGATCCCGACGTCGTGCAGGCCGGGCAGGACCGGCTGAACCGGCTCGGCATCTTCCGCTCGCTGCGCATCGAGGAGGCGCCGGAGATCCTGCCGGACGGCAGCCTGCCGATGCTCGTCCGCGTCGAGGACCGCCGGCCGCGCTCCTTCGGCGTCGGCGGCACCGTCTCGACCATCGACGGCATCGGCGTCCAGGCCTTCTGGCAGCACCGCAACCTGTTCGGACGCGCCGAGCAGCTGCGCTACTATGTCAACATTGACGGCCTCGGGGCCACCTACGACCCGCAGGACTACGACTATACGATCGGTGTCAGCTTCACCAAGCCGGGGGTCTATACTCCGGACACGAGCTTCGTCACCGGGCTCGAGGCGGCGAAGGCCGACTACGACACCTACAACGAGGAGTCGGTGACGGGCAGCGTCGGCCTGACCCAGCTCTTCGGCACCAAGCTGACCGGCAGCGCGCTGCTGCAGGTGTCGAAGGCGCGCTACGAGGACGGCTTCGGCACCCGCAACTTCCTTACCTATGCCGTCGTGGCCAACGGCACCTACGACCGCCGCGACGATCCGCTCGACGCCCACCGCGGCTTCTTCCTCGCGGCGGAGGCCCAGCCCTTCTACGAAGCGGAATATGGCAACCCGGCGGTCCGCGGGACGCTGGAGGGCCGCACCTATCATTCCCTGCTGTCCGACGAGCGCCTGACGCTGGCCGGGCGGCTGCTGTTCGGCAGCTATCTCGGCCCGTCGACGGCCGAGAGCCCGCCAGACATGCTGTTCTTCGCCGGCGGTGGCGGGTCGGTGCGCGGCTACGAGTACCAGTCGATCGGCGTGCAGAGCCTGCGCGAGGACGACGGCGAGACCTTCGTCGTCGGCGGGCGCGGGATCATCAACGCCTCGGCGGAAGCGCGCTACCGCTTCGGCTCCAGCGACTGGGGCGCGGTCGGCTTCATCGACAGCGCGCTCGTGACACAGGGCGCCGCATTCTCGGGCGAGGACGATCTGCGCACCGGCGCCGGGCTCGGCGTCCGCTACTACACGCCCATCGGCGTGATCCGCCTCGACGTCGCCCGCGCGCTGAACCCGCGGCCGCAGGATCCGGCGGTCGCCTTCTACATCGGGATCGGACAGGCGTTTTGAAACGGCTCGCCGCAATCCTTCTCGGCCTTGCGCTGCTCGTCGGCCTCGGGGCGCTGGCGCAGGACGCGGTCGAGGATTCGGCCAGCGACAACGGGTTCCTGCTCAACTTCATCGAAGGCCGGCTGTCGGCGCCGGGGCGCCAGATCCGGCTCTCCGGCGTCACCGGCGCCCTGTCCTCGCAGGCGCGGGTGCAGCGGATCACCATCTCCGACGACCGGGGCGCCTGGCTCGTCATCGACAATGCCGAACTCGACTGGAGCCGGCTCGCCCTGCTGCGCGGCCGGGTGAACATCAACCGCCTGAGCGCCCGCGGGATCACCTGGCTCCGGCGCGGCGAGACGCCCCCCGCGCCGCGGGCGCTGCCAACCGCGGAGGCCCAGCCCTTCTCGCTGCCGGAGCTGCCGGTCTCGATCAATCTTGCCGAACTGTCGCTGCCGTCCGTCCGCTTCGAGGAGCCGGTTTTCGGCCAGGCGGCGGAGCTTTCGGTGACCGGCTCGATGAACCTTGCCAGCGGGACGCTGGCGACCGACCTCGCGGTCAGGCGCCGCGACGATCCGGGCGGCGCGCTGACGCTGAAGGCGGGTTTCTCGAACGCCACCCGCCAGCTCGACGTCGACCTTGACCTGCACGAGCCGCAGGGCGGCGTGGTCGCGACGCTCCTCAAGATCGAGGGCAAGCCCGCAATCGACCTCAGCCTCGCCGGGTCGGGGCCGCTCGACCGGGTCGATCTCGACTTCACGCTCGACGCCGACCGCCAGCGGCTGGTCGACGGGGTGGTCGCGCTGCGCTCACGCGACGAGGGCCTCGGCTTCGACGTTGATTTCAAGGGGGCGATCGCGCCCCTGGTGCCGCCCGCCTTCCGCGACTTCTTCGCCGGGCAGAGCAGCGTGCAGGTATCGGGCGTCAGCAAGGCCGCGGGCGGGCTTGCCATCGACAATCTCGCGATCGACGGCGCCGTGCTCAACCTGAACGGCACGCTCGCGACCGGATCGGACGGCTTCCTGCGGGAACTCAGCCTCACCGGCTCGCTCGGCAGCCCGGCGGGCCCGGCACTGGTGCTGCCGGTACCGGGCGCCCGGACCCGGATCCACTCCGCCCAGGTCTATATCGACTTCGGCGCCGCCAGCCGCTGGAACGGCCTCGTCTTCCTCGACCGGCTCGAAGCCGCCGACCTCACGATGGAGGACGTGACCTTCCGGCTCGGCGGCCTCGCGCGGAACCTCGACGACCCGGCGACCCGGCAGGTGACGATCAACGCCGAGGGACTTGCCACCGGCGTCTCCTCGACCGACCCGAAGGTCGCGCAGGCCATCGGCCCGCGCGTCGACCTCTTCGCCGACGCCGCGCTGAACCCCGGCGGGCCTTTCGTGGTGAACCAGCTCCAGCTGAGCGGCAACGGCCTGTCGGTGTTCTCGGCCGGCCAGTTCGCGGATCTCACCTACACCGGCCGCAACAGCATCCGCGCGCAGGATCTCGCGATCTTCGCCGGCCTTGCCAACCGGCCGCTCGCCGGCGCGATCGACCTCAAGGCCAACGGCAGCGTCAGCCCGCTGTCCGGCGGCTTCGACCTCACCTTCGACGGCGGCACCACCGACCTCGTCCTCGGCATCGACCAGATCGATCCGCTGATCGCCGGCGAAACGCAGGTTTCGGGCCGCGCGGTGCGGGACGAGGCGGGCATCCGCACCGAGAACCTGCGGGTCGTCAACCCGCAGGTCAGCTTCGTCTCGGATGGCGTCTATGCGTCGGCCCACACCGACATCGGCTTCCAGGCCTCGCTCACCGACCTCGCCCTCGTCTCGCCACGGGCGAGCGGCGCGGTGGACGTGACCGGCCGCGCCACCGGCAACGGCCAGCCCATCGCCGTCACCCTCGCGGCAGCCGTCCCGACCGGCGAGCTTCTCGGCCGCCGTCTCACCGGCGGCCGGCTCGGCTTCACCGGCACCGTAGACGGCGGCGACATCGACGGCCGGCTGTCTGGCGGCGGCGGCCTCGACGGCCTCGTGCTCGGGCTCGGCGGCGGCGTGCGGGTTGCGGGCGAGGACCGCTCGATCTCCGGCCTGCAGGTCCAGGTCGGCCCGAACCGCCTCACCGGCGACGTCGCGCGCCACGCCAGCGACCCGGTCACCGGCCGCCTCACCCTCACCGCGCCCGATGTCGCATCGGTCGCGGCACTGGCGCTGGTCGAGGCCACGGGCGGCGTCAACGCCGACGTGACCCTCGCCAATGACGACGGCAAGCAGGGCGTCACCCTTCGTGCCGACGCGAGCAGGCTCTCGGTCGCGGGCAATAGCATCGACTCGCTGACCGCACAGGCCGAGATCGCCGATGCCCTCGGCGTCCCGCTGGTCGACGGCTCGCTCGAGGCCCAGGGCCTCGTCGCCGCCGGGTTCGACATCCGCTCGCTCCGGGCCAGCGCCACCCGGCACGCGCCCGACGCCATGCGCTTCGCCGCCGACGCCCGCTTCGCCATCGGCACGCTCGCGTCGCTGTCCGGCGACGTGGCCGCCCTCGATCCCGGCTTTGCCGCGACGATCGACACGCTGACCCTGCGCCAGCAGGACGTTTCCGCCACCCTCACCGCCCCCGCCACCGTGACGCTGCGCGACGGCGGTGTCGAACTGACGCCGCTCGCGCTCGACTTCGGCACCGGCCGTCTGACGGCGCAGGGCCGCATGACCGACAGCTTCGACATCGACGTCGCGATCGACGCGCTGCCGCTCGCGATCGCCAACGCCATCCGCCCGACCCTCGGGCTTGCCGGCTCGGTCACGGGCACCGCCCGCGTCACCGGTCCCCGGCAGACCCCCGACGTGCAGTTCCAAGTGGCGGGTGCGGACCTCGGCTCGGCAATCACCCGCAACGCCGGCCTGCCGCCGGTGTCGGTCGAGGCGACGGGGCGAACCGACGCCGGCCGCCTCGCGCTCACCGCGCGCGTCAACGCGGCCGGGGGACTCGCGGCGGAGGCACGCGGCGCCGTGCCGCTGGGGCCGGGCAACATCGATCTCGCGATCAACCTCCAGTCCTTCCCACTGCCGCTGATCGACCGGCTCGCCGGAAACCAGGGCCTCCGCGGCACGGTCACCGGCACCGGACGGGTCTCCGGCACGCTGGCCGCCCCCGCCGCCACCTTCGACCTGCGCGGCGAGGATCTGACGGCCCGGGTGATGAGCGAGAACGCGATCCCGCCGCTCGCGGCGACCGTCAACGGCAGCTTCGGCAACAACAGCCTGACGATCGGGGCGGCCCGGGTCACCGGCGCCGGCGGCATCGCCATCGACGGGTCGGGCCGGATTCCGCTGACAGGCCCCGGGCTGCAGGTGCGGATCGACGGCACCGCGCCGCTCGCCATCCTGAACCCGCTGCTGCAGGATCGCTCGGCGCAGGCTTCGGGGCAGGCGCGGATCAATGCCACCGCCAGCGGCTCGCTGGCCGCGCCGCAGTTCGCCGGCTCGGTCACCGTGGCCGATGGCACCTTCTTCGACCCCGGCAGCAACCTGCGGCTGCAGGGAATCACGCTCGATCTCGCGCTCAACGGCGACCAGGCGACGCTCAGCCGGCTCTCCGCCAACGTGGCGAACGGCGGCAGCCTTCACGCCGAGGGCCGGATCGGCCTGCGCCAGCCCTTCAACTCGGACGTCCGGCTGGCGATCAACGGCATGCGCTACACAGACGGCGAATTCGTCAGCACCACGCTCGACGGCAACCTGCAGCTCGAAGGGCCGATCGTCGGCGGCGGCGGCCTGCTGTCCGGCAACATCGACCTCGGCCGGACCGAAATCTCGGTGGCCGAGGGTCTGGGCGCCGGTGCGCAGAAGGCGCTGGAGCAGGTCCAGCACGTCGCGACGCCCCGGCCGGTACAGGTGACGCTCGACCGCGCCCGCGCCGGCCTGCCCCCGGCGGCCCCGACGCCGGAAAGCGCCCGCGTCGGCGTCCGCCTCGACGTCCGCGTAAATGCCCCGAACCAGATCTTCGTCCGCGGCCGCGGCCTTGACGTCGAACTCGGGGGCGATCTCCGCGTGCAGGGCCACAGCAGCGACATCCAGCCGGTGGGCCAGTTCGAGATGCGCCGCGGCCGCCTCGTCATCCTCGGCCAGCGCATCGAGTTCGACGAGGGCCGCCTGCAACTGATCGGCAACCTCGACCCGCAGATCTACTTCGTCGCCCGAACGGAATCGGACGGCGTGGCCGCGATCGTGACGGTGCAGGGCCGGGTCACCGAGCCCCAGATCACCTTCTCCTCCGAGCCGCCGCTGCCCGAGGACGAGGTGCTGGCGCGCGTGCTCTTCGGCCGCGCGACCCAGAACCTCTCTCCCTTCCAGATCGCCCAGCTCGCGGCCGCCGCGGCCGAGCTTGCCGGCGGCGGCGGCAACAGCGTCATGTCCGACCTCCGCAACGCCACTGGCTCGACGACCTCGACATCATCACCCAGGAGGACGGCTCCACCGCGGTCCGGGCCGGCAAGTACCCCAGCAGCAACGTCTATGTCGACGTCCAGACCGGGACCGACGGCGTCAGCCAGGCGGAGATCAACCTCGATCTCGGCCGCAACGTAACCGCCCGCGGCTCGGTCGCCTCGGACGGCAACTCGACGATCGGCCTGGTTTCTACGAGCTGCTGCAAGGCTGCAGATGCCCGCCGCGGTGCGCGGCGGGCCCGGGGTCACGATTCGTGCGCGACCTCGCTGAAGAGGCCGGCATACTGTTCCCGCAGCACCACCTTCTGCACCTTGCCCATGGTGTTGCGCGGCAGCTCCTCCACCACCACGACTTGCTTGGGCAGCTTGAAGTTCGCGAGCTGGCCGCGCAGCGCCTCCACCACGTCGCCAACCGGCCCCGCGCCGCGACGACCGCGACCACCGCCTCGCCGAAGTCGGGGTGCGAACGCCGATCACCGCGCCTTCGACCACGCCGGGCAGCGCGTCGATCGCCTGCTCCACCTCCTTCGGATAGACGTTGAGCCCGCCGCTGATGACGAGGTCCTTCGCCCGCCCGACGATGGTGACGTACCCGTCCGGGGCGATGCTGGCGATGTCGCCGGTGACGAAGAACCCGTCCTCGGCCGCAACTCCTCCGCCGTCTTCTCCGGCATCCGCCAGTATCCCTGGAACACGTTCGGGCCGCGGACCTCCAGCACGCCCACCTCGCCCGGCGGCAGCAGCTCGCCCTCCGGTCCGCGCACCCGCAACCTCGACGCCCGGCAGCGCCGGGCCGACGGTCCCGGCGCGCCGTGCTCGCCCTCCAGCGGGTTCGAGGTGTTCATCCCCGTCTCGGTCATCCCGTACCGCTCGAGGATCCGGTGCCCGGTGCGCGCCTTCGAACTCCGCGTGGGTCGAGGCGAGCAGCGGCGCCGACCCCGAGACGAACAGCCGCATCCGCGCCGCCGCCTGCAGCGTCAGGTTCGGGCTGGCGAGCAGCCGGGTGTAGAAGGTCGGCACGCCCATCAGCACGCTCGCCCGCGGAAACAGCCGGATCGCCTTGTCCCGGGGTCGAACTTCGGCAGGAAGATCATCCGCCCGCCGTTCATCAGCATCAGGTTCAGCGCGACGAACAGACCGTGGGTGTGGAAGAGCGGCAGGGCGTGGATCAGCACGTCCTCCGGCTCGAAGGCCCACGCCGCATGCAGCGTGGAGACGTTCGACCAGGAGGTTGCCGCCGCGGGTCAGCACGCCCTCTGATCGCCCCGGCGGCGCCGGGAGGTGTAGAGGATCGCCGCGACATCGTCGTCCGCCCGCGCCGCGACCGCCCGGTCCGACGGCAGCGGCCGCCTGCGGCACCAGCGTCCCCTCGCCACCGGGCCCGAGGGTGAATATCCAGCCCGCCCCGACCAGCGGCGCCAGCGCCGTGCCTGGCCGACGTGCACACCACGACCCGCGGGGCGGCGTCGCCGATGAAATAGCCGACCTCCGCCGCGGTGTAGGCCGGGTTCAGCGGCACATAGACCGCCCCCGCCTGCAGCACCCCGAGATAGAGGCCGATCTGCGCCACCGACTTCTCGACCTTCACAACCACCCGGTCGCCGGGTGCCACGCCCGAAGCCCGCAGCAGCGAGGCGACCCGGCCGGCGCGGTCGAGCAGTTCGGCGAAGGTGAGGCCGGTGCCGTCCTCGGTCTCCAGGAAGATCCGGCGCCGGTCCTCCGGAAACCGGTCGGCCAGCCGCGTGAACAGGTTTGCGGTCATGCCGGCCTCCACGAAGGCGAAAACACCATCAGGCTCAGAATCTCGAACAGCATCTGCGCTCCCGCGTGGGCCGTCTTGGTCGTCGCGTCATACTGCGGCGCCACCTCGACGAGGTCGCCACCGACAAGGTCGATCCCCTTCAGTCCGCGCAGGATCGCCTGCGCCTCGCGGGTCGTCAGTCCGTCGATCTCCGGCGTTCCCGTCCCCGGCGCGAAGGCCGGATCGAGCGCGTCGATGTCGAACGACAGGTACACCGGCCCGTCGCCCACCACCTGCCGCGCCGCCGCGATCACCGCCGGGACACCGAGGCGGTCGACCTCCTCGGCGTGGATGCAGGTCATGCCCGATTCGGTCGCGAACTCATAGAGATATTCCGACGACCCGCGCAGGCCGATCTGCACCGTCCGGGTCGGGTCCAGCACACCGGCGAGGACGGCGTTGCGGAACGGCGCGCCATGGTTCTCGCGCAGCCCGTCGAAGGGTCCGCCGGTGTCGGAATGCGCGTCGATATGGACGAGCCCCACCGGGCGGTCGCGGCCGACGGCGCGCAGGATCGGATAGGTGATCGAATGGTCCCCCCCGACCGACAGGGGCAGCACGCTCCCACCATCGCGCCGATCCACGCCTCGATCTCGGCGTGGCCCGACCCGATGCCGTAGCGGCTGGAGAACGGCACATCGCCGACGTCCGCCACGGCCATCTTCGTGGATCGGCGCGCAGCCGAGCACGGGGTTGTAGGGCCCGACTCCGCTTCGATCGTCCGCACTGCCCGCGGGCCGAACCGCGCCCACCCGGTTCGACGCCGCGAGGTCGAACGGCACCCGCTGATCGCCACGTCGAGCCCGAGAAATCCGGCGCCGCGGCATCCACCGGCCGGTGCGGCGCGGCCAGGAAGGTCGGAACGCCGGTGTAGGGCGCGGGCCGCGCACCGCGGCTGAACACCCGCTCGGCGACGCGCGCGAAGGCCGTCGTGCATCCGCCCGCCCGGATCGTCGGCATAGCGCGCGCGCAGCCGCGCAAGATCCGCCTCCGTGAAGGCCATCCGTCTCCTCCCGCCCGGCCCGGAACTGCCATCCGGCGTTGCCGACGGCAGGAACGCCGAAGAACCCCGGCACCATGGCACCGATCAAACCCGGGAGTCGTGCCGATTTTCGCCGTTGACCAGAAACGGCGCCCGCGCCCGCGAACCAAGGGCGAGTCGGGGCGGGGTCAAGGGGGCCGCAGGCCCGGCCGGAGGCCGCTTGCCCTTGACGCCGCCACGACTCGCACGAACCCTCGGAAAGG
>JBGALW010000195.1:0-6886 GCA_044223585.1 Amaricoccus sp.
ACGCGACTGCTCTCCAGGTTTCAGGGCCGTATGAAAGCCGGGAGGGGGGTGCTTCACCGGGTGTCGTGCGGGAAGCCGGCGCGCACGGCGGCTTCCGCGGCGGAGGCGAGGGTTTTCCGGTCGCCGGACGCCGGCAGGGGCGGGTGGAACGTCACCTCGACGGTGCCGCCGGACGAGCGGGCCAGAACGTCGACGAAGTGGCTGGCGAAGTCCATCTCGCCCCACCAGCCGTAGAAGGCGGCGGGCAGGCCTGCCGGGGCGCGGTAGGCAATCGTCACCGGCTGGACGGCGACGGTGCCGGCGACCTCGGGCACGAGGAAGACGCCGAAAAGCGCCGACTTGAACGGCAGCACCCGCCGGCCGTCCGAGCTCGTGCCTTCGGGAAAGAGCGCCATCCGGTCGCCGGCCTTCAGCCGCCAGAGGAGTGCGAGCTCCTGCCGCTTCGCCTCGGCCGGGCGGCGGTCGATGAACATCGTGCCGATCGCCCGCCCGATGAAGCCGATCACCGGCCAGCCCCGCACCTCGGACTTGGAAACGAGGAAGGGTGCGGCGGCACGCTGCAGGACGACGATGTCGAGCCAGCTCGAATGGTTGGCGATGAAGGCGCCGCCGCCGCGCATCGGCCGGCCGTGCCGGATGTAGCGCAGACCCAGCGCCGGGAGGGCCTGCGCGGCCCAGACCTTCACGATGGCGTTGCTGGCGCCGGTCACCCGGCGGCCCGTCAGGCGGGTGACCGCCACCTCGGTCGTCCGGAGGACGAGAAAGAGGCCGAAGAACAGGGTGAGGGCCGCTGCCGACCAGACGCCACGCACCAGCAGCCGAAGCCGGCCGGCGACGGTGAGGGGCGGCAGCGGCTCCGGATCCGCCCCGTTCCAGCCGGCGCGCGCCGGCCGTTCGGCCATGGTCCTACTCCGCCGCCGCCAGCCCGGCCGGCTGGTAGTTCAGCACCGGCGCCAGCCAGCGCTCGACCTCCGGGACGCTCATCCCCTTGCGCCGGGCATAGTCCTCGACCTGGTCGCGCTCGACCCGCGCAACCCCGAAATAGTAGGCGTCGGGGTGGGACAGGTAGAGGCCGCTGACCGACGAGCCGGGCCACATCGCGAAGCTCTCGGTCAGGCGCACGCCGGTTGCCGCCTCGGCGCCGAGCAGGCGGAACAGCGTCGCCTTCTCGGTATGGTCCGGCTGCGCCGGATAGCCGGGGGCCGGGCGGATGCCCTGGTAGGGCTCGCCGATGAGTTCCTCCGGGGTGAACCGCTCGCCCGCCCCATAGCCCCAGAGGTCGCGGCGGACATGTTCGTGCAGCCGTTCGGCGAAGGCTTCGGCGAGCCGGTCGGCCAGCGCCTTGACGAGGATCGCGGAATAGTCGTCGTTCGCCGCCTCGAACCGGGCGGCGATTTCCGCCTCCTCCGGGCCCGCCGTGACGACGAAGCCGCCGACCCAGTCGGGCGTCCCCTCCGGCGCCACGAAGTCGGCGAGGGCGACGTTCGGGCGGCCGTCGCGCTTCGTCACCTGCTGGCGCAGGGTGTGCAGCGTCGCCAGCGCCCCGGTGCGGGACTCGTCCGCATAGAGCCGGATGTCGTCGCCCACGGAATTCGCCGGCCAGAAGCCGACCACCGCCTTCGGGGTGAACCATCGCTGCCCGATGATCTGCTGGAGCATGGCCTGCGCGTCGGTGTGGAGCTGCCGGGCCGCCTCGCCCTGCCGCGGGTCGTCGAGGATCGCCGGGAATCGGCCCTTGAGTTCCCAGGTCTGGAAGAACGGCGTCCAGTCGATGTAGCGGGCGAGTTCAGCGAGATCCCAGGTCTCGAACACCCGGGTTCCGGTGAAGGAGGGCCGCGGCGGGACATAGCCCGACCAGTCGATCCTGACCGCGTTGCCGCGCGCGGCGGCGAGCGGCAGGCGCTGCTTCTCGCGCTCGGCCCGCTCGTGCATCTCGGCGACCCTGGCGTACTCGTCGCGGGTCGCGGCGACGAAGCCGCTCCGGCCCTCCGGGGACAGGAGGTTCGATACGACGCCGACCGCGCGGCTGGCGTCGGTGACATAGACCGCCTGGCCGCGGCCGTAGCGCGGATGGATCTTGACCGCCGTGTGGACCTTGCTGGTCGTGGCCCCGCCGATCAGGAGCGGCAGGTCGAAGCCCTGCCGCTCCATCTCGGTCGCGACATGCACCATCTCGTCGAGCGAGGGGGTGATGAGGCCGGAGAGGCCGATCGCGTCCACCCCCTCGGCCCGCGCCGTCTCGAGGATCTTCGTCGCAGGAACCATGACGCCAAGGTCGATGATCTCGTAGTTGTTGCAGGCGAGCACGACGCCGACGATGTTCTTGCCTATGTCGTGCACGTCGCCCTTCACCGTCGCCATCAGGATCTTGCCGGCGGCCTCGCGCCCACCGCCCTCCTTCTCGGCCTCCATGTAGGGCAGGAGCACGGCGACCGCCTGCTTCATCACGCGGGCGGACTTCACCACCTGGGGCAGGAACATCTTGCCGGCGCCGAAGAGGTCGCCGACGACGTTCATGCCCGCCATCAGCGGTCCTTCGATGACGTGGAGCGGCCGTTCCGCGGCCTGCCGCGCCGTCTCGGTGTCCTCGTCGATGAACTCGGTGATGCCGTTGACGAGCGCATGTTCCAACCGCTTCTCGACCGGCCATTCGCGCCACGCAAGGTCGCGCTCGCGCGCCTGCCCGCCGCCGGCGCCCCGGAACCGCTCGGCGAGCGCCAGCAGCCGCTCGGTCGCGGTCCCCTCGCCTTGTGGGCGGCGGTTCAGCACCACGTCCTCGCAGGCCTCGCGCAGCTCCGGGTCGATCGTGTCGTAGACCGCGAGCTGGCCGGCGTTGACGATCCCCATGTCCATGCCGGCCTGGATCGCGTGGTACAGGAAGACCGCGTGCATCGCCTCGCGCACCGGCTCGTTGCCGCGGAACGAGAAGGAGAGGTTGGAGACGCCGCCGGAGACGTGGACGTGCGGCAGCGTCGCGACGATCTCGCGCGTCGCCTCGATGAAGTCGACGCCGTAGTTGTCGTGCTCCTCGATGCCGGTCGCGACCGCGAAGATGTTCGGGTCGAAGACGATGTCCTCGGGCGGGAAGCCGACCTTCTCGGTCAGGAGGCGGTAGGCGCGGCTGCAGATCTCGACCTTGCGCGCCTTCGTGTCGGCCTGTCCCGTCTCGTCGAAGGCCATGACCACGACCGCGGCGCCGTAGGCGCGGCAGAGGCGGGCATGGTGCAGGAAGGCCTCCTCGCCCTCCTTCATCGAGATCGAGTTGACGATCGGCTTGCCCTGCACGCACTTCAGGCCCGCCTCGATCACCTCCCACTTGGAGCTGTCGATCATCACCGGCACGCGGGCGATGTCGGGCTCGGCGGCGACGAGGTTCAGGAACTCGACCATCGCGGCCTTCGAATCGATCAGGCCCTCGTCCATGTTGACGTCGATGACCTGGGCGCCGTTCGCCACCTGGTCGCGGGCGACCTCGAGTGCCGCCGGGTAGTCGCCGGCGGTGACGAGCTTGCGGAAGCGGGCCGAGCCGGTGACGTTGGTCCGCTCGCCGACATTCACGAACGGGATGTCCCTGGTCAGCGTGAACGGCTCCAGCCCGGAGAGGCGCATCAGCGGCGCCTTCTGCGGCACCTGGCGGGGCGGGTGGCTGGCCACGGCGGCGGCGATGGCGCGGATGTGGTCGGGGCTCGTGCCGCAGCAGCCGCCGACGACGTTGACGAGACCCTCGCGCGCGAAGTCCTCGACCTGGGCCGCCATCTCGTCCGGGCCCTCGTCGTACTGGCCGAAGGCGTTGGGCAGGCCGGCGTTGGGATAGGCGCAGGTGAAGGTGTCGGCGACCTCGGAGATCTCCGCGAGATGCGCCCGCATCGCGCTGGCGCCGAGCGCGCAGTTGAGGCCGATGGTGAAGGGCCGGGCGTGGCGGACCGAGTGCCAGAAGGCGGTCGGCGTCTGGCCGGAAAGCGTGCGGCCCGAGAGGTCGGTGATGGTGCCGGAGATCATCAGTGGCAGGCGCACGCCCCGGTCCGCGAACACCTCCTCGCAGGCGAAGATCGCCGCCTTGGCGTTCAGCGTGTCGAAGATCGTCTCGATGAGGATGAGGTCGGCGCCGCCGTCGACGAGCCCGCGCAGCTGCTCGGCATAGGCGAGGCGGAGGTCGTCGAAGGTAATGGCGCGGAAGCCCGGATTGTTGACGTCCGGGCTGATCGAAGCGGTGCGGTTGGTCGGCCCGAGCGCGCCGGCGACGAAGCGCGGCCGGCCGTCCTCGGCCGTTGCGCGGTCGAGCGCCCTGCGTACCAGCCGGGCGCCGTTGAGGTTGATGTCGTAGACCCTGTCCTGCATCCCGTAGTCGGCCTGGGCGATCGACGTGGAGGAGAAGGTGTTGGTCTCGACGATGTCGGCGCCGGCCCGCGCGTAGCGGTAGTGGATGTCCTCGATCGCCTGGGGCTGGGTCAGGATGAGGAGGTCGTTGTTGCCCTTCTGCGGATGCCCGTGGCAGGCGCAGGCGCCGTGGCCGGTGAAGTCGTCCTCGTCAAGCCCGAGGCCCTGGATCTGGGTGCCCATCGCCCCGTCGAGGATCAGGATGCGCTCGCGCGCCGCGGCCAGCAGGACCGCCGTCTTGTCTTTTCCGCCTGCCACCGCCGTCACTCCGTCTGCCAGGTACGCGCCGCCCAATGCTGCGGCGGCGAGACTATAGGCATGTAGCGGGCCGGGTGAAAGGATCGAGGCCCACTCGGGCCCCGCTCCCGAATGCTCAGCGCGGGCGGTTCGTCAGGATCCGGGCCAGATCGTGGCGGCTCAGTCCGATGTCGCGGAGAACCGCGTCGGGCATCGTGGCAAGATGCGCGGCCTGATGGCGGGCCCGGCGGGCCGCGGCGAGACGGGCGGCGGCACGGGCAAGGAAGGTCTTCATCGGGAAATCCTTTCGGGTCGGAATGCGGGTTGGTCGCGGCTGCCCGGCCGCCGGTTCAACCGAACGGTGCCCGCCGTGCGGTTCGTTGGCCGGAACCGCGCAGGCTTGGTTGACGTTGTTCGCTGCCGCAGCTAACGCTCTTCAACGGGTTGCGGCTCTGCGCCGCGGCGTCTGGGCCCGCGGGTGGGGCCGTGCAACGGGAGGGCGGATTGGACGATCTTCTGCGCGAGTACCTGCCGGTCCTGATCTTCCTCGGCCTTGCCGTCGTCCTCGGGCTGGTGCTGCTCCTGGCAGCCGCGGTGGCGGCGATCTCCAATCCCGACGCGGAAAAGATTTCGGCGTACGAATGCGGCTTCAACGCGTTCGATGACGCCCGGATGAAATTCGACGTCCGGTTCTACCTCGTTTCGATCCTGTTCATCATCTTCGACCTCGAGGTGGCCTTCCTGTTCCCCTGGGCGGTCGCCTTCCAGCATGTCGGGGTCTTCGGCTTCTGGTCGATGATGGTGTTTCTGGCCGTGCTGACGATCGGCTTCGCCTACGAATGGAAGAAGGGGGCGCTGGAATGGGAATAGTCGACCGCACCGAGTCGGAGACTGCGGCCCCCGGCGGCGGCGTCTACATCCCCGCTGAAGGGCGCCCCGGCGCGCATGTGGAGCCCGATCCGGGCTTCAAGGCGATTTCGGACGAGCTGGCCGACAAGGGCTTTCTCGTCACCTCGACGGCGGCGGCGATCAACTGGGCGCGTACCGGGTCGCTGCACTGGATGACCTTCGGCCTCGCCTGCTGTGCGGTCGAGATGATGCACGTCGCGATGCCGCGCTATGACCTGGAGCGGTTCGGCACCGCACCGCGCGCGAGCCCGCGCCAGTCCGACCTGATGATCGTCGCGGGCACGCTGACCAACAAGATGGCCCCGGCGCTGCGCAAGGTCTATGACCAGATGCCCGAGCCGCGCTACGTCATCTCGATGGGGTCGTGCGCCAATGGCGGCGGCTACTATCACTACAGCTACTCGGTCGTGCGCGGTTGCGACCGCATCGTGCCGGTGGACGTCTATGTCCCCGGCTGCCCGCCCACCGCCGAGGCGCTGCTCTACGGCATCCTGCAACTTCAGCGGAAGATCCGCCGGACCGGGACGATTGTCCGCTAGGACCGGCACGATTGTACGCTAGCTGACGCCAGCGAGGAGACGATGGACACGGCCGCTCTCGAAGAACTGCGGGAAGCGATCTCCCTGCGCCTGGAGGGGACGCTCAAGGCCGCCGAGGTGGCGTTCGGCGAGCTGACGATCACCGTCGGCGTCGGCGACCTGCCTGCGGTCATCGCCTGGCTGCGCACCGATTCGAGCTGTCGGTTCACCACGCTCGTCGACATCAGCGGCGTCGACTGGCCGCAGCGCGAGAAGCGGTTCGACATCGTCTACCACCTCTGCTCGATGCACCTGAACCAGCGGATCCGGGTGAAGGCCGAGGTAGGCGACGGGGCGCTGGTGCCGTCGTTGGTGGACGAATACCCCGTCGCGGACTGGTACGAGCGCGAGGTGTTCGACATGTACGGGATCCTGTTCGCGGGTCACCCGGACCTCCGCCGGATCCTGACCGACTACGGCTTCCGCGGCCATCCGCTGCGCAAGGACTTCCCGACGACCGGCTATGTCGAGGTCCGTTACGACGAGGAACAGAAGCGGGTGGTCTACGAGCCCGTGAAGCTGACGCAGGAATACCGGCAGTTCGACTTCCTCAGCCCGTGGGAGGGCGCGGAGTACATCCTGCCGGGCGACGAGAAGAAGGCCGGATGAACGCACACACGTCCATCACTGGCGTTGACGGGGCCGCGGCGGCGCTTGCCGGGCGCCGGCTCGGCTATGTCGTGGGCGCGCAGCGGTCGGGCACCAGCTGGATCGACGCGATGCTGCGCGGGCACCGCGAGGTGCATCTGCCGGTGCTGAAGGAAGTGCACTACTGGGACGTGGTG
>JBGALW010000196.1:0-7514 GCA_044223585.1 Amaricoccus sp.
CCCGGCCGCGCCCCGCGGTACGGCCTCTGCTTTTGGCCGGCGCGGCTCCGGGGCGGAACATACCCGCCGGTGCGTCAGCACCGGCAGCGCCTGCCTGCCCCCGGCAGGCGCTTCGCGCCAGCCCAGGCGGGCGCTGTCGGTTGCTCCATCAAAATTTTGCGTGTGCCGGGCGCAACCGCCAACGTGAGGGGCCGGGCGACGCGCTCGTTCCAAGCAGTCAAACGGTTGCGTATGACGTGGGCGATCGCCACGGCCCGGCTAGGGTAAGGACTCATATTGCTGCAAGCCAGGTTCGGATAACGGCAACCTGAAGAGCGGCAAGGAAGTTCTTGGGTCGTCGGTCGTAGCGTGTGGCGAGGCCGCGGAACTGTTTGATCCGGTTGAGGAAGCGTTTGACCATGTTCTGTTAGCGATAGACCCAACCGGAGAAGGCTGGGCTACTTGTGCCCCGAAGCCCAGCGCATTGCCGACTACATCGAGTAGCAGGCGGCAAAAGCGAACGGCGCGAACGTGGTGCCGCTGCGGGCTTAGTTTCACGTCACAAGTGCTACCCTTGATAAGGGCTTCCTGAAAGCGATACGCCGTATCCTGTGCCCAGAATAGATCTAGTTATTGCTTGGAGGGCCGGTGCTGTTGGCGACTGCCTTACTCTTGGTCCCAGGGTTATAATGAATGGCGGCCGCTTTTCGTCGTCTGGCTCGAAAAGTTCTGATTTTCACTCAAGGACTTGGTGCAAGTCGACGACCAGATACGGCACAATCATGTTCGCGGCTGGTCGATATTTCCATCGCGGATCATATAGATGAATATCGCCCGACACCAAGCGCCACTCACGCTCATCCTGAAAACTCGGGTGCTTAAACAGAATGCCCACCGTATTGATAAAACTGCGCATGTCGGCGACAACGGCATCTGGCAGTCCAGAGATCTTGCTGCTGATGCCAAAGCGCTCGAACAGATCACTGACATAAGCCATACAAATCTCGTACTGAGTGTTCCGATCGTAGACAACTTTCCTCAGCACAAATCCTTGGCCAGCAGCAACCTTGGACATTGCAGTCGACAGGAATCCAATGGAAGCTCCCATTCCATCGGTAGCATAGGGCCGCCAAAGCGAAAGCTGGTCATTATCCTCACAAAACGAAGCGACACACCGACCAATACGTGCCTTAATTGATCGAACCTGCAACGCGATTCCGTGGAACCAGACGTTATCTTTGATGCCAATCGAAAAGAACTTTCTCTCTAGAGCATGCTCTAGTACTTCATTTGCATGAACAATTTCGTTTTTGTCATTAAGGGAAGAAACATCCGATGCCCAAATAGACTTTGACTGAAGCACGCCAAGAAGCCCAGACATTGATCCATAATGGTAGACGTACTTTGGCGGCGTCTCGTCAAGCTTGGCTAACGAAGCCTCTAGCCGAGTTGGCTTCTCCATTATTCCCTCACTAGCGGTGCATCCTAACCCGCACGCTAGCCAGCTATCCCGAAATGGGCTAGTCTAGTGCGCTTCCGGTTAAGACAAGCTCGCAGGTGCGTCAGCACCGGCAGCGCCTGCCTGCCCCCGGCAGGCGCTTCGCGCCAGCCCAGGCACGCGCTGCCGGTTGCCCGATCGCGATGACGGCAAAGCCAGCGCAACCGCCGACGCCGGAGGTCGGGCCAGACGCGGGTCGGAGGCGAGAGCCGGGGTCCCGATGACCCCGCCCCTCCCGCCGGTTCGCCGCGGCTCTAGATGTCGAACGGGCGCTGGGCGTCGTAGGCCGGGCTCGGTTGGCCGACCGGATAGTGGTTCGGGCTCTCGCTGTCCGGCATCCGGTCGGCGATCGCCCGGTGGAACGCGGCGTAGTTGCCCTGGAACGCCCCCTCGCCCCACGTCTCCAGCAGCCGGGCGGTGAAGACGCCGTTGGCCAGCCCGTCGAGCGCCAGCTGGTTGTCCTGGCAGGCGGCGATCAGCCGGACACTCGCCGCCACCGGCCGGGCCATCTCGCGCGTAACCGGGCCGGCATAGGCCTCGGTCACCGCCCGCGAGATCTCGCGGTAGAAGGCCTTCTGCGCCCGGGCGATCCGCGAGGCGACGGCGAGCGGCATGGCCCGTGGCCGCGCCTCCGGCGGCGGGTCGGTGGCGACCAGCGTCTGCAGCATCTGCGACTTCACGTTGGTGCCAGAATGGCAGCAGTCGGTGATCACCAGCACCCGGCTGTCGGCGGGGAATTCCGACCAGAGCGCATAGAGCTCGTCGTCGATCAGCTGCCCGTCATGCAGGCACAGCGTCTCGTCCATGAAGTCGTCCGGCCGGTCCAGCGCCTCGTCGCCGTCGAAGTCGGGCACCTGCCCGCCGTGGCCGGAATAGGTGAGGAGGAAGATGTCCCCCGCGTTCATTGCCGCGGCGGTCGCCCGGATGTGGCCGATCACCGCGTCGCGCGTCGCCTCGGCGGTCATCATGCTCTTCGTCTCGAAGCCGACGGCCTTGGCCAGCGTCTCCATGTCGCGCGCGTCGAACTCGCAGGCGGTGAGCTCGCCGCTCCAGCCCTCGTAGGCACCCGGGTCGACGGCATTGAGCCCGACATGCAGCGCATAGCCGCGCGCCACCGCGGATTCGGGCCGGGTCGGCAGCTTCGCCCGCCGCCGCGCCCGGAGCTTGCCGGCGACACCGGCCGCGCCGGCCAGAGGCGGCGCCTCACGCGTGCCGGTGGCCGCGGCGGCGATCGCCGCGCCGAACCGTTTCGCCACGTCGCCATAGCCGGCATCGACCGGATGCAGTTCGTCATGCCAGCGGCCGGCGCCGACGACCTTGCGGCAGTCGAGGTAGGTGACGCGCGGCGACTGGGCCGCGAGCGTCCTCAGCCGGGTGTTCCAGCGGTTCACCATCTCGGCGGTGATCGCCGCCTGCAGCGCCGGGTCGTCGATCCCGAGGCTCGCCATCGGCTTGCCGAGCCATTTCCCGCCGTGCGGGACCGCATAGTCATAGCCGTGGGTGATGACCTTCGCCTGCGGGAAGGCGCGGTCGACGGCGCGGACGATCTGCTCGATATGCCCGATGGCGGTGTCGAGGATGCCGCCGAACGACGGCAGCAGGTACTGCGCCGGCTCCAGCGCCGGGTCGAACGGCCGCAGATGCTGCGCGAGGTTGCCGCCGGCCACCATGTCGTTGCCGCCGCCCGAGAGCAGCAGGATCCGCCCGCCGGTATGTTCCAGCGCGTCGAGGAACTCGGCGCGGCGCACCATGTTCTCCAGCGTGTCCCCGGCCTCGGAGCGGCAATAGACCGCGTATCTGTCGAACACCCAGTCGATGACGTCCTTGAGGATGAAGGGGTACTGGAACCAGCTGTCGCCCTCCGCCGCCACCCGCGGCCCGGAATAGCCCCGGGCGATCATCTGCGAATAGCGCGCCTCCCGCCGCAGACGGCAGACGAAGTTCGCCCCGTTCAGCAGCTCGGCCGACCGCGCCCGCCCGGCGGCGTCGCTCTCCGGCGGCACCTCGACCGTCTCCGGGTTGAGGGCGAGCGCCGGGCGCATCGGCGTCGAGGCGTCCTCGTCCAGCAGGAAATAGCGGGCGAGCTCCTCCTCGGGGGTGCCGAGGTCGACGATCTTGCGGTGCAGATCCTCGACGGAGAGCTTTGCGACGGTGTCCTTCGGCATGACGAATGCTCCCTATGAAATCGCTTTGGTCCTTGCCGGCAGCGGCCGCAGGATGGTGCGCAGCCGCCCCGCCGCGTCCGAGCCGTAGACGAGATGCGGCTGGGTGATCGCGCCCTGCCGCGGCGGCTGTCCCCCTTTCGGCCAGGCGATCGGCACGAGTTCGGTCCGCGGCGCGGCGCGCCACGCGTCCCAGCCGGCAGCGAAGGCGCCGGTGCGGCGCTGGGCCGGCTCCGCCGCGTCTCCCTCGCCGCCAGCCTCGCCGCGGTGGCGGAAGGCCCGGCGCACCAGCTCGAACCACGACCGGCCATAGGCACTGCCAGCCGGCGCTCGTCCCGCGCGGTCGGCAGCAGGTGCACCCGGATGCGACGATCCGGATGCGCCGCGCCCCAGCCGGCGTCGGCGCGCGCGCGAGCGTCAGGTAGCGTCCGCCGCGCTCATCGGCGGCGCGACGAGGTCGACGGACCGAGCACGCGAAGAACGCCGGACGCCTCGCCGGCGAAGCCCTGGCTGCCCATCGACTGCAGGGCGGCGAGCGCCAGCGCCCCCTCGGACTCCGCCACCACCCGCAGCCTCGAAGCCGGGCCGCGCTGCGGCCAGCGCGGCACCTGCCCGCGCGAGGCCGTGCAGCGGCCCCTCCGGCCGGGCGGAGCGGTCCGCGGCGCGGCGGATGTCGCGCCAGACCGCCCGGCCGATGCCGTGCGCCCGCGTCTCCACCAGCCGGTCGAGCGCCGCGCCCGGCTGCCCGGTCTGGGTCGCCGCCTCGCGCAGCACGCCGTCGAGCACCGCCTGCACCTGCTCGACATAGTCGACGCACCAGAGGACGGTGAACGGATGCCAGCGGGCGGTCTGGCACTGGCGCTTGCGGCGCGCCACCGTGTCGGTCGCGTCCCTCAACCCCTGCAGCGCCCCGGCGAAGGTGAGCAGGATCCCGTGATAGTAGGGCCTGGCGCTCCGCGCGTCCTCCTCCAGCAGCCGCTGCGTCTCGCGGAGCGTGCGGCCGGTCGAGACGAAGGCACCCTCCTCGACGAAGTCGCCGTCGTCGAGATGCAGGAAGTTGCCGAGGATCGCGTGCACCGGGGTGGAGCGCACCGGGGCGGCCCGCAGCGGCGCCTGCGCGCCGGCGCCGAGCCCCTGCTCGCCGATCGAGAAGTCGAAGGCGTCGGCGGCGCCGACCCCGAGCCGCAGCACCCAGCCGTCGAGGATCGTGTCGGCCCAGTCGGCATAGCGCCAGAGCGCGACGCCCGGCACCCGCCCGCCGTCCTCCGCCGTCCAGCCGCCCCAGTCGCGCCCCCAGGAGTTCAGCACGAGGAAGCCGGCCGGGGTATAGCCGACGACGAGGAACGCATGCCGCTCGTTCTGCAGCACCGTGCTCGCGCGGTTCGGCGGCAGCGGCACGATCTCGCCCTTCGCCGCCTGCACCCGCTCCGGCAGCCAGCCGTCGTGCAGCTCGGCCGAGACGAGCAGCGCGCCGGTCTCGTTCAGCGCCGCGTGGTAGAGGTTCAGCGTCGGCCTGAGCCGGTAGTAGGCGCCGAGCGACAGCTGCCGGGCGTCCTGCGCGATCTCCACGGTCAGCGCGCCGGGATCGCCGTTCGCCTCGTACGGCCAGAGCGTGTTGCTGCAGACGCCGTAATTGTAGAAGGCCTTGATGACGTCGCGAAGCGACACCCCCTCGCGGCCGCCCCTGAGAAGGGCGCACTGATAGATCATCCGCGCGCTCGCCGGGGTGCAGGCCGCGCCGGGAACGCCCGCCCCGATCCGCTCGATGTCGACCAGCGCCGCCAGCGCCTGCCCGCCGCAGGTGCCCTCGTCGCCCTGCACCCGGGGCATGCCCCAGCCGCAGGCCGCGTCGCGCAGGGCGGCGACCAGCGCCGGGTCCGGGTCGCGGCGCGGCGCGAGCCGGGCCAGCGTCGGCTCGTAGAACCGGTCCCGGACGTCCTCCTCGTCGCGCTCGATGCCGCCGACCGGCGCCTGCGCCCCCGCCCTTGCCCCCGCCGGCGTCCGGCTCCGCGCCCCCGCGAGACGCCCCGCGCTGTCCTCAGGCATCGCGCAGCCCGTGGGGCCGGGGCGGGACAGCAGGCGACGAACGCCCGGAAGGCGCGCGCGGATCGGCGTACATGGCAATGGCTCCAGACAATACTGGGGAAGACTCGCTCAATGCCCGGCAATATACGCGAAATGCGTGCTGTTGGGAAGCTGACCGATCAGGGTGCGGTCGCCGGCGTCTGACGCGGCTGACCGATCGGAGGTGCGTCCTCTCGCGGAAGTTGACAGGCCCGGCCCTCCGCCCGATCCTCGACTTCGGACGGGGGCGCTGCGTGGCTGTTTTCACCATAACCACTTTCGCGACCTTCGCCGGCCTGCTGGTCGCCGGCCAGAAGCTCGCCACCGACCCCAACCCGGTCAACCGGCTGAAGGCGCTGACCGACCTCGCCGGCAACGCAAAGGCGCTCGCGGCCGCGCTCAGGGACTCCGGCCTCTCGCCGCTCGCGGCCGAAATGGCCCGCCAAGCCGAGGAGCACGCGCGCCACTTCACCCACCCCGGACCGGCCCGCGACGACGCCCTCGCACTCTTCTGGCAGGTCGCCCCTGCGGCCTTCGCAGACCCCGCGGTCTTCGCCGGCGCCGGCCTCGATGCCGACCGCACCACCGAGGCGATGGTCGCGGCAGTCAAGGCCTCGCCGCTGGCCCGCGACTTCACCGCAGCGTCGCTCCCCGAAGCCTTCTTCCGCTCGGTGACCCGCCAGACCCTTGGGGTGATGCTCGCGAGAGCCGACTACATCGCCAGCATCGCCCCCGACCTCTGGCGCGAGACCCTCCGCCGCCACGGCGTCGAACTCGAGCTGCTTCAGGCGGTGAAGGATGACACCGCCGAGATCCTCACCCTCGTCCGCGAACTCCACGCGATCAGGCAGACGACGGTCCCCGAGATCACCCTGATCGCGATGGCCCGCAAGATCAGCCCGCGCGTCGCCGACCGCGACGAGGCCCTCCGCGCCCTCGACGCCGCCGCCGACCTCGCCGCCGACGCCCGCGCCCGCGGCGACACCGGCTCCAACGTCGACGCCTTCGTCGACGCCACCCTCCGCCGCCTCGCCGCCCTCACCGACCAGGGCGCCCTTGATGAAGCCGCCGCCGCCGCCGACATCGCGGTCGACGAAGCCGAGGCCGGCCTCGCCCAGCTCTTCGATGCCGCCATCCGCCAACACCTGCTCGCCTTCGACGCCGAAGGCGCCGCCCAGCAGATCGTCCGCAAGCTGATACTCGACGCGCCCGACCCGGCGCGCATCTTCGAAGACCTGCGGGCCGAGAGGCGCGGATGGTATGAGCGCGGTCGGGATCGTGGCCTGCGTCTCGACCTCGAAGTCTCGATCTCGCTCGCGCGCGCCAGCGTTCGGGAGGCACGCAGCCCGGACGAGACGGGCACCGCCCTCAACGACCTCGGCATCGCGCTCTCGACGCTCGGGGCGCGGGAGAGCGGCACGGCGCGGCTGGAGGAGGCTGTCGCCGCCTTCCGCGCCGCGCTGGAGGAGTGGACCCGCGACCGCGTGCCGCTCGACTGGGCGATGACGCAGAGTAACCTCGGCAACGCGCTCGAGACGCTCGGGGCGCGCGAGAGCGGCACGGCGCGGCTGGAGGAGGCCGTCGCCGCCTTCCGCGCCGCGCTGGAGGAGCGGACCCGCGAGCGCGTGCCGCTCGACTGGGCGGGGACGCAGATGAACCTCGGCAACGCGCTCCAGGCGCTCGGAGAGCGGGAGAGCGGCACAGCGCGGCTGGAGGAGGCCGTCGCCGCCTACCGCGCCGCGCTGGAGGAGCGGACCCGCGAGCGCGTGCCGCTCGACTGGGCGGGGACGCAGATGAACCTCGGCAACGCG
>JBGALW010000197.1:0-6825 GCA_044223585.1 Amaricoccus sp.
GCTGGTCGTGGACGGCCAGCGGCTGCCGACGCTGGCGATCGGCCGCGGAGAGCTGCCGTCGCTCGCCGGCGACCCCCTGGTCGGCGCGGAGGCGCAGCCGCGATGACCGACGGCCTCGCCTATCGCTTCGAGACCCGCGGCCAGCTTGGTGCCTGCCTGCGCGTGCGCCAGCCGGCCCGGGTCCACCTCGCGCCGCAGGCCGGAGAGCTCGTCCAGCGCCTGCCCGGCCGGCCGGGGGGCCTCGTCCTCCTGCCCAGCGGCCGCGTCGCGTGGATCGACGGCGACGGCGCCCTCCGCCGCGACGCCGGCTGCGCCGGACCGACGATCGGCGCGGTCGCCCGGCTCGTGGCGAGCGGCCCCCGCCTCTGGGCGTTGCGCGAGGGAACCGCCACCCTTCTCGAGGCGGAGACGCTGCGACGCCTGGGCTCGGTCGATCTTCCCGGCGCCATCGACGTCGCCGGCGACGGCCGCGGCGGCGCCTGGGTTCTGGAGCCCGGACGGCTGCGCCAGCTCGACAGCGACGGCCGGCCGCGCGCCAGCCGCGCCCTGCCCGACCCCTTCGACCGGCTGGCGCTTCTCGGCGACGTGGTGCTGCTGCTCTCCCGCCGCCTCGACCTCGTCGTCGCGCTTCGCCCCGACGGCACGCGATACGACCTGAACCTGGCGCGAGTCGAGGGACCCTCCAGCGCCGGGTTCGTCGCCGAGGACATAGCCTCCGACGGCCGGTCCGCCCTTCTCACCGGGCACTGGGGCGGCGCGCCGGGATTTCTCTGCGTCGACGACGCGGGCTCGCCGCTGGTGACGGGCCTCTGGGAGGGCACCCTGCCCTCCCAGGCGCTGCCGTCCGGCGACGACATCCTTGCCGCGGTCGGCTCGAGCGGCGACTGGTCCGTCCGGCGGTTCGCCGGCGCGGGGGCCGATGGCGGCGAGGTTCTGCTGACGCCGGCGCTCGAAAGCGACACGCTCGCCGGCGCCTGGCAGCGCGCCGACCTCGCCGTGACCCTGCCGACGGGGACGACGCTCTCGGTGCGGTTCGCGGCGACGACCGACGAGGCGACCGCCCGCGTCGCCGGCGGCCTCGCGGCCGACGAGGGGATGGCACCGGCCGAGCGCCTGCGCCGGATCGCCGAAATCCTGCCCTGGAGCGGCAGCTCGCTGGCCTACGCCGGCGAGGCGGGTGCCTCGCCGAGCGCCGAAGCCCTCGGCGTGCCGCTCGCCACCGCGGCAGGCGACTTCCTCTGGATCGAGCTGACGCTGCGCCGCAACCTCGCGAGCCGGCAGCCGAGCTTCGGGAGTCTCGTCGTCCATCACGACGTGCCGGGGTTGATGGACTACCTGCCGGCAGTGTTCCGCACGCCGACCGGCGACGCCGACGGCACGCTGCGCCGGCTGGTCGAGGTGTTCGAGGCCACGTTCCTCGGCTTCGACGCCGAGATCGCCGCGCTGGCCGACCGGCTCGATCCCTCGCGCACCGAGGCGCGCTGGCTGCCCGGTCTCGCGGCGCTGCTCGACCTGCCGTTCGACGACGCCCTCCACGTCGAGGAGCGCCGTCGGCTGCTGCGCGCGGGGGCCGGCATCATCGCGGGGCGCGGAACCCGTGCCGGAGTCGAGGCGCTGCTCGCGGCGCTGTTCGGCGACCGGGCGTTCCGCGTCATCGACCGCACCGGGAGGCTCGCCGCCCTCGCGCTCGGCGGTGGCGGCTTCGCCGGCGGCCGGCTGCCGGGCTTCCTCCAGGGCGCCTCTTCCCGCACCCCGAGGCTCAACGCGCGGCTGGTGCTCGGGCGCACGCCGATCGGCGACGACGGCGACCCCTGCCGCCATCCGCCGGTCGCGCGCGGCGCAGAACTCCTGGTGGTGATCCCCGCGACCGACCGCGAGCGCCGCCGCCTCGGCGCCGCGGTGCGGCAGATGGCCGAGGCGCTGGTCCCGGCCGGCGTCCGGCTGACCCTACGCTGGACCGGGATGGGGCAGGCAGGCGGCGGCGAAGTGCTGTCGCTCGTCGCCGAAGCGCCGGAGCAGGTGCTTGGCGGCACCCCGCTCGGCACCGCGACCCTGGGAGGGCCGCACGACGGCGGGATGCGCGAAGGCGGCGTCCCGGCCGAGCGCCGATTGGCATGAGCAACGTTCGGAAGGAAGCGCCGATGAGCAGCAAGGTCCAGGGGCCGACGACGGCGGGGGGCTGCGACCCCTGCGGCCCATCGCGGCGCAACCGCTACTACAGCGGCAAGCGGATGCGCGTCGCCGACTACGATCTGGAGCAGGCCTACCACATCGGGCGCCGCCGCCTCGTCAACCGCGCGATGCTCGGCTGGGGAGTGGTCGAGGGCTTCGCGATCCGCGGCCAGCAGCGCGGCGTCACGGTCGGACCGGGCCTCGCGCTCGACGCCTGCGGCCGCGAGCTCGTCGCGGCCGAGCCGACCCGGCTCCGCGCGGCCGAAGATCTCGTCTGGCTGGTTCCGTCCGGCGACGCCTGCTGTGCCTTCAAGCCCGGCGACCCGCCGCAGCCCCCCGCCGCGACGGAAGGAACACCGGCGCCGGAGACCGGGAAGACCTGCTGGCTCCTGAGCGCCCACTATGCCGAGCGCAGGCTCGACGGCGTGTTGATCGACGACGGCTGCGCGACGCGCTGCGAGCCCGACAGCCTGTGCGAGACCGTGGTCTATTCCCTCCGCCCGGTCGACTGCTGCGAGGCGGGGCTCCCGGACTGCCGCTGCCCGCGCTGCGCTGGCGAGAACCGCTGCGCCTGCGAGGCACCCTCCGGCCCCGAGCCTGTGCAGCCGGCCGACGGCGAGGAGCCGCCAGGGGGCGAGCGCTGCTTCTCGCTCGACCGCGGCAACCACCGCCAGCTCGTCCTCTGGAGCCTCGACCGGCGCGGTCGGACCCACGCCTGCGAGGAGGGACCGCTTCGGGCCCATGGCTGCATCGCGCTCGACCCCTGCGCCGGGGTTCCGCTCGCCTGCGTGACGCTCGCCTTCGACTGCGGCGAACCCGTCATCTCCGAGGTGGTCGACGACGCGCACCCCCGGCGGCTGGCGCGCCGCAACGAGGATCTGTTCGACCTCCTCCACGGCTGCGACCTCACCCGCATCGCCGACGTCGGCTGGCGGGACTGGCTCGCCCCGAGCAGGCGGCGGGTGGCTTTCACCGACTTCGCGGCGATGTTCGACCCCCCGGCCTACCCCGCGACCCCGGGCCGCCGACCGCTGGTCCCCGTCACCACCCGCTTCACCGTCGGCTTCACCGGACCGGTGCGCGTCGACTGTCTCACCCCGGACGTCCTCGCCGTGACGCTGGTCTCGGGCGCGGTCGCCGAGGATCTCGGCGACATGGTGCGGGTTCCGCTGTACGACCTCGCGGCCGACCCGCCGCGGCTCTCCGACCCCGCCGGAACGACGCGCGGCTTCACCGCCCGGATCCCGAGCACCTACTGGGAGGGAGAGCTCGACCCGAGGGCGCGCTCGACATTCGAGCGCGCGACGATCGTCGAGATCGAGATCCGCACCGACTTCATCGAGGACTGCAACGGCCAGCAGGTCGCCGGCGGCGGCCGCTATCTGCCGAGCAGCGGCTGCGTGCCGGGCGGCCGCTTCCTCAGCAGCTTCGTCGTCGTTCCCGACGGCACCGGCACAGCAACAGGACAGGAGGCTTGAGATGAGCAGCGGCTGCAATTGCCACGACAGCGATGGCCAGCCCGCGGCGACGGTCATGGGGGTGCTGGAACGGCCGCGCTACTCGCCGGGGCTGATCTTCGAGGATGCGGACCTCACCTCCGCCGTCGACTACACGCGGGAGCTCAACCGCCTGCTGTTCCGATCGCTGTTCGGCTGCGGGGTGATCTGCGGGCTCGACGTCGGCGTCAAGGAGGACTGCGATCTGGTGGTCACCGTGGGCCCCGGGGTCGGGCTCGACGGGTGCGGCGACCCCATCCACCTGACCGGCCCGGCCCGCATCCGCCTCGGCAAGCGCGACGGCGTGCTCGCCCAGGACGGCGCGGCGCCGAGTCGGACCGACTTCTGGGTCATCGCCTGCAACCGGGAGAAGTACTGCGCCCCGCGCGCCCTGGTCTGCGACGACGACGACCTCGACTGCAGCAGCCAGCCCACCCGGGTCCGCACCGGCGTGCAGGTCGCGGTGACCTTCGATCCGCCCGCCTGCGGCTGCAGCTGCGGCGGCTACCGGCCCGACGCCGCCGACCTCGACGGCACTGCCCGGGCCCTGCGCGCCGACCAACGCCAGGACTGGCCTGCCCTCCGCGAGGGCTATGCCGCGCGCTGCCACGCCGACCACTACGACAAGCCGGACTGTGCGGCCGACTGTGGCTGCGGCACCGCCTGCGCGTGCGGCTGCTGCATCCTGCTCGGCTGGGCGCACTGGTCGGCGGACCCGGACGATCCCGGATGGCAGGTCTACCACTTCGGCGTGCGGCGGTTCGTCCGGCCGGCCCTGATCCCCGACCCGCGGCGGGACTTCGCCGCCACCACGACGTAGACGACCGTCCGGGAAGGCGACCCCTTGGAAACGGCGCGCAAGCCTCAGAAGCTGACGCCGCCGCCGGCCGCGGCGGCGCCCGCCGCGCGCAAGCCGGCCCCGGCGGCGCCGAGCCGCGCCGCGGCGCTCCAGGGCCAGCTGGGCGCGAGCGGAATGCAGGCGATGATCGCGCAGCGGACGCGACGCCCGTCGCCGGGCAGGGCCAGCGGACCGGACGGACCTTCTCCGCCCCCCGAATCCGCGCGCGGCACCAGGGCGGAGCGCAAGTCGGGGGGCGCCGCCGCCGCGGCGAAGGCGCGCCCCGAGGCCGCTGCGAAACAGCCGGCGAGCGGGGCCCTCGAGGCCGGGGGCGAGGGCGGGAAAGCCGCCGGGACGGGGGAAAAGTCGCCGGCGGCGGCCGCCGTCCGGCTTCACATGCCCGAGCCGCCGTCGCAGCCCTCCAGGGCCACCCGAGCCCGGATCGCCGGGGTCGCGTCGCGGGCCGGCGCCAAGGCAAAGGCGGAGGCGGCGCTGCCCGACGCCGGCAAGCAGGCCGGCGACGCTCAGCAGGCCGTCACCCTCCCCGAGGCGGAACGCATCGCCGAGGCGCGGGCGCGGCTGATCGACCTGGTCCCGGCGGCGCCGAGCCCGCGGATCATCGAGCTGGGCGATCGCATCCGCGAGGCCATCCGCAAACGGCGCCCGCCGGACGAGGACGCGCTGGTCAAGGCGGAGCCGGCCAAGGAGGCGTCCGAGGCCGGCGGGCAGCTCAACGCCGCGGTCCAGGGCGAAGGCGGCAGGATCCAGGACAACTACGGGTCGATGGAAGGCCCGGCCCAGCCAGCCGCGGCGACGCCCGGCACGCCGCTGCCGCCGCAGCCGGCCGCCGCCCAGACACCCGGGGTCAATGCCAGGGCTGCGGTGCCCGATGCGGTCCCCGCGCAAGCCGTGTCGCTCGACAAGGACGCCGCGGCGACCCGCAAGCAGGCCGACGACGCCGGGATCAACAAGCCCGCCGCCGCGCTGGTCCAGGCCGGGCCGATCGCCGAGGCCCGCGCCGCGCAGGGCGAGCTCGACCAGGCGGCACGCGAGGATCCGGCCGAGGTGCTCGCCAGGCAGAAGGAGGCGCTCGGCAAGGCGGACGCCGACATGGGCGCGCTGCAGATGCAGGCGCTGCAGGCGCTCACCACCGCCCGCGCCAGCACCGTCGCCACGACCGGTGACCGGCAGCGGGGGATGGTCGGCGGCGACGAAGAGATGCGCGCCAAGGCGGGGGCCGACGCCAGGGCGGTGTTCGACGAGGCGCAGGCCGCCGTCCGGGCACTGCTGAAACCGCTGGTCCCGACGGCGATGGACAAGTGGGAAGCCGCCAGGACCGCGCTCACCACCCAGTTCAAGACCGACCTCGGGATCGTCAAGCAGCGCGTCGACACGCGCCACTCCGGGGCCGGCGGCTGGTTCGTCGGCGTCTGGGACACGGTCACCGGGCTGCCCGACTGGGCGACCGAAGCCTACGACAAGGCCGAGAACGCCTTCGCCGAGGGCGTGATCGCCAGGCTCACCGAGATCTCGATCCAGGTGAACACGGTGGTCCAGACCTGCGAGGCGATCATCCGGACCGCCCGCGAACGCATCGCCGCGATCTTCGCGGCGCTGCCGGAATCGCTGCGCGGCTGGGCGGGCCCGAACCTGCTGGCGACGATCCTGTTCGAGAAGTTCGGCCAGCATCAGCCGCTGAACCGCCAGGCCGAGCGCTATGCCCGCGAAGGTGTCGCGCTCAGGCGCAGTTCGTTTCGCCGAGCATCAGGCCTGCGCCCTCGAAGACGGGGCAGCTCTGCATGTTGGCGACGAAGAGGCGCGAGGATTCCATCCGCGCGGTGGCGATGGCGCCGACCTGTCGGCTGGCCAGCCGGTCGAGGGTGTCGGCGTAGCCGCCCGCCGCGGTGATGCCGGCGAGGGCGGCGAGGGCGGCGAAGCCCTTCGCCATCGTCTCGGGGTGGTCGCCGTCCCAGACCCGCCGCAGGTGTGACGCGAGGCTGGTTTGGTCGCGGCTGAGGCCATCGCCGGAGAAGTCGGCGGACGGCGTGATGGTCACCGCGGTGCCCGCGACCTTCGGCGTGAAGTCGAAGAGATAGGCGCCGGTCGCGTCGGTGAGGCGTTGGCCGTCGAGCGCGTTGCCGGCGGTCAGCACGGCAACGGCGCCGGGGACGAGGGTGGTCGGGCGCACGGCCACGCCGCCGCCGAGTTCCGCCGTCCCCGAGACGGCGAGGCGGTCCGCGGTGCCTTCCGCGAAGTCGGCGCCGACGACGATCCGGCTTTTCGCGGCGCCGCGGAAGTCGCCGGCGAGCCGCGTGACCC
>JBGALW010000198.1:0-6690 GCA_044223585.1 Amaricoccus sp.
GCCCGGCCGGTTCGGTCCGGAAATCGTGGTAGAAGCTGACGACGCCATGTACCTCGGCCCGCGACAGGTTCAGCGCATCGGCGATCACCGGCACCGCCGCCGGCGGCAGATGGCCGTAGGCCGCCTGTACCGCATGCAGGATCGGCAGCAGCGGCCCTTCGAGACCGGCGTGGCTCGCCACGATCTGGCGGATGTCCTGTTCGGACGGTTCTTCTGGCATCGTCCCCTCCCTAGGGACTGTCAGGGTGACGCGATCCGGCGGCTGAATCAACGCACTCCTCACGGCATCGCGACTCTGGCGCCCCGCGCCCGGAATGCCCCTTCGTTCCAGACCTTTGATCGACCATTCGCGACCGTCTGATTTTGCACGTGCGAGGTCGCAAATCGGATGTTGCGCGACGGGCGGCGCGCGTAATCTGCGCCGTCAGCCCTTTGCCAGTACCCGGCCGCCGGAGCGGCCCAGGAGAGAACGACCCGATGCCTCTCGACACCTTGTCCCTGCTCGCCGAGCGCAAGGATAACCACGCGCTGCCGCGGCCTTTCTACACCGCGCCGGAGATCTTCGACCTCGACCTTCAGACGATCTGGTATCGCGACTGGCTGTTCGCGGTCCCCTCCTGCGAGCTCCCGAAGCCCGGCAACTTCGTGACCATGCAGGTTGGCGCCTACCCGGTGCTGATCGTGCGCTGCGGTGACGGTGAGATCCGCGCCTTCCACAATTCCTGCCGGCACCGCGGCAGCCGGGTCTGCACCGCAGCAAGAGGCAACGCACCGAAGCTCGTCTGCCCCTATCACCAGTGGACCTACGAGCTCGACGGCCGCCTCCTCTATGCCCGCGACATGGGCGCGGACTTCAAGGCCGCGGACCACGGCCTGAAGCCGGTCGCCTGCCGCGATGCCGGCGGTATGGTGTTCGTCTGCCTGTCGGACAACCCGCCGGCGATCGACGGCTTCGTCGAGACCGCCCGCCGCTATCTGGCGCCGCAGCGGATCGCCGAGGCGAAGATCGCGTTCGAATCGACGATCATCGAGAAGGGCAACTGGAAGCTCGTTCTTGAGAACAACCGCGAATGCTATCACTGCGCCGGGTCGCACCCGGCGCTCTGCCGCACCTACCCGGACCGCCCCGGCTTCACCTCCATGGACGAAAACGGCGCGATCGAGCCGCAGGTGACCGCGCACTGGCAGAAGTGCGAGGCGGCCGGGATGCCGTCGAAGTTCGTCATTCACCCATTGCACCAGTGGCGCTTTGCCCGCATCCCGCTGCTCGGCGCAGGCGAAAGCTACACGATGGACGGCAAGGCGGCGGTGCCGGGAAAGCGTCTCTCCGCCTCGCCGTTCGCCGCCGCCGGCTCGCTCCTGTTCTTCCACTATCCGAACAGCTGGAATCACTTCCTCGCCGACCACTCGATCGTCTTTCGCGTCCTGCCGATCAGCGCCACCGAGACCGAGGTGACGACCAAGTGGCTCGTCCACAAGGACGCGGTCGAGGGCGTCGACTATGACCTCGGCAAGCTGACCGAAGTCTGGATCGCGACGAACGACGAGGACCGGCAGGTGGTCGAGGAAAACCAGAGGGGCATCAATTCGCCGGCCTTCGTCCCCGGCCCCTACTCGACGATCCAGGAGGACGGCGTCATCCAGTTCGTCGACTGGTACTGCCGCAGCCTGACCGACCGGCTCGGCGGCGGCGCGGCCCTCGCGGCGGAGTGATGCGATGAGCCTCGATCTTGTCCCCCGGCTCGGCGGTGCGCATCCCTGGCGCGACGACGAACTGCTGGAATGCGTCTCGGTGGTGCCCGAGGGCAAGGACGTCATGTCCTTCTCCTTCCGCGCCCCGTCCGGTGCCTGGTTCGACTACAGCCCCGGCCAGTTCCTGACGCTGGAGCTGCCGGTGGCCGGCGGCCCGGTGCATCGCACCTATACGATCTCCTCCAGCCCGTCGCGGCCGCTCTCGATCACCCTGACCGTCAAGGCGCAGGGCGGCAGCATCGGCACCCGCTGGATGCTCGACAACCTGCGAGAGGGCGTGCGGATCAAGGCGATCGGTCCCGGCGGCATCTTCGTCCCGGACGTTCCGGCGGACCGCAAGCTCCTGCTGATTTCGGCGGGCTCCGGCGTCACGCCGATGATGGCGATCACCACCTATCGCTGGGACCTCGGCGGCCAGCCGGACATCTGCTTCGTGCAGTGCGCCCGGCGCCCGTCGGAACTGGTGTTCCGCCGGCGGCTGGAGCACATGGCCACGCGGCTGCCGTCGATCAAGCTGCATTTCGTCGTCGAGCGGGACGACCCGCACGACGTCTGGACCGGATACCGCGGCCAGTTCAACCAGCTGATGCTGGGCCTGATGGCGCCGGACTACCTGGAGCGCGAGGTCTATTGCTGCGGACCCGAGCCGTTCATGCAGGCCGTCCGCGACATGCTGATCGGCTTCGGCTTCGACATGGAACATTACCATCAGGAGACCTTCACCGCGCCGGTGCTGACCCCGGCTGATGCGCCGGTGCTCGACGACGTCGTGCCTTCCGCCGACGCGACCTCGGAGATCGTCTTCGCCCGCTCCGGCGAAACCGTGAACTGCACCGAGGCGGACACGATCCTCGCCGTCTCGCGCGCCGCGGGCCTCAACATCCCGTCCGGTTGCACCTTCGGCGTCTGCGGCACCTGCAAGGTCCGCAAGCTCGCCGGAGACGTCCACATGGTCCACAATGGCGGGATCACCGACGACGACATCGCCGAGGGCTGGATCCTCGCCTGCTGCTCGCACCCGATGGGCCGCGTCGAGATCGAGGCATAACCGCAGCCGCGCTGCAGCGGACGGCCCTTTCCCACGGCGGGTGCGGCGGCTAACCTCGCCGCTTCCCGCTTCCGGAGTGCCCCATGTCCCTGTCCCGCGGCCGCGACCTTCTGGCGATTCCCGGCCCGTCGATCATTCCCGACCGCGTGCTGAACGCCATGCATCGCGCCGCGCCCAACATCTACGAAGGCGACCTGCTGGCCCTCACCGACACCGTCCTCGGCGATCTGAGGCGGGTGGCCGGAACCGCGGGCGGCGTCGCGGTCTACATCGGCAACGGCCACGCGGGCTGGGAGGCGGCACTGGCCAACATGCTCGCGCCGGGCGACCGGGCGCTCGTCGTTGCCACCGGTCGGTTCGGGATGGGCTGGGCTGCAACCGGGCAGCAGATGGGGATCGACGTCGATATCCTCGATTTCGGCTTCCGCAGCGGGATCGACGCGGGCAGGCTGGAGGCGCGGCTGCGCGCCGATACCGAACGGAAGATCCGGGCCGTGCTGGTGGTCCACACCGACACCGCTTCCTCGGTGCGGAACGACATCGCGCCGGTTCGGGCCGCGCTCGACGCCGCCGGCCACCCGGCGCTGCTCGCCGTCGACTGCATCGCGAGCCTCGCCTGCGACGTCTATGCGATGGACGCGCTCGGCGCGGACGTCACGGTCGCCGCCTGCCAGAAGGGGCTGATGACGCCGCCCGGCCTCACCTTCACCTTCCAGAACGACCGGGCGCGGGCCGCGGCGGTTCGCTGTCCCAGCCCGTACTGGGACTGGCGGCCGAGGCTGGCGCCGGATGCCTTCTACCAGCTTTTCTGCGGCACGGCGCCGACGCACCACCTGTTCGGCCTGCGCTGCGCCCTCGACATGATCCTCGAGGAGGAACTCGACCACGTCTGGCACCGGCACGAGACCTTCGCCCGCGCGGTCTGGGCCGCGGTCGAGGCCTGGGGCGAGGGCGGCGCCATTTCGCTCAACATGGCGGACCCGGCGCTGCGCAGCCATGCGGTCACCACGATCCGCACCGGGCCGGGTGACGGGGCGCGGCTGCGCGCCTGGTGTGCCGGGACGGCCGGGGTGACACTCGGCATCGGGCTGCCGGTGCCCGGCGTCGATCCCGCCGACATCTTCCGCATCGGCCACATGGGGCACCTCAACCCGCCGATGCTGCTCGGGACGCTGGCGACGATCGAGGCGGGCCTCGCCGCGCTCGGCGTGCCGCACGGCCGGGGCGGGCTGGAAGCGGCCGCCGGGGTGGTTGCCAGTGCGGGCGCAACGGCCCCGCGCGCCGGACCGGCGCAGAGGCTGGAACCGGGCCGGAAATTGGCCTAAGCCCGGCAGGGTCGCCCGACACGGCGGCGTTCAGGGGAAGGGTGAAGAAGGTGCGAGGAATCGTCATTTCCGTCGCCTGCGCGGCGACGCTTCTTGCGGCGTGCGCGAGCGAGACGCCCGAGCAGAAGCATGAGGTCGGGTGCATGGCCGGCACGGTGACGGGTGCCGTCCTCGGGGGCCTGGCCGGCAGCCTGGTCGGCGGCGGCACCGGCAAGACGCTTGCCACCGCGGCGGGCGCGGGGCTCGGCACCTTCGCCGGCAACCGCCTGTCCTGCAGCGAGTGAGGAGGCCACCCATGCGCACGACCCTGATCCTCGCCGGCGCGCTGGCGCTCGGCACGGCTGCATATTCCCAGGACCTGACGTCCGGACACCTGGCCGCCATCGACGGCAATGGCGACGGGGTGGTCGACCAGTCCGAGTTCGAGGCGTTCATCGCCGCCAGCTTTGCCACGCTCGACGCGAACAAGGACGGCATGCTGACCGTCGAAGAGGCGACCGTCACCATGACACCCGAGCAGTTCGCGGCGATCAACGCCAACAAGGATGGCGGCGTCAGCCGCGCAGAGTTCATCGCGCAGTTCCAGAAGGATTTCGCCGGCGCCGACAAGGACGGCAACGGCGTCCTCAACTGAGACGGGACCTGGGGGTTCGGCCGGGCGGGATTGCACGGCCGGCCCGTTCCGCGGAAGGGTTGGGTTGAACTGGCCACTGGTGATGCTGCTGGCGCTGGGAATCGACGCGCTCGTCGGCTGGCCGGCGGCGCTCTACCGGCGCATCGGCCACCCGGTGACCTGGGTCGGGGCGCTGATCACCGCGCTGGACCTGCGCCTCAACCGGGAGATCGATCCGCCCGCGCGGCGCCGGGCGCTCGGCGTGGTGGCGGGCCTTGTCGTCATCGCCGTGGCCGTTGGGCTCGCGGCGTTTGTCACGGCGCTGTTGCCCGAGGGGCCCGCCGGTGCCGTTCTCGCCGGTCTGCTGGCGGCGCCGCTGGTGGCCGCGCGCAGCCTTGACGCGCATGTCGCGGCGGTGGCGCGCCCGCTTGCGGCAGGCGACCTCTCCGGTGCGCGCGAGGCCGTGTCGATGATCGTCGGACGCGACCCCGCACAACTGGACGGCGCGGGCGTGGCGCGGGCGGCGCTGGAAAGCCTGGCCGAGAATGCCTCGGACGGCGTCGTCGCGCCGCTCCTCTGGGGGGCCCTGCTGGGACTGCCGGGGATCGCCGCCTACAAGGCCATCAACACGCTCGACAGCATGATCGGCCATCTGAGCCCCCGGCACCGGGATTTCGGCTGGTTCAGCGCGCGGGTCGACGACGTGGTGAACTGGCCCGCCGCCCGGCTGACCGCGCTGGCGCTCGGCCTCGCGGGCGGGGCGCCGCGCCGGTCGCTGGCCGTGGTGCGGGCGGACGCGCGGCGGCACCGCTCGCCCAATGCCGGCTGGCCGGAGGCGGCACTGGCCGGCGCGCTCGGCTGCCGGCTGTCCGGCCCGCGGATCTATGGTGACCGGCTGGCTGCGGAGCCGTGGCTGAACGGCGATGCGCCCGACCCCGGCGCGGCGGACCTGCGTCGCGGGCTCGGGACCTACCGCCGGGCGATGGCACTGGTCGCCGTCGGGCTGCTGGCGGCGGGCGCGCTCGCATGGTGACGCCGGCGCTGATGCTGCAGGGAACGGGATCGAACGTCGGCAAGTCGCTGCTGGTCGCCGGTCTCTGCCGGGCGTTCCGGCACCGCGGGTTGCGGGTGGCCCCTTTCAAGCCGCAGAACATGTCGAACAACGCCGCGGTGACGACGGACGGCGGCGAGATCGGCCGGGCCCAGGCGCTGCAGGCGATCGCGGCAGGGCGCGAAGCGACGGTGCACATGAACCCGGTGCTGCTGAAGCCGGAAACCGACCGCGGCAGTCAGGTGGTGCTGCGCGGCCGGCGGCTCACAACCGTCAGCGCGGGCGGCTACCAGGCGCTGAAGGCGGAACTGCTCGGCACGGTGCTGGAGAGCTTCGGGCTGCTGGCCACCGACGCGGACCTCGTGCTCGTCGAGGGCGCCGGCAGCCCGGCGGAGGTGAACCTGCGCTCCGGCGACATCGCCAACATGGGATTCGCACGCGCCGCCGGGGTGCCGGTGGTTCTGGCGGGCGACATCGACCGCGGCGGGGTGATCGCGCAACTCGTGGGGACGCGCGCCGTCCTGGACCCGGAGGACGCGGCGATGGTGAAGGGATTCATCATCAACCGCTTCCGCGGCGATCCTCGCCTGTTCGATGACGGCTATGCGTTGATCGCCGCGCGGACCGGCTGGCGCGGCTACGGCGTCGTGCCGTGGTTCGCCGATGCCGCGCGCCTGCCGGCAGAGGATGCGCAGGACGTCGCGCGCGGGTCCGGCGGCGGCAGCCTCCGCATCGCCGTCCCGATGCTGTCACGGATCGCCAACTTCGACGACCTCGACCCGCTGCGGCTGGAGCCGGGGGTGAGCGTCGAGATGGTGCCGCCGGGCCGCGCCCTCCCCGGCCACGCGGACGTCGTGCTGCTGCCGGGAACGAAGTCGACGCGGGGCGACCTCGGCTTCCT
>JBGALW010000199.1:0-6663 GCA_044223585.1 Amaricoccus sp.
GCCCGATGAGCGCCGCGTCGCCGCTGCTGGTTGATTTCGGATGGAAGGCCCCGGACTTCCATCTCGCCGACACGAAAGGCAAGATCTGGACGCTCGACAGCGTGCGTGGCCCCAAGGGCGCGCTCGTCATGTTCATCTGCAACCACTGCCCCTACGTGCTCGCCGTCGTCGACAAGATCGTCATGGAAGCGAAGGCGCTGACCGCCATGGGCTTCGGGGTCGCCGCCATCTGCTCGAACGACGCGGCCGCCCAGCCGGAGGACGGCTACGCCGCCATGGGCGCGTTCGCCCGCCAGCATCATTTTTCCTTCCCCTACCTGCACGACGTCACCCAGGACGTTGCCCGCCGCTATGGCGCGGCCTGCACCCCGGACTTCTTCGGGTTCAACAGCGAGCTCCGGCTGCAGTATCGCGGCCGGCTCGACGACAGCGGCCGCAATCCGAAGCCCGGCGCCCACCGGGAGTTGCACGAGGCAATGCGCCAGATCGCCGACACCGGCCAGGGCCCGCGCGAGCAGATGCCGGCCATCGGCTGCTCGATCAAGTGGAAGCTCTGATGGCTCTCGGTCGTGGCGGGACTGCCGCCTGAGCATGGCCCGCATCATCTTCGACCTCGACGGCACGCTGGTCCACTCGATCCCGACGCTCGCGGCCACGGCCAACCGGCTGCTCCGGCAGATGGGCCGCGCGCCGCTGCCGGACGAGACCGTCACCCGTTTCGTCGGCAACGGCGTCGCCCGGCTGGTCGAGCGCGTCCTCTCCGAAACCGGCGGCATTCCCGGCGACGACGCGGCGCCGTTCGTCACCCGTTTCCGTGCGCTCTATGACGAGGATCCGGTGACGGGCACCAGCGCCTATCCCGGCGTGCCCGAGGCGCTGGCGACGCTCGCCGCCGCGGGCCACGGTCTCGGCGTCTGCACCCAGAAGCCGAACGCCCCGGCCCTCGCGATCCTGGAGGGCCTCGCGCTGATGCCGCCGATCACCGGCTTCACCGGCGGCGACAGCATCGCGGTGCTGAAGCCGGATCCGGCGATGCTCGCCCACACCGGCGACCAGCTGCCGCCGGGCCCCGCGCTGATGGTCGGCGACAGCGAGGTCGATGCCGAGACTGCCCGCCGCGCCGGCGTGCCCTTCCTGCTCCACACCCCCGGCTATCGCAAGCAGCCGGTCGAGGCGCTGCCCCACGCCGCCGCCTTCGACGCCTATGCCGACCTGCCCGGCCTCGTCGCCCGCCTGCTGGCGTGACCCCGCAGATCCATCGCCCGCTCCCCCGATCCGGGACACCGCGCCCGCCGTCGGCGCTTCCGCTCGCGGGCGGGCCGCTCTGGTTTTCCGAGGTCGCGGTCCACATTGCCGGCGAGCCGCCGGAGATCCGCCCGGCGGCCGCTGTGCCCGAGGCGGTTCTCGCGCGCCTGACAGCGCCCCGCGCCGCGGTCTGTGGTCTGTCCCTCGACCGGCCGCGGCTCATGGGCATCCTCAACGTCACGCCGGACAGCTTTTCCGACGGTGGTCGCCACGCCGCCCTCGACGCGGCGCTCGCCCGTGCCTGGGCGCTGGCCGAGGAGGGCGCCGACATCCTCGATATCGGCGGCGAATCCACCCGCCCTGGGGCCGAGCCGGTGGACCTCGCGACCGAAACCGCCCGCACCGTCCCGGTGATCGCTGCGCTCCGGGCCGGCGGCTACCCGCTGCCGATCTCGATCGACACCCGCAACGCCGCCGTTGCCCGCGCCGCCCTCGACGCCGGGGCGCAGCTCTTCAACGACGTCTCCGCCCTGACCCACGATGCGGAGAGCCTCAGCGTCGCGGTGGCCTCCGGCGCCGCGGTCTGCCTGATGCACGCGCAGGGCGACCCGCGCACCATGCAGGACGCGCCGGCCTATGCCGACGTCCTGACCGAGGTGCAGGCATACCTTGCCGCTCGCGTCGATGCGGTGGAGGCGGCCGGCGTGCCCCGCGACCGCATCCTCGTCGATCCGGGCATCGGCTTTGGCAAGACCACCGATCACAACCTCGCGCTCATCCGTGGCCTTTCGGCGCTGCATGGCCTTGGCTGTCCGATCCTGTTCGGCGCGTCGCGCAAGCGTTTCATCGGGCAGATCGGCGCCGCGCCGGCCCCGGACGACCGGGCGCCCGGATCGATCGCCGTCGCGCGGGAGGCTTTGCGGCAGGGCGCGCAGGTGCTACGCGTGCATGACGTGAAGGAGACCCGGCAGGCCGTCCTCCTCTGGGCGGCGCTGAACGCGGGCGGGGAGTAACGAGGCATGGCAAGAAAGCTCTTCGGGACCGACGGCGTGCGCGGGCAGGCGAACGACGCGCCGATGACGGCAGAGATCGCCCTCAGGCTCGGGCAGGCGGCGGGACGCTATTTCACCACCGGCGACCACGGGCACCGGGTGGTGATCGGCAAGGATACCCGCCGCTCCGGCTACATGCTGGAGAACGCGATGACCGCCGGGTTCACCTCGGTCGGGATGAATGTCTTTCTGGTCGGCCCGGTCCCGACCCCGGCGGTCGGCTTCCTCGCGCGGTCCATGCGCGCCGACCTCGGGGTGATGATCTCGGCCTCGCACAACCCCTACCAGGACAACGGCATCAAGTTCTTCGGCCCCGACGGCTTCAAGCTGTCGGACGCCGCCGAGGAGGCGATCGAGGCGCTGCTCGAGGCGGACCCCGCGCTCGCACAGCCGTCGGCGATCGGGCGGGCCACCCGGATCGACGACGGCCGCGGCCGCTACATGGAATTCGCCAAGACGAGCTTTCCCCGCGGCCAGCGCCTCGACGGCCTGAAGGTCGTGGTCGACTGCGCGAACGGCGCGGCCTATCGGACCGCGCCGGAGGTCCTCTGGGAACTCGGCGCCGAGGTGGTGTCGATCGGCGTCCACCCCGACGGCTTCAACATCAACCGCGGCTGCGGCTCGACCCACCCCGCGGCCGCGGCCGAGGCGGTCGTCGCGCATGGCGCCGACCTCGGCATCAGCCTCGACGGCGACGCGGACCGGGTGATGATCATCGACGAGAAGGGCGAGGTCGCCGACGGCGACCAGATCATGGCGCTGATCGCCGACCGCTGGGCGGCGGAGGGCCGGCTCGCCAGGCGGACCCTCGTTGCAACGGTCATGTCGAACCTCGGTCTTGAGCGGCATCTGGAGGGCCGTGGCCTCCACCTGCTGCGCACCGCCGTCGGTGACCGCTACGTCGTCGAGGCGATGCGCGCCGGGGGCTACAATCTCGGCGGCGAACAGTCGGGGCATATCGTCATGACCGACCACGTCACCACCGGCGACGGCCTCATTGCCGCATTGCAATTTCTCTCGGCCATGGTGGAAACCGGCCGCCCGGCCAGCGAACTCGCGCAGGTCTTCGAGCCGCTGCCGCAGGTCCTCACCAACGTCCGCTACCGGAAGGGCGCGACGCCGCTCGACGCGGCCAGCGTCCGCGCCGTTATCGCGGAGGGCGAGACCCGCATGGGCAGCCGCGGCCGCCTCGTCATCCGCAAGTCCGGCACCGAGCCGCTTGTGCGGATCATGGGCGAGTGCGACGACCCGGCGCTGCTGAGGTCGATCGTCGGCGCCATCGAGACTGAAGTCGAGAAGTTCGCCTGACCGGCGCGCCAGCGATGCAGGTTTCCCGCCGTCAGGCCGCGCCGTCCGTGAATTGGAGCCGGGCCAGGCGGGCGTAAAGGCCGCCCTCGGTCACCAGCGCGCCGTGGGTGCCCTCGGCGACGATGCGGCCGTCCTCGAACACCACGATCCGGTCGGCGCGCTTCACGGTCGCCAGCCGATGCGCGATGATGAGGGTCGTCCGCCCCTCCGCCATCCGGTCGACCGCCTGCTGCACCAGCCGTTCGCTTTCGGCGTCGAGCGCCGAGGTCGCCTCGTCGAGCAGCAGGACCGGGGCGTCGCGCAGGATCGCGCGCGCGATGGCGAGCCGCTGTTTCTGGCCGCCCGACAGCATCACCCCGCGCTCGCCGACCCAGGTGTCGTAGCCCTGCGGCATCCTGCTGATGAACTCGTGCGCGGCCGCCGCCTTTGCCGCCGCCTCGACCTCGGCGTCGCTGGCCTCTGGGCGCCCGAAGCGGATGTTCTCCCGCGCCGTCGCGGCGAAGATCACCGGCTCCTGCGGGACGAGGGCGAACTGGTGGCGGAGGTCGGTGAGGGCGAGGTCGCGCACATCTGTGCCGTCCAGCATGACCCGCCCCTCGGTCGCGTCGAAGAAGCGCAGCAGCAGCTGGAAGGTGGTGCTCTTGCCGGCGCCCGACGGCCCGACGAGCGCCACCGTCTCGCCCGGCGCAATGCGGAGGTCGACCCCGTTCAGCGCGGGGATTTCCGGCCGCGCCGGATAGTGGAAGGTCACGCCCTCGAAGGTGATCGCCCCGCGGGCGGGTGCGGATATCGCGACGGGGTGCCCCGGGTCGGCCACCGCGTCCTTCAGCGTCAGCAGTTCGACCATCCGCTCGGTGGCGCCGGCCGCCCGCAGGAGTTCTCCCCACACTTCCGACAGCGCCGCGGTCGAGCCGGCGACCATCACCGCATAGATCACGAACTGCACCAGCGCGCCCGGCGTCATCTCGCCCTGCCGCACGTCATGCGCCCCGACCCAGAGCACCACCACGATCGACGAGAAGACGAGGAAGATCACAATGGCGGTCAGCAGCGCACGGGTGCCGATCCGGCGCATCGCCGTCGTGTAGGCGCCTTCCGCGAGCGCCGCGAAGGCGGCGCGGCTCGCCGCCTCGTGGGTGTAGGCCTGCACGGTCTGCGCGGCCAGCAGGCTCTCGGAGGCGCCGGCGCTCGCATCGGCGATCCGGTCCTGGCTCGCCCGTGACAGCGTCCGCACCCGGCGTCCGAGCGTCAGGATCGGCACCAGGACGAGCGGCACCCCGACGAGGACCAGCAGCGTCAGCTTCGGGCTGGTCCAGAACAGCAGCGCCAGACCTCCGAACAACGTCAGCAGATTGCGGAGCGCGACGGAGACCTGCGACCCAACCACCCACTGGACAAGGGCGGTGTCGGTCGTCAGCCGCGACAGCACCTCGCCGGTCATGATCCGCTCGAAGAACGCCGGGCTCATGCCGATGACCCGGCCGTAGATCGCCTTGCGCAGGTCGGTCACCACCCGTTCGCCGAGCCGGCTGATCAGGTAGAAGCGCACGCCCGTGCCGACGGCGAGTGCCGCTGCAATGACGAGGGCCGCCGCAAAGTAGAGGTCGACCTGACCCATCCGCTGGTCGAAGAACCCGTCGACCACGCGGCGCACCGCCAGCGGCAGGCTGAGGGAGAGGCCGGCGGTGATCGTCAGGGCGATTCCGGCCCCAATATATAGTGGCGTGTAGGGCCGCACGAACGGCCAGAGGCCGCGGATCGGCCCGACCGTGCGCGCCCTATCGCGATCCGCCGCCCTCGTACCGGCCATCTTCCCTGCCTCCGCGTCCCCGCGGCCGGGTTAGCAAGGCCCGCAGTGCAGCACAAGCAGACTGGCGGTGCGCCTGCCTGCTGCTGACCTCGGGCAGCATGCCCGCGAAGGTGCGCGGCAGCCGCAATGTCCTTGTTTCCCAGACGGATGCTGGTGGCTGACCCGATCGTGATGAGAGGGCCTCCGCCGATCGGCCGCGCGCCGGCTGGCGCCCATGGTTAATTTTGTGTATGCATTGCACGAGGCGAGGTGTCCTTTGTGCCGGGGGGCGGACGGGACGCCGGGGAGGGGATGTGACAGCGACCACGACAGGCGCAAAGGCCGGTTTCGGCCCCGCGGAAGCGGCGTTCGACGAGTCGGCGCCCGAGCCGTCGGGGGCGGAAGGCGCGCGCGCGCCGTTCGATCCGTTTGACCCCGTCGCGCTGGAACGCCGTCTGGCCGAGGCGCGGGAACGCCGCGCGGTCGCCCTTGCCAACCGGAAGGCGGCGCCCGCCCGTCCGGTTCCGGCACGCCCGCTGCCGCTGAGCCTCGCCCCCACCGACCCCGACCGCGCGGCCGCGCAGCGACCTGCCGCACACGCCGACGCGAAGCCCGTGTTGTCGGATCGGTCGGCCGGGATCGCCCCCGACCGTCCGGTACTGCGCGCCGTGCGGCCGGTGCCGACCGGGCCCGCGCCATCGGTCGATGCGCCGGCCGGAGCCGTTGCGGCGGAGGAGCCCTCCCGCATCCGAATCCTGAAGCCGTTCGCGCTCGGTCTTGTGGGGTCGGTCGCGGCGGCAACGCTGATCATGGCGCTGCCGTCCCTGCGCTCCACCCCTGCCGTCAAGACGTCGGCGAGGCCGGCGATCACGGCGCCGGCGGTGACGGAGCCGGACGCCGCCTCGTCCCGCGAGCCCGTCCCGGTTGTGCCGGCGCCGGACCGTGCCGGCCCCGTGGTCGAGGCGGCAGCCGCGCCGCCCCTCGCTCCCCCGGCTGCGGCGCTGCCGTCCGCCGCGCCGCCTTTCGTGCCGGGGAGCGCCGCGTCGTCCTCGCCGCGCGAGCCCGAGGTGTCGGCCTCCGAGGCTCCGGCGCCCGAGATGCCAGTGGCCGAGCCGCTGACGATCACCTCGGTCGCGCCGACGGAGCCGACGCCGCGACTGGACGAGCCTTCGGCGGACCCGGCGCCGGTCGCCGAGGCCGCGCCGTCTGCGGCCGGCCTGCTGGCGGCAATCCTGCCGCTGGTGACGCCCCAGGCGGAGCCGCCGGAGC
>JBGALW010000200.1:0-6650 GCA_044223585.1 Amaricoccus sp.
GTGGGCCCGAAGACCGCCAAGGCGCTCGGGCGGCTGGGGATCGAGACCCCTGCGGCGCTGGCGCTGACCCTGCCGACCGGCGGCATCGACCGGCACCTGCGCGGGTCGATCCGCGAGGCGCAGCTGCCGGACGTCGTGACGGTCGAGGTGCAGATCGGGCTGCACCATCCCGGCGCCACCCGGACCCGCCCCTATCGCATCCATGTCCGCGACGCGCTGACTGAGTTCCAGCTGGTGTTCTTCCGCCCGCACATCGACTGGCTGCAGAAGACCTTTCCCGCCGGCCAGCGCCGCGTCGTCTCCGGCCGGGTCGAGCTCTACGACGGCATCGCGCAGATGGTGCATCCGGACCACGTGCTGCGCCCCGAGGAGCTGGCGGGCCTGCCGGATTTCGAGCCGGTCTATCCGCTGACCGAAGGGCTGCACCTCAAGGTGATGACCCGCGCCGTGCGCGCCGCGCTGGAGCGGGCGCCGAAGCTCGCCGAATGGATCGAGCCGAGCGTCCGGCGCGCCCGCAACTGGCCCGGCTGGCGCGAGGCGCTGGAGGCGGCCCATGCCCCGCTCACCCGCCACGACCTCGCGCCGACGACGCCGGCGCGCGAGCGGCTCGCCTATGACGAGCTGCTCGCCCACCAGATGACCCTCGCGATCGCCCGCGCGAAGATGAAGCGGGCCAAGGGCTTTGCCACCCGCGGCGACGGGCGGCTGCGCGAGCGGGTGCTGGCGGCGCTGCCCTATGCGCCGACCGGCGCCCAGGTGCGCTGCGTGGCCGAGATCACCGGCGACATGGAATCCGACCTCCGGATGAACCGGCTGCTGCAGGGGGACGTCGGCGCCGGCAAGACGCTGGTCGCGCTCCTCGCCATGCTGGCAGCGGTCGAGGCGGGCGGGCAGGCGGCAATGATGGCACCGACCGAGATCCTCGCCCGCCAGCATTTCCTCTCGCTCCAGCCGCTGGCCGATGCTGCCGGGGTGCGGCTGGAGATTCTGACCGGCCGGGATCGCGGGGCGGAGCGTCGCGCCCGGCTGGCGGCGCTGGCGGCCGGCGAGATCGCGCTCCTCGTCGGCACGCACGCGCTGTTCCAGAAGGATGTGTCATTCCGCGACCTGCGCCTCGCCGTGGTGGACGAGCAGCACCGCTTCGGCGTGCTGCAGCGGCTGGAACTGGCCGAGAAGGGCGAGCGGGCCGACATCCTGGTGATGACCGCGACGCCGATCCCGCGCAGCCTGACGCTGGCGCAGTACGGCGACATGGATCTCTCGATCCTCGACGAGAAGCCGGCGGGCCGGCAGCCGGTGGAGACCGCACTCGTCTCCGCCGGCCGCGTCGACGAGGTCGTCGACCACCTGCGCCGGGCGCTCGCCGAGGGACGGCAGGCCTACTGGGTCTGCCCGCTGGTCGGCGAGAGCGAGACCGCCGAGATGACCGCGGCCGAGGAGCGGTTCGCGAGCCTCCGCCTCGCGCTCGGCGGGGTCGAGATCGGCCTCGTGCACGGCCAGATGCCCCCGGTGCAGAAGGACGCGGCCATGGCCGACTTCGCCGCGGGCCGCACCCGGCTTCTCGTCGCGACGACGGTGATCGAGGTCGGGGTGAACGTCCCCGAGGCGACGATCATGGTGATCGAGGGGGCGCAGTCCTTCGGCCTTGCGCAGCTCCACCAGCTGCGCGGCCGGGTGGGGCGCGGCACCGGGCGCTCCACCTGCCTGCTGCTCTACGACACGCCGCTCGGCGAGACGGCGCGGGCACGGCTGGAGATCATGCGGGCGACCGAGGACGGCTTCCGCATCGCCGAGGAGGATCTGGCGCTGCGCGGGGCGGGAGACCTGATCGGCCTCGCCCAGTCCGGGCTGCCGCGCTTCCGCATCGCCGACCTTGAGACGCAGGGCGAGCTGATGCGGGTGGCGCAGGACGACGCCCGGATGCTCGTCGCGACCGACCCCGACCTCGCGGGTCCGCGCGGCCAGGCGATGCGGACGCTGCTCTACCTGATGGAGCGCGACAAGGCGGTGCAGCTGCTCGGCATCGGCTAGGGGCCGATGTTCCGCTTCCGTTCACGAAAATCGTTGACTGACTGGTCCGAATCGTGAGAACTTTAATAGAACAAAACGGATCGGAAAGGGAACACGATGCCTGACTTCGCTCGCAGCTTTCGCTCCCACCGCCTTCTCGCGAACGGCCCCCGCGCCCTTGCGTCCGACGTGCTGGGGCTCGCCGGTGTCTGCGTGACGATCGTCGCCGCGCTGTACCTGCCGGTCTTTGCCTGACGTTTCGCTGTTTCACGGGCTGCCCCGATGGGGCGGCCCGATCTCCCCTTTCGGTGCGTGCTGCTGCGGATGCTGCCTGTCCGCCTGACCTGCCTGTCTGCCGCACCGTTTCCTGGTCGCCGCAGCCCGCGAAGGGTTGCGGCGATCCTTTTCGGCCCGCAGAACCCTTCCGGACTCCTAACGGAACCGTTCAATTTGTCCGGAAGTTGCAAGCCGGATTCCAGCCGCATTCCAGCCCGATTCCAGCCGGAATAAACCAAGGCGTTTCAGGGCCTTGCCGCTCGATCTCCAGCTTCAGCCTTCCGCGGCCTCTATCGCCGCCAGCGTCGCGTCCCACGCCAGAAGGATGGACGCGTGCCGGTTGCGGTAGTCGCGCGCCGCGGCCAGCACCTCAAGGTCCGCGAAGTCGCCTGCCGGCGCCGCGCCCCCGCGCTTCAGCATCGCCTCCAGCGCATCCCGCACCTGTGCCAGATCGTCCCGGCCGAGGCCGATGACATGCGCGCCGAGGACGCTGGCCGAGGCCTGCCCCAGCGCGCAGGCCCTAACATCCTGACCGAACGCGGCAATCCGGCCCTCCGCCAGCGTCACGTCCACCGTCACGATGGACCCGCACAGCGGCGATCGCCGGCTGGCACTGCCGTCCGGTGCCGGCAGGCGGCCGGTGTGCGGGATCGCGGCGGCGAGCGCGAGGATCCGCCCGGAATAGAGCTGCATCAGGTCCGTGTCGTCAGCCATCACCGGCAGCCCTTTCCCCGCGTGCCCGTGTTCCATACATAGCCATCCAGTCCTGCCGGAAAAGGCCCGCCTTCATGCCCTTCGACATCGCCAGCCTCAAGTTCGACGACCGCGGCCTGATCCCGGCCATCGCCCAGGCGCCGGGCGGCGAAGTGCTGATGCTCGCCTGGATGAATGCCGAGAGCCTCGGCGAGACGCTGCGGACCGGCACCGTCACCTACTGGTCGCGCTCCCGCGCCGCGCTCTGGCGCAAGGGCGAGACCTCCGGCCACATCCAGCGCCTTCTGGAGCTGCGCCTCGACTGCGACCGTGACTGCCTGCTGCTGATCGTCGACCAGACCGGCCCGGCCTGCCACACCAACCGGCCATCCTGCTTCTACACCGCGATCCGGGACGGGGACGAAGTGATCCTGACCGAGCCGGTCGCCTGAAGCCGGGCAATCCTTTCCCTCACGACCCCGCAGCTTCCAGCCGTTCCAGCGCGGCCATCCACAGCGCCTCGGCCCGGGCCAGCCCGTCCTCGACCTCCGCACGCTTCTTCTGCAGCAGCGTCAGTTCCTCGGTATCGCCGCGGGAATAGAGCAGCGGGTTGGCGAGCCGCGAGTCGATCGTCTGCTGCATCTCCGTCAGCCTGGCGACCCGCGCCTCGCAGCGAGCGACCTCGGCTTTCAAGGGTGCGATGTCGGAGCGGGGAGGCCGCGGGCGCCGGTCCTCGGCGTCCCGCGTCTCCTTCGGCTTGGCCGGCGCGCCGCCGCGCTCGGAGAGCAGCAGCCGGCGATAGGCGTCCATGTCGTCGTCGAACGGCTTCACCACGCCGTCCTTCACCAGCCACAGCCGGTCGGCAACAAGCTCCACCAGATGCGGGTCGTGGCTGACGAGGATCACCGCGCCGCCATAGGCGGTCAGCGCCTCGACCAGCGCGTCCCGGCTCTCGATGTCGAGATGGTTGGTCGGCTCGTCGAGGATGATGAGGTGCGGCGCGTCGAGCGTGGCGATGAGCAGGCTGAGCCGGCTCTTCTGCCCGCCCGACAGCCGACCGACCTCGGTCATCGCGATGTCTGCGCCGATGCCGCCCGCCGCGAGCCGGCCGCGCAGCTTCGCCGGCGCCTCGTCGGGCCGCAGGCGCTGCAGGTGCTGCAGCGGCGTCTCGTCCAGCTCCAGTTCGTCCACCTGGTGCTGGGCGAAGAAGCCGACCCGGAGCTTGGACGAGGCCAGCTTGCGCCCGGCCATCGGCACCAGCCGGTCGGACAGAAGCTTGGCAAGCGTCGACTTGCCCTGGCCGTTCTGGCCGAGCAGTGCGATCCGGTCGTCCTGGTCGATGCGGAGGTCGAGGTGGCGCAGCACCGGTCGGCCGTCATAGCCGATCGTCACGTCCTCCAGCCGGATGATCGGCGGCGACAGGGTCTCGGGCGTCGGGAAGTCGAAGGCGGCAACGCTGTCCTCGACGATCGCCGCGATCGGCTTCATCCGCTCCAGCGCCTTGATACGGCTCTGCGCCTGCCGCGCCTTCGACGCCTTGGCGCGGAAGCGGTCGACGAAGGCCTGCATGTGCGCCCGCGCCGCGTCCTGCTTCTTCTTCTCCGAGACGAGCTGCTCCAGCCGCGCGCGGCGGGTGTCCTCGAAGGTGTCGTACGGGCCCTGATAGAGCGTCAGCTTGCGCCGCTCCAGGTGCAGGATCGCACCGACGGAGCGGTTCAGCAGGTCGCGGTCGTGGCTGATGACGAGAACGGTGTGCGGGTACCGCGCCAGGAAGCTCTCCAGCCAGATCGTCCCTTCGAGGTCGAGATAGTTGGTCGGCTCGTCGAGCAGCAGCACGTCGGGCCGGGCGAACAGCACCGCGGCGAGCGCCACCCGCATCCGCCAGCCGCCGGAGAACTCGGCGCAGGCCCGCGCCTGCGCGGCCGCGTCGAAGCCGAGGCCGTCGAGGATCGCCGCCGCCCGCGCCTCGGCCGAATGCGCGTCGATGTCGGCGAGGCGCGCGTGGATCTCGCCGATCCGGTGCGCGTCGGTCGCGACCTCCGCCTCGGCGACCAGCGCCGCCCGCTCGGTGTCGGCGGCGAGCACGGTGTCGATCAGGCTGACGCCGCTCGCCGGCGCCTCCTGCGCCACACCGCCGATCCGGGCGCGCTTCGGCACCTCGATCTCGCCGCCGTCGAGCGCCAGCTCGCCCCGGATCAGCTTGAAGAGGGTGGTCTTGCCGGCGCCGTTGCGCCCCACGAATCCGACCTTGTGCCCGGCGGGGATCAACGCCGAGGCGTCCTCGAAGAGCGGTTTTCCCTCGATCGAGAAGCTGATGGAACGAAAGGCGAGCATGCGCCCCCTTTGGCCCGGCCGTGGGGCGGAGTCAACGCGGGCCGGTCACCGCAAGCGGGGAGGCCGGCGCGGTGCCGATCCGCGATCAGGCGGTGTCCGTCAGGTCGCCAGCACGTTCTTGAACTGCCAGGGATCGTCCTCGTCGATCTCCTCGGCAAACTGCGGCCAGCGGGTCGAGATCGGGGTCCAGTCGGTGTAGTGCGCCTCGATCCGGCCGAGATAGCGCCGCATCACCCCGAGGCAGAAGGCGTGGTCCATCTCGTCCGCCTCGACGATCCCGGCTTCGGGGTTGCGGAGCGCCCAGGCCATGCCGGCGATCACCGCGCTCGTCACCTGCAGCCCGGTGGCGTTCTGGAACGGCGCCAGCGCGCGGCACTCCTCGATCGACAGCCGGGAGCCGTACCAGAGCGCGTTCTTCGCATGGCCGTAGAGCAGCACCCCGAGGCAGTCCTCGCCCCAGAGGATCTCGTTCTCGTCGAGGATCTTCTGCCTCTCCTGCACCTTCCCGGCACCGAGCATCTCGTGCAGGCTCAGGACGGCCTGCCCGCAGGGATGATAGGCATAGTGGCAGGTCGGCCGGAACGCGGGCGTGTCGCCCTCGCCGACCGTATAGTAGTCGGCGATCGAGATCGCCTCGTTGTGGGTGACGAGAAAGCCGTACTGCGCCCCGGCCTCCGGGGTCCAGGTATGCACTTTGGTCAGCAGCCCCGGCGTGTCGAGATAGATCGCCGACCGGCAGCCGCCCTCGTGACGGTGGCCGTTCGGCGGGAACCATGTCTCGTGCGTGCCCCAGCCGAGTTCGGCCGGCTGGAAGCTTTCCGAGACGAAGCCGTCCACCGACCAGGTGTTGACGAAGGTGTTCAGCGGCTTGGCGTCGCGCCCGGCCTGCGTGTCGCGCTCGGCGATGTGGACGCCCTTGACCCCGAGCCCCTGCATCAGCTGCGCCCAGCCCGCCCGGTCCTTCGGCGCCGCCGCACTCGCGCCGGTGTCGGCGGCCAGCTGCAGCAGCGCCTCCTTGAGGAGCCAGGACACCATGCCGGGATTGGCGCCGCAGCAGCTGACGGCGGTGGTGCCGCCGGGATTCGCCCGCGTCTCCGCCAGCACCGCCTCGCGCAGCGCATAGTTCGACCGTTCCGAGGCGGGCAGGCTGAGGTCGAAATAGAAGCCCTTCCACGGCTCCACCACCGTGTCGATGTAGAGCACGCCGAGCTCGCGGCACAGCCGCAGGATGTCGAGCGAGCCGGTGTCCACCGACAGGTTGACGCAGAAGCCCTTGCCGTCCGGAAACAGCTGCGTCAGCAGCGCGCGGTAGTTCTCCGGCGTCACCTCGTGATGCA
>JBGALW010000201.1:0-6529 GCA_044223585.1 Amaricoccus sp.
CTCCGGGCGCGCGCCCGCGCGACCTGCCACTGGCAGGTCGGCAAGATGCGTGCGCGGGATAGCCTCGGGGCGTTGCACCTGGCTACCTTTGGCAGATCACCCGTAGCCTCATTTCACGGCCACTTCGCCACCGGGGGCAGGGACATCAGCACCGCCTCGGGGTTGTGCCCGGTCTCCAGCCCGAAGCGGGTGCCGCGGTCGTAGACGAGGTTGAACTCGGCGTACCGGCCGCGCTTCACCAGCTGGATCTCGCGCTCGGCCTCGGTCCACGACTCCGCGAGATGCCGGCGGGTGATCGCGGGAAAGACCTCGAGGAACGCGTCGCCCACGGCGCGCGTGAAGGCGAAGTCCGCCTCGAAGTCGCCGGTGCAGAGGTCGTCGTAGAAGATCCCGCCGACCCCGCGCGGCTCGCCACGGTGCCGGATCAGGAAATAGTCGTCGGCCCACGCCTTGAACCGTGGATAGTAGTCCGGATCGTGCGCGTCGCAGGCCGCCGCCAGCGCCGCGTGGAACGTCGCGGTGTCGGCCGCGTCCTCGATCGCCGGGTTGAGGTCGGCCCCGCCCCCGAACCACCAGCCGAAGGGCGTCCAGAACAGCCGCGTGTTCATGTGCACCGCGGGGGTCAGGGGCGAGCGCATGTGCGCCACGAGACTGATGCCGCTGGCCCAGAATCGCGGGTCCTCGGCGAGGCCCGGGATCTCCTTGCGTGCGGTGAGGCTGGCCTGTGCCCGGCCCTCGAGCCGGCCGTAGACCGTCGAGACGTTGACGCCCACCTTCTCGAAAACCCGGCCGCCGCGCATTGCGGACATCACCCCGCCGCCGGCGTCCGGCTCCCCCGCCGCCTCGCGCCGGGTGGTGGTGCGCTCGAACCGGCCCGCCGGCAGGCCGGCGAACGGCCCGTCCGCCTGGACATCCTCCAGCGCCTCGAACGCCGCGCAGATCCGGTCCCGCAGCGTCGTGAACCACGCCGCCGCCCGGTCGCGCTCCGCCTCGCCGATCTGGGTCATGTCCAGCCCCTCCCGTCTCGCGGACGGTCTAGTCGCGCCGGGGCGGCAGGGCAACGGTCAGTGCGGCTGGCCGCACCCGAGGAAACGGCGCAGCACGCGCTCCAGCTTTGCGGCGCCGAGCGGCGCCATGGCCTTGGTATGCTCGTGGCTGATCGCCTCGTCGCTGAGGCCCGCGCCCATGTTGGTGATGGTCGAGATGGCCGCGACCTTCATCCCGAGGAAGCGGGCGAGGATCACTTCCGGCACCGTGGACATGCCGACCGCATCGGCGCCGAGGCGCTGCAGCGCGCGGATCTCGGCCGGGGTCTCGAAGCTCGGGCCGGAATACCAGGCGTAGACACCGGCGGGGAGCGCGACGCCTTCGGCCCGTGCGGAGGCGGACAGCGCGTCGCACAGCGCCGGATCGTACGCATTGGTCATGTTGACGAAACGGCCCTCGGCCTGCTCGCCGATCAGGGGGTTCCGGCCGGAGAAATTGATGTGGTCGGAGATCAGCATCAGGTCGCCGGGCGCGATGTCGCCGCGCAGCGACCCGGCGGCATTGGTCAGGATCAGCGTCCCGACACCGATCTCCGCCAGCGTCTCCAGCGCGGGCCGCATGACCGCCGCGTCGCCATGCTCGTAGTAGTGCGCCCGGCCGCCGAGGACTGCGACGCGCGTGCCCTCCAGGGTGCCGATCACCAGACTGCCGCGGTGGCCCGAGACGCCTGCCTGCGGAAAGCCCGGCAGGTCGGCATAGTCGATGCTGATCCCCTCCACCGCATCGGTGAGGTGCCCGAGGCCCGAGCCCAGCACCAGCGCAACCTTCACCGGCTCCGCGCCGGCACGCGCGCGGACAATGTCCACAGCCTGCATTATCGCTCCTTGACGTAGGGTCGGCCGCCTGCCTTGGGCGGAATGGCCTTGCCGACGAAACCGGCGAGGATGACGACCGTCAGAATATAGGGCAGGGCCTGCATGAACTGCACCGGCACCGGACCGAGGCCGGGGATCGTCAGGACCTGATAGCGGATGCCGATAGCCTCGAGCAGCCCGAACAGAAGGCAGGCGCCGAGCGCCGGCCATGGCCGCCACTTCGCGAAGATCAGCGCGGCGAGCGCGATGAATCCCTTGCCCGCCGTCATTTCCCGCACGAATCCTGCCGACATGCCGGTGGAAAGGTACGCACCGGCGATGCCACACAATACGCCGGCGATGATGACCGCGCTGTAACGGAGCCGCGTTACCGAGACGCCGGCCGTGTCCACCGCGCCGGGGTTCTCGCCGACTGCCCGCAGGCGCAGCCCGAAGCGCGTCCGGTAGAGCGTCCACCAGGTCGCCGGCACGGCGAGGAGCGCGACATAGACAAGGATGTTGTGGCCCGAAATCAGCTGGCGGTAGATCGGGCCGAGCAGCGGCACCGACGCGACCGCATCGACGAAGGGCCACTGGATCGGCATGAAGCGTGCCCCGGCATCGAGTTGCGGCGTCTGGCCCCCCATCTTGAACCAGTTCTGCCCGATCAGCGCCGTCATGCCCGAGGCGAGGAAGTTGATCGCGACGCCGGAGATCAGCTGGTTGCCCTTCAGCGTGATCGAGGCAAGGCCGTGCAGCGCGGCGAGGAGCAGCGAGGCGCCGATCCCGCAGAGGAGCCCGACCCACGCGGATCCGGACACCGCGGCAAAGGCGCCCGCGGCAAACGCCGCGGCCAGCATCTTGCCTTCGAGCCCGATGTCGAAGATCCCGGCGCGCTCCGAGAACAGCCCGGCAAGGCAGGCGAGCAGCAGCGGCGTCGACAGCCGAAGGCTCGACCCGGCCAGCTGCAGGATCGTCTCCAGATCCATCAGGTTCCCCGTGCCCGCAGGAACAGCCGCTCGACCGGCACCCGGACGAGGTTCTGCAGCGCGCCGGTGAAGAGGATGACCAGCGCCTGGATCACGACGATCATCTCGCGGCTGATCGCCGGCATGTCGAAGGCAAGCTCCGCGCCCCCCTGGTAGAGAATGCCGAAGAGGATCGACGCCAGCACCACGCCGACGGGGTGCGACCGGCCCATCAGCGACACGGCGATGCCGACAAAGCCGGCGCCGCCGACATAGTCGAGCACCAGCCGGTGCTGGAAGCCCATGACCACGTTCAGCGCCATCATGCCGGCCATGGCGCCGGAGATCAGCATGGTGATGATGGTGATCCTGACCGGGTCGATGCCCGCATAGACCGCTGCCGACTCCGAGTGGCCGAACGCCCGCATCTCGTAGCCGAGCCGGGTGCGCCAGATCAGCACCCAGGTCAGGAAGGCCGCGGCCAGCGCAAGGAAGGAGGTCAGGTTCATCGGCGTCTTGGACACCTTGATGCCGACGGCGCCGAGGATCTCGTGCATCGCCGGCAGGAAGGTGCCCGGCGCGAAGTTCCGCGTCTCAGGCGCCATCGACCCCGGCACCTTCAGGACGTTCACCAGCAGGTAGACGACCAGCGCCGAGGCGATGAAGTTGAACATGATCGTGGTGATCACGACGTGGCTGCCGCGCTTGGCCTGCAGATAGCCCGGGATGAAGGCCCAGGCCGCGCCGAACAGCCCGCCGCCGATGATCGCCGCGGGCAGCGCCAGCGTCCAGTGCGGCCACGGCACCGCGAGGCAGACCAGCGTCACGCCGATCCCCCCGAGCGCCGCCTGCCCCTCGCTGCCGATGTTGAAGAGCCCGGCATGGTAGGCGATGGCGACCGACAGGCCGGTAAAGACGAAGGTGGTGGCGTAGTAGAGCGTGAAGCCGATGCCGTAGCTCGATCCGAGAGCGCCCACCAGCAGCAGGCGCATCGCCTGAACCGGGTTCTCGCCGATGAAGAGCACGACGAGGCCGGCGATCAGGAAGGCAAGGATGAGGTTGAGGGCGGGGATGAGGACAAGGTCGGCCCAGCGCGGAAGGGCGGAGTTCATCGCCGCCGACCCCGTGCGGCGGATCGCACCACGCCGCTCATGCCGCCTTCGCCTCCGGGTCGATGCCGGCCATCAGCAGCCCGAGCTCGCGCTCGTCGGTTTCGGCCGCCAGCCGCTCGCCGGAAATGCGGCCGTCGAACATCACGATGATCCGGTCGCTGAGCGCCTGGATCTCGTCGAGCTCGACCGAGACCAGCAGGATCGCCTTGCCGCGGTCGCGCAGCGCGACGATCTGCTGGTGGATGAACTCGATTGCGCCGATATCGACGCCCCGCGTCGGCTGGCCGACCAGCAGGACGTCCGGGTCGCGCTCCATCTCGCGCGCGATGACGATCTTCTGCTGGTTGCCGCCGGAGAAGTTGGCGGTCTTGAGGTCGCAGGACGGCGGCCGGATGTCGAACCGCTCGATCGAGGCGCGCGCCAGGTCGCGGATCGCCGTGCGGTCGAGCGTGAAGGCCGGCCCCTCGAACCGCTCCTCGCCCTGATAGCCGAGGCAGGAATTCTCCCACTCGGCGAACGGCATGACGAGGCCGAGGCGGTGCCTGTCCTCCGGAATGTGGGCGATGCCGGCGGCGCGCCGGTCGTCGCCGTTGGTGGACCGGCTGAGGTCGAGCGGGCGCGCGTTCAGCCGGACCGTGCCGCGGGTCGCCGGGCGGATGCCGGCCAGCACCTCCAGCAGCTCGGACTGGCCATTCCCGGCGACGCCCGCCACCCCGAGGATCTCGCCGGCGCGGAGCTCCAGCGAGACCGACTTCAGCCGCGCGACGCCCTGCGCGTCGACAAGGTCGAGCCCCTCCATCGACAGCACCACCGGGCCAGGGGTTGCCGGCGCCTTCTCGACGCGGAGCAGCACCCGCCGCCCGACCATCAGCTCGGCAATCTCCGCCGGGCTCGTCTCCGCGGTCGCGAGCGTCCGCACCATCTCTCCGCGCCGCATCACGCTGACGTCGTCCGTCACCGCCATGATCTCGCGCAGCTTGTGGGTGATGAGGAGGATGGTCTTCCCCTCCTCCTTCAGGTGGCGGAGGATGCGGAACAGGTGGTCCGCCTCGGCGGGGGTCAGCACGCCGGTCGGTTCGTCGAGGATCAGGATGTCGCACCTGCGGTAGAGCGCCTTCAGGATCTCGACCCGCTGCTGCAGCCCGACCGAGAGGTCGCCTACCACGGCGTCCGGGTCCACCTCCAGCTCGTACTCCTCCTCCAGCCGCTTCAACTCGGCCCGCGCCCTGGCGAGCGAGGGGCGCAGCAGCGGCCCTTCCTCGGCGCCGAGCACGATGTTCTCCAGCACGGTGAACGGCTCCACCAGCATGAAGTGCTGGTGGACCATGCCGATGCCCGCGGTGATCGCGGCCTGGCTGTCGGGGATCGCCACCGGCCGCCCGCCGATCCGGATCTCGCCCGCGTCGGCGTTGTAGAAGCCGTAGAGGATCGACATCAGCGTCGACTTGCCCGCGCCATTCTCGCCGACGATCCCGTGGATCGTGCCGCGCGCCACCTTCAGGTGGATGTCGCGATTGGCCTGCACCGGCCCGAAGCTCTTGGAGATCCCGACGAGTTCGATGGCAAGGGGCTCACCCTCGCCGCGGCCGTCGGGATGCACCGGGCCGTCCATCGGGTTCAGGAGGCGGGGCAGCTGTCGTCGGACATGTAGTCATGCACCGTGATGTCGCCCGAGATGATCTTCGCCCGCGCCTCGTCGACCGCGGCCCGCATCTCCGGCGTGATCAGGGCCTCGTTGTTCTCGTCGAGCGAGTAGCCGACGCCATCCTCCTTCAGCCCCATCACGTAGATGCCGGAGGTCCACTTGCCGTTCTGCACGTCCATCATCGCGCCATAGGTCGCATTGTCGACACGCTTCAGCATCGAGGTCAGGACGTGGCCGGGGTGGAGGTGATCCTGGTTCGAGTCGACGCCGATCCCGTACTTCCCGGCGTCCGCGGCGGCCTGCAGCACGCCGATCCCGGTGCCGCCGGCGGCGTGGTAAATTACGTCGGCCCCGCGGTCCATCTGGCTCTTGGCAAGCTCGCCGCCCTTGACCGGATCGTTCCAGGCCGCGCCGGTGGTGCCGGTCATCGCCTGGAACACCTCGGCGTCGGGGTTCACCGCCTTGACGCCCTGCACGTAGCCGCAGGCGAACTTGCGGATCAGCGGAATGTCCATGCCGCCGACGAACCCGACCTTGCCGGTCTCCGACTTCATCGCCGCCAGCATGCCGACGAGATAGCTGCCCTCCTGCTCGGAGAACACGATCGAGCGCACGTTCGGCAGGTCGACGACCGCATCGACGATCGCGAAGTCGGTTTCGGGATATTCCGCCGCCACCGTCTTCATCGCCGACTCGTAGGAGAAGCCGGCGACGACGACCGGGTTGTAGCCGCGCTCGGCGAACCGCCGCAGCGCCTGCTCGCGCTGCGAGTCGTTCTGCAGCTCGAACTCCTCGTAGCCGATGCCGGTCTCGGCCTTGAACCGCTCGGCGCCCTCGTACGAGGCCTGGTTGAACGACCGGTCGAACTTGCCGCCGAGGTCGAAGATCACCGCCGGGTTCGCATCTTCGGCCATCGCGGCGGCCGCCGCCAACATGCGCGCGGCCGCCGAGGCCAGGGACTTC
>JBGALW010000202.1:0-6520 GCA_044223585.1 Amaricoccus sp.
CCGGATACATTCCTTGAGGTTGACCGTGGTCCGGCGCTCCTCGTCCATGATGCCGAGCTTGATCGTCCCCGCGGCGAGGCCGAGCGCCGTCTCGACCCGGCCATAGAGCGTGTCGGCGAAGGCCACTTCCTCCGGGCCGTGCATCTTCGGCTTCACCACATAGACCGACCCGGCGGGTGAGTTCGCCCGCCGCCCCTGCGGCCCGACATCGTGGAGCGCGATGAGGCCGGTCACCATGGCGTCCATGATCCCCTCCGGCACCTCGTTGCCGTCGGGTCCGAGGATCGCGGGCGTCGTCATCAGGTGGCCGACGTTGCGCACCAGCATAAGCGCCCGGCAGCGCAACGTGAGCGGGCTGCCGTCAGGCGCGAAATAGGCGAGGTCGGGGTTGAGGCGCCGGGTGAACCGCCGCTCGCCCTTCTCGACCTCCTCCGTCAGGTCGCCCTTCATCAGGCCGAGCCAGTTGCGATAGACGACGACCTTGTCGGCCGCGTCGACGGCGGCAATCGAATCCTCGCAGTCCATGATCGCGGTCAGCGCCGCCTCGAGCCAGACGTCCGAGATGTTCGCCGGATCGGACTCGCCGATCGTCGTGCTGTCGTCGATCAGGATCTCGATGTGCAGCCCGTGGTTCTTCAGCAGGAACTGCCTCGGCATGTCGGCGTCGCCGAGGTAGCCGGCGAACTGCGCCGGGTCCGCGAGCCCGGTCTGCGAGCCGTCCGCGAGCGTCACCTCCAGCGTCCGGGCGATCACCGCAAAGGCGCGAGCGGAGGCCCAGCTCGCGCCCTCCAGCGGCGCCACCTCGTCGAGGAAGCCGCGCACCCAGGCGATCACCGCCGCCCCGCGCGCCGGGTTGTAGCGGCCTGCCCGCTGCCGCCCCTCCGTTTCCGGGATCGCGTCGGTGCCGTAGAGCGCGTCATAGAGCGAGCCCCAGCGCGCATTCGCGGCATTGAGCGCGTAGCGCGCGTTCATCACCGGGACCACGAGCTGCGGCCCCGAGATGCGCGCGATCTCCGCATCAACGTTCTCAGTGTCGATCGTGAAGTCCGGGCCTTCGGGCAGCAGGTATCCGATGTCCCGCAGGAAAGCGGCGTAGGTGTCAGGGTCGAACGGCAGCGGGTGGTCGCGGTGCCAGGCGTCGATCTCTGCCTGCAGCCGGTCCCGCTCCGCCAGCAGCGCGCGGTTGCGGGGGCCGAGGTCGGCGACGATGGCGGCGAAGTCGGTCCAGAAGGTCTCGGCGTTTAGTCCCGTGCCGGGGATCGCCTCGTCCTCGACGAAGCGCAGAAGCTCGTCCGCCACCTGAAGGCCCGCCATCTCCGCCATGCCCGCTTTCCCCTGCCATGCGCCCTTTCCGACCTAGACTGCCGGACGAACCAAGGTCAACGGCGCGGCGGCCGCGACCCAGGGGGGATGAAGGTACGACCCGGCAAGGGCCGGGGCGCCGGCGCCCCGGAACCCGACGCGGCGGGAGGCGGCCGCAGCGGCAGATTTTTCGGCATGAGCGTAGAGGCACTCGCATTGCGATCGATCGATTGCGCGACTGCACATCCGAAGTCGTGAATTTACCCAATCTTGCGTCGTCGGCTACGCTGGATTAGCAGTGGCCGTCATCGAACCTGCATATTCGCGGAACTGACGGTTGAACCCGATCATCAACGGATCCACAGCGATTCTGCCTCCTCAATTCAGGAGGTTTGTCCGCGTGGCCGCCGGTCAGGCAAAGGTGTGCCGTGCTGGCTGATGCGGGAGGCGGCGACCGTGCCGCGTTCCACCGGGTCTTCGATGCCTGCGTGATCGGCGCTGGGCCCGCTGGTATCACGCTCGCCCTGCGTCTGGCGGCCCAGGGCCTCGACGTGGCGCTGATGGAGGCCGGGGGGTTCGACTACGACAGCGGCTCCCAGGATTTCTATACCGGCGAGTCCGTCGGTCAGCCCTATCTGGCGCTCGACGAATGCCGCCTGCGCTATTTCGGGGGCACCTCCGGCCACTGGGACGGCAAGTGCCGCCCGCTGGAGGGGTACGACTTCGCCGGCAGCTCCGTCGAACCGCTCACCCGCTGGCCGATCGACCGCGCCGAACTCGCGCCATACAGCGCGGAGACCGATTCGATCCTCGAGCTCGAGGGGCCGGGACTCATCCCCGACATCCCGATCATCCAGACCGAGCGGCGTTTCCGCCACGTCGACTGGCGCTACAGTCCGCCGACCCGCTTCGGCGAGCGATTCCGCGACGCGATCGTGGCCGCGCCGAACATCCTCCTCGCCCTCAATGCCAACCTCGTCGACATCCGTCTCGACGCGGGCCTCGGCGGTGTCGAGACGGCCGTCTTCAGGTCCTACAACGCCGACGACCCTGGCTTTGCCGTGCGGGCGCGTGTCTTTGCGCTCTGTCTCGGCGGGATCGAGAATGCGCGGATGCTGCTGAATTTCAACAGCCAGCTGCCGGCCGGCATCGGCAACGGCAACGATCTCGTCGGCCGCTACTTTGCGGAGCATCCGACCGCGTTCGCCGCCGACATGCTGCTGGTCGATCCGATGCCGCCAGAGCAGCAGGTCTTTGCCGCCGATCCGGTGTTCCTTGCCGAGCGGCAGGTCTCGAACTTCGCCGTGTTCGTCGAGCCGTCGGCCCGGCGCGCACCGGCCGACATCTTCCACGCGCTCGGCCGCACTGCGGGCTGCATGACGCCGGCGATCATGGACCTCGTCGCGAGCCTCCGCAGCCACCCGCTGAGTTGCGCCTGGGGCGGGCTGGAGGAATATTCGATTGCCCGCGACCCCGCGTCCCATCCGTCGGCCCGTGTCGCGATCTCGATCGCCCAGGCTCCTAACGCCGACAGCCGCGTCTCCCTCGCGGACGAGACCGACAGCTTCGGGCTTCGCCGCGTCAAGCTCGACTGGCAGCTTTCCGCGATCGACTATGAGACGATCCGCACCGGCATCGCCGCCTTCGGCCAGCACGTCGCCGAGCAGAACATCGGGCGGATGCGGCTGCGTGACTGGGTCCTCGACGATCCGATCGAGTTCCCGCATCCGGGAGGTCGCTATGGCTCGATCGGCGGGCGGCATCACATGGGAACGACCCGCATGTGCACCAGCCCGGCAACGGGCGTGGTCGATCTCAACTGCCGGATCTTCGGCCTCTCCAACCTATATGTCGGCGGCTCGAGCGTCTTCTCCAGCGCAGGCTACACCAAGCCGACCTACACGATCGTCCAGTTGGCGTTGCGGCTCGGCGACCATATCGGCCGGGTGCTTGCCGCCTAGGCTCGTTGCCGCCTGCCGCGGACGCGGCCGTTGACGCGCCGGCTGGCGGCCGTATGTCGTGTGCAATCCACGGGACGGGACGCCGCGGGCTCCCTCCCCGCCAGAGGAGTGCCTGCCGATGCCCGCCGCTGCCTTCCGACCCCTCGCCCTCGCGGTCCTTGTCAGCCTCGCCGGTGCCGCCCCCGCTGCCACCGCGGGGGGGTATCCCGACCAGAAGGTCGTCTATCACAATGATGGCTCGACCGACCCCGACTATTTCCCGCACCTGCTCGGCTTTCTCCGCAACCATGTCGCGGCCCTCGGCAAGGAGCATGTGGAGATCGTCGTAGTGGACAATGGCGGCGGCCTCGACCTGCTGCTGCAGGCCAACGACGATCCCGAACTCGCCCGCCGGATCGACGCGCTGCGGGCCGACGGCGTCCGCTTCCTGGTCTGCGGCAACACCCTGAAGGCCCGGGGCATCGGCGTCACCGATCTCTACGGCGCGACCGAGGCCGACGTGGTTCCGAGCGGAGTCGCCGAAGTGGCCCATCTGCAACAGCAGGGCTACGCCTACATCCACCCCTGACCCTTGGGAAGCGTTGGTAGCGGAGGAGGGACTTGAACCCCCGACACGCGGATTATGATTCCGCTGCTCTAACCAGCTGAGCTACTCCGCCAACGCGGCGCTCTTTACGCATCGCCGCGGCGAGCGTCAAGGCGCCGTGGTACGCCGATCAGCACGGCGCGCCCCTTCGTATCCGCCCGGTCCCCGCACGTGGTTCCTCCGGTATCGGCTGGCGCAGGGGAGGCGCGCCCGGGCGTGGCCCGGACGCGGCCGGGGGTCAGTGGCTCGAGGCGGCCGCTGCGCCGTAACCCGTCTGGGCGCGGACGTACTGGTCGTCGAAGGCCGCCACCTCGGCCTTGGCCCGGGCGCTGGTGTCGAGCCTGGAGACGAGCCAGCAGACGAGGAAGGCGGCGGACATCGAGAAGAGCGCCGGGTTGTCGTATGGGAAGATCGGCGCCTCGTGGCCGAGGACGGTCTTCCAGACCGCCGGCCCGAGGATGACGAGGACGACCGCCGACACCAGCCCGGTCAGCCCACCCGCAACCGCGCCGCGGGTGGTGAGCCCCGGCCAGTACATCGACAGGATCAGCACCGGGAAGTTCGACGAGGCGGCGATCCCGAAGGCCAGCGCCACGAGGAAGGCGAGGTTCTGCCCCTTGAACAGGATGCCGAGCCCGATCGCGATCACGCCGATGACGATGGTGGCGATCTTCGTCACCCGGACCTCGGAGGCCTCGGACGTCTTCCCGCCCATGATGACGTTGGCATAGAGGTCATGGCTGACCGCCGCGGCGCCGGCGAGGGCGAGGCCCGAGACGACGGCGAGGATCGTCGCGAAGGCGACCGCCGAGAGGAAGCCGAGCATCAGGTTGCCGCCGGTCGCCTTGGCGAGATGCAGTGCCACCATGTTGTTGCCGCCGATCAGCGTGCCGCCGACTTCGCCGTTCACGAAGAAGTCCGGGTTCTGCGAGACGATGGCGATGCCGCCGAGGCCGAGGATGCAGATGAGCAGGAAGAAGTAGCCGATGAAGCCCGAGGCGTAGACCACGCTCTTGCGGGCCTCGACCGCGTCCGGAACGGTGAAGAAGCGCATCAGGATGTGCGGCAGGCCGAGCAGCCCGAAGCAGGCGCCGAGCGCGAAGGAGATCGCCTGGACCGGGTCCTTCAGGAGCACGCTCGGCCCCATGATCGCGGCACCGTCCTTGTGGACCGCGACGGCGGCCGTGGTCAGCCGGTCGAAGCTGAAGCCGAACTGGGCAAAGGTGAGCAGTGCGAGCAGCGTACCGCCGAAGAGCAGCAGCGACGCCTTGATGATCTGCACCCAGGTCGTGGCGATCATGCCGCCGAACGCCACGTACACGGTCATCAGCACCCCGACCGCGACCACCGCGTAGTTGTAGTCGAGGCCGAAGAGCAGCTGGATGAGCTCGCCCGCGCCGACCATCTGGACGATAAGGTAGAAGAAGACGACGATCAGCCCGCCGAAGGCCGCCATCGTGCGCATCGTCCTGGGATCGAGGCGGTAGGAGACGATGTCGGCAAAGGTGAACTTGCCGAGGTTCCGCAACCGCTCGGCCATCAGGAACAGGAGCACCGGCCAGCCCATGAAGAAGGCGATGGCATAGAGGAAGCCGTCGTAGCCGCGCATGTAGACGAGGCTGGTGATGCCGAGCAGCGTGGCAGCCGACATGTAGTCGCCGGCGACCGCGAGGCCGTTCTGGAAGCCGGAGATGCCGCCGCCGGCCGTGTAGAAGTCCGACGCGGTCTTGCTGCGCTTCGCCGCCCACCAGGTGATCACGAGCGTCGCGGCGACGAAGGTCAGGAAGATGGCGATGGCGGTGACGTTGAGCGGCTGCTTGGTGCCGCCGCTGATCGCGTCGGCGGCGAATGCGGGCGCCGGCAGCGCGGCGAGGGCCGCAAGGAGGAGGCGGTTCATGCCAGCACCTCGTTGACGATCTTCGTCATCTCGCGGCCATCGGAGTTGGCACGGCGGACGTAGACGATGGTGAGGATCCACGGGATCACGATGACGAGGGCGCCGATCGGCCAGCCGACGGCGGTGGTTCCGCCCGGGGTGATCGGGGCGGCGAGCGCCGAGGGATTCAGCGTCGCTGTCAGGATCAGCCCGAAATAGAGCACCATCGTCACGGCGAAGAGCGTCCAGGCCAGGCGGTTCCGCCGGGCGGCGACCTCGCGAAAGCGCGGATCCCGCGCGATCTCGGCGTTGGGTCCGTTTGTCATGGCATCCTCCGTCTCTCTGTTGTGGTTGGGTTGTCGTTGGCGCTGCCGTCAGGCCGCCACGGCGGATGCGCGCTTGCGGAGGGAGGTCGGCTTCACAACCGCCTCGCCCTCGATCACCACGGTGTCGCCGACCCTGCAGACCGTCTCGAGCGCGACGCGCCCGCGCTCGCGGTTGATCTCGCGGACGCTGATCCGGGCGTGCACGGTGTCGCCGGGGCGGACCGGCGCGCGGAAGTTCAGTTGCTGCGAGATGTAGATGGCGCCCGGCCCGGGCAGCCGGTTGGCGACGGCGGCCGAGATGACGCTCGCCGTCAGCATGCCATGCGCGATGCGGCCGCCGAACGGCGTGGTCTTGGCGAACTCGTCGTTGATGTGGACGGCGTTGTTGTCGCCCGAGGCACCGGCGAACAGGATGATGTCCGCCTCGGTGATGGTCTTGGCGAAGGTCGCGGTCATCCCGACCGCCAGG
>JBGALW010000203.1:0-6465 GCA_044223585.1 Amaricoccus sp.
CGCGCCGCCTTGCGGGCGGCGACGTCGGCGAGCTTGTAACTGCGGATGTCGTCGAGGATGCTCATCGGGCGGCTCCGGCCTCGGCGGCGGCTGCGGCCGTGATGGCGGCGAGCCGCGCGGCGCGGTCGCGGGCCGCGCCGGAATCGACGCTCGCCGCGGCGATCTCCACCCCTTCGGTCAGAGAGGCGGCGCGCTCGGCGATGACCAGCGCGGCCGCGGCGTTGAGCAGCACCGCGTCCCGGTAGGGAGAGGCAGCGCCCTCCAGCAGCGCCTTCAGCGCCCGGCCGTTTTCCGAGGGCGTGCCACCGATGATGGCGCTGAGGGGATGGGCAGGCAGGCCCGCGTCCTCGGGGTGCAGGCTGAACTCCGTCACCACGCCGTCGCGGAGTTCGGCCACGAAACTCTCGCCGGTGATCGACACCTCGTCCGTGCCGTCGGCGCCATGCACCAGCCAGGCGCGGTCGGACCCAAGCTCGCCTAGGGTCTCGGCCATCGGCCGGATCACCGCGCGCGAGAAAGCTCCGGTCAACTGGCGGCGCACCGCCGCGGGATTGGTCAGCGGCCCGAGGATGTTGAAGATCGTGCGGGTGCCGAGCTCCGTCCGGGCCGGCATGACGTTGCGCATCGCCGGGTGGTGCATCGGCGCCATCATGAAGCCGATGCCGGCCTCGCCGAGCCCGCGCTCGACGACCTCGGGGCCGACCATGACGTTGATGCCGAGCTCGGTCAGCGCGTCGGCCGAGCCGGACCTGGACGACAGGTTGCGGTTGCCGTGCTTGGCCACCGGCACCCCGGCCCCGGCGACCACGAAGGCCGCGGCGGTGGAGATGTTGAGCGTCCCCTTGCCGTCGCCGCCGGTGCCGACGATGTCGATCGCCCCGTCCGGCGCCCGGACCCGCAGGCACTTCGACCGCATGACTGCGGCCGCGGCGGCATACTCCGCCACGGTCTCGCCGCGGGTGCGCAGCGCCATCAGGAAACCGCCGATCTGCGCGGGCGTGGCATCGCCCTCCATAATCGCGGCAAACGCCGCCTCCGCCTGCTGCCGCGTCAGCGGGCCCTCCGCTGCGCGGCCGATCAGCGGCTTCAGGCGCTCGCTCATGCCGCAGCGCGCGCCGGCAGGCCGGCGCGGACCATGAAGTTGGCGAGCAGCTGCCGGCCGTGCTCGGAGGCGATCGACTCCGGGTGGAACTGCACGCCGTGAATCGGCAGCTCGCGGTGCGAGAGGCCCATGATCGTGCCGTCAGCGAGGGCGGCGGTCACCTCCAGCGAGGCCGGCAGCGTTTCCCGCTCGACGACGAGGCTGTGATAGCGCGTGGCGTGGAACGGCGACGGCAGGCCGGCGAACACGCCGCGGCCCTCGTGGTGGATGGTGCCGAGCTTGCCGTGGACGATCTCGCCGCAGCGCACCACGCGGCCGCCGAACGCCTGGCCGATCGCCTGGTGCCCGAGGCAGACGCCGAGGAGGGGAATGCGGGTCTCCGCCGCGGCGGCGGTCAGCGCGAGGCAGATGCCCGCGTCCTCCGGGTAGCAGGGGCCGGGCGACAGCAGGATCGCCGCGGGGTTGAGTGCCATCGCCGCCTGCACGTCCAGCTCGTCGTTGCGACGCACGACAATGTCGGCCCCGAGCTCGCCGAGGTAATGGTACAGGTTGTAGGTGAAGCTGTCGTAGTTGTCGATCAGCAGCAGCATTCCGGGCACACCCCCGTCTTTCGTCTTCCGGGCGTTACCGGGCCGGCTTTGGGCTGGCGCCGGCCTGCCCACGCGCTATACATGGCCCCGGCGGTCGGACCGGGTCAAGGGGAAGCTCAGAAATGGCGGGAGCGCGCCGCGGAAGCGGCTTCTGGCGCGGGTTTGCGGCTGGGCTTCTGCTCGCGGCGGTCGTGGCTCTGGCGCTCGCCTGGGCCTTCCCGCCCCTGCGCGCCCCGGCCGTGGCACCGGGGGTGACCGAAGCGCCGGTTCCGCCCGCTACCGCGCCTTCCGCGCCTGCTCCTGCGTCCCTCGTTCCGGACAGCAGCGTGGCCCCGTCCGTCGGCGCCGCCGGCTCGCCGTCGCTGGTGCCCGGGACAGGGTCGGAGGCGCCTCCGGAGACGGGCCGATGAGCCGTGGTTTCAGGATGCTGGCGGGCCTCTCGCGGTCCCTTTCCGGTCTCGGGGTGCTGATCGGCGCGCTGTTCTTCGCCGCGTCGCTGACGCCGTCGCTGATCCCCCGCACGCCGATGCTGCAGGGTGCGCTCGGCGGGGTCGCCCTCGCCTGCGGCTATGGCCTCGGCGTGCTGGTGCTCTGGACCTGGGAGGCTCTGGAACTGCCGCTTGCCGGCGAGCGGGTGCGGCGGATCGCCACCTGGATCGCCGCCGCGGTGGCGGCGTGGGTGGTCGCGAGCTTCCTCTGGCGGATGGTCGAGTGGCAGAACTCGGTTCGCGCCGTCGTCGACATGCCGCCGCTGGAATCCGGGGACCGGCTGCGGGTTGCGCTGGTCGCCGCGGCGGTCGCGCTGGTGCTGATCCTGATCGGGCGCCTGTTCTGGGGAACGAAGCGGCTCGTGGCGACGCCGCTCCGCCGGGTGGCGCCGGCGCGCGTTGCGGGTATCCTCGGCCTCGTGGCCGCCGCGCTGCTCTTCGGCATGCTCGCCAAGGACGTGCTACTGGAACGGGCACTGCGCATCGTCGACGCGTCGTTCGCCGCGGCCGACGCGCTGATCGAGCCCGACCAGGCCCCACCGACCGACCCGATGAAGACCGGCAGCGCGGATTCGCTGGTAAGTTGGCAGGCGCTCGGCCGCACCGGCCGGAACTATGTCTCGGAGGCCCCGACCGCGGCGGAAATCACCGCCGTCACCGGGCGGCCGGCGGTGGACCCGCTTCGGGTCTATGTCGGCCTCAACGCCGCCGACACACCGGACGACCGGGCGGCGCTTGCGCTGAAGGAGATGATCCGCGTCCACGCCTTCGACCGCTCGGTGCTGGTCGTCACCGTGCCGACCGGCACCGGCTGGATGGACCCCGCGGGCGCCGACACGCTCGAATACCTGCATGGCGGCGACGTGGCGACGGTGGCGGTGCAGTATTCCTACCTGACGAGCTTCATCTCGATCCTCGTCGAGCCGCGCTATGGCGAGGATACCGGACGGGCGTTGTTCCACGCGGTCTACGACTACTGGACGGCGTTGCCGCACGACCACAGGCCCCGGCTCTACCTCAACGGTCTGAGCCTCGGGTCTATCAGCTCCGAGCAGTCGGTGGCGATCTACGAGATCCTCGCTGACCCGATCCAGGGCGCGCTCTGGGTCGGGCCGCCGTTCCCGAGCCCGCTCTGGCGCCGCCTCACCAACGAGCGCGTGGCAGGGTCGCCCGCCTGGCTGCCGCGGGTCGGCACCGGCGCCTTCGTGCGCTTCACCAACCAGCAGGACGCGCTCGACATCCCCGGCAGCCGCTGGGGGCCGGTGCGGATCGTCTACCTGCAGTATGCCAGCGACCCGGTGGTGTTCTTCGAGCCGTCCGCGCTTTGGCGCGAGCCGGCGTGGATGAAGGCGCCGGTCGGGCCGGACGTGTCGCCCGAATTGCGCTGGTATCCGGTGGTCACCTTCCTCCAGCTGCTGCTCGACATGGCGATCGGCCTCGCGGTTCCGATCGGCCACGGGCACCTCTACGCGCCGGAGCACTACATCGACGCCTGGCTCGCCGTGACCCAGCCGCCCGGCTGGTCGCCGGAAGCAATCGCGTCGCTGAAGGAGCACTTCATCGCGACGATGCACTGACCCATGCAGCGCATGCCGCGGCTCCGAGAAGGGGCTGCGGCGGACGCGGTAGGGGCTCAGCTGGCGGTGTCGAGGATGTCCGCGTCAATCTCGCGGAGGTCACGCCGGCCGCACAGCGCCATGGTGACGTCGAGTTCGTTGCGCAGGATCTCCAGGCAGCGGGCCACGCCCGCCTTGCCGCCGGCGCCGAGGCCGTAGAGGAACGGCCGGCCGATCCAGACTCCCCGCGCGCCGAGCGCCACCGCCTTCAGCACGTCCTGCCCCGAGCGGACGCCGCCGTCCATGTGCACCTCGATCCGGCCGCTGACGGCCTCGACGATGCCCGGCAGCGCAGAGATCGACGACCGGGCGCCGTCGAGCTGGCGGCCGCCGTGGTTAGAGACGATGATCGCGTCGGCGCCGCTGTCGAGCGACATCTTCGCGTCCTCGGGGTCGAGGATGCCCTTCAGGATCAGCTTGCCGCCCCACTTCTGCTTGATCCACTCGACGTCAGCCCAGCTGAGGCGCGGGTCGAACTGCTCCTTCGTCCACGAGGACAGCGAGGAGAGGTCGCCGACGTTGCTGGCGTGGCCGACGATGTTGCCGAAGCTGTGCCGCTTGGTCTGGAGCATCTGCCAGCACCAGAGCGGCCGGGTCGCGAGTTGCCAGGCGTGCTTCGGCGTCCACTTCGGCGGGGCCGATAGGCCGTTGCGCAGGTCCTTGTGCCGCTGGCCGAGGATCTGCAGGTCGAGGGTCAGCACCAGCGCCGAACAGCCCGCCGCCTTGGCCCGGTCGATCAGGTTCTCGATGAAGGCGCGGTCGCGCATTACGTAGAGCTGGAACCAGAAGGGCTTGGTGGTGTTCGCCGCCACGTCCTCGATCGAGCAGATCGACATCGTGGAGAGGCAGAAGGGCACCCCCGCCTCCTCGGCTGCCTGCGCGGCGAGGATCTCGCCGTCGGCATGCTGCATCCCACAGAAGCCGGTCGGGGCCAGCGCAACCGGCATCGACACCGGCTCGCCGATCATCTCGGTCGCGAGGTTGCGGTTTGTCATGTCGACGAGGACGCGCTGGCGCAGCAGGATCTTGGCGAAGTCGGTCTCGTTGGCGTTGTAGGTCTGCTCGGTCCACGCTCCGGAGTCGGCATAGTCGAAGAACATCTTCGGCACACGGCGGCGGGCCATGCGCTTCAGGTCGGCGATGGTCAGGGCGTTCTCAAGCATGGGGTTCCTCCGCGTGCCAGTGGGCGCATTTCGGGGTATGGCCGATCCCCGGGTTGAGGCTGTTGGTCGGGTCGAGCTGCCGGTAGAAGCCGGCGAGCGCCGGCTTGGCGTGATAGAGGTGGCCGACATTGTGCTCGGCCGGATATTCCGCGCCGCGGTCGTCGAGCAGCTTCCACATCGCATGCTCCAGCGCGAGGCAGTCATGCCCCTTCTTCACCACGTAGTCCTGGTGGAAGACGTGGCAGAAGAAATGCCCGTAGTAGAGCTTCTTTTCGATCTGGCTGTCGATTTCCGGCGGCAGCGTCTCCAGCCAGTCGCGATCGTTCCGCCGGAGCGCGATGTCGAGCGCCACGATGTCCTCCACCTCGCGCGGATGCACGGCGCGGTAGCGGACAGCGGCACCGGCGACCGCGAAGCGGTGCAGGAAGGCCGCCTTGCCCTCCTCGGCGGTGCATTCGAACACGTCGCCGGTGGCGGAGGGGAACAGCCCGGACAGGTAGGCGCGGGCCTCGGCGATGCCGTCGGCGCCACCCATCCTCAGCAGCAGGTGGTGCTCGAAGCGGTCGCGGAACGCGTTCATCCGCGCCGGCAGGTGCTGGGGCGCCAGCGCTGCCAGGCCCTGTGCCAGCCGGTCGGTCAGCGTGGAGCCGAGGCCGAGACGGTCGGTCATGGCGTCGGCCTTCGCCTTGGCGGCGAAGAGCGCCGGCATCCGGTCGGTGCCCGCCTTCTGGATGAAAAGGAACGTGTCCTTGCCGTACTTCGCCGCGACATCGTAGGCGTCGCGGTGGATGTATTCTCCGGCGATCGGCAGGCTCTCGAAGTTCGCCAGGATGTGCCGCCGGATCTCGGTCAGCTCGGCCGGATCGTTGGTGCCGATGTAGAAGACCGCGGTTTCCTTCTCTGCCTCGAAGGTGTCGAGCCGCACGGCAAAGACCGCGAGCTTTCCGGCGCAGCCCGCCGACTCGCGCAGGCGACGGGGGTCGGCGTTGAAGCGGGCCGGGGTCTCGGCATCGACGTCGCGGACATGCGTGCCGTATTCGCGATCCGACGCCCAGGCATCGGTCGGCTCGGACGGGGGCAACTCGCCCCGCTCGACCCGCGCGAGGATTTCCTCCGGGTCGTTGCCGAGCGGCAGGCCGAGGTGGTTGACGAGCGCGACACTGCCGTCGGCGCGGACCTCGGCGTAGAGGCTCATCTCGGTGTAGGCCGGGCCGCGCTGGATCAGCGCCCCGCCGGAATTGTTGCAGATGCCGCCGAGGACCGACGCACCGATGCAGGAGGAACCGATCACCGAATGCGGCTCGCGTCCCAGTGGGCGGAGGGCCTTTTCCAGCGCGTCTAGGGTGGCGCCCGGCAGGCAGACCACCTGCCGTCCGCCGTCGATCAGGTGGACACCCTTCAGCCGGCGCAGGCTCACGAGAACGATCTCGCGGTCATAGTCGTCACCCCACGGGGTCGAACCGCCGGTGAGCCCGGTGTTGGCTGCCTGGAAGATCACGATCCGCC
>JBGALW010000204.1:0-6458 GCA_044223585.1 Amaricoccus sp.
CCGCCGTCGCCCCCGCGACGAGGAACGGCGAGGCCTGCGCCGGGAAGAAGCCGTACCAGATGCCGCCCGCGGCCGACCCGAACGGGAAGCTCGCGACCGCCGCGCCCTGCGCCATCGACGCGGCGATCACCGGGCCGAGCGCGATGGCCCCCGGCGTCGCGGTCTTGAACGCCGCCGCGCCGGTGCCGAGCGTGACGAGGGCCGTGGTGATCTCCGCCGCCGCCGACCGCGTGCCGGTATAGCCGGCAATCGCCGCCTCCAGCCGGCGGCGGAACCCCGGATCGTCCTGATGCGCCGCGGCGGCGCGGCCGGCGTCGAGCAGCAGCCCCTGCATCCGCGGCGTGGCGAGGATCGCCTCGGCCATGCCGTCGACGGTCGAGACCCGGTCGCCGTCGGTCACCGGCTGGCGCAGCAGCTCGGTCAGCAGCCGCCACCGCAGTTCCCGCGCCACGGCGGTGTCGAGAAAGATGTCGCGGTCGATCCGCGCCGCCGCGCCGCGCGCCCCGACCCCGCGCGCCGCGGCGGCGGAGAGCTTGAGCGCGATCTGCGGCACCGAGAGCGCGACGTTGGCCGGCGCCTTGAGGAGGTCCCAGCCGAGCGCATGGCGGTGCAGCCGCGCCGACCCCGACACGGAGAAGTTCGCGTCGATGAAGGCGTCCACACGCCCGCGGCAGCCCTCGAAATAGGCCTCCGCCGCTTCCGAGAGGATCGCCTCCGCCTCGCCGGGCGCAAGCGCGCGGGTGGTCGCAGTCGCGGTGTCTGTCGGCATCGGCCCCCACTTCCTGCCGCTCAGATGGGAGCGGCGCGGGCAGGCGTCAACCGAGGTCAGGCCACCCGGCGGGCCCAGAGGTCGTAGTCGTCGGCCTCCTCGATCGTCACCGTCACGATGTCGCCGGGGGCAAGGCCCTCGAACCCCTCGTCGATATAGACCGTGCCGTCGATCTCCGGGGCGTCGCCCCGGCTGCGGCAGGTGGCCGCCTCGTCGTCCACCGCGTCGACGATGACCTGCTCCACCCCGCCGACGCGGGCGGCGAGCTTAGCGGCGCTGATCGCCTGCGCCTTCGCCATGAAGCGCTGCCAGCGGTCTTCCTTCACCGCTTCCGGCACCTGGTCCGGCAGGGCGTTCGACCGGGCACCGGAGACATTCTCGTAGCGGAAGCAGCCGACGCGATCGAGCTGCGCCTCGTCCAGCCAGTCGATGAGGTGCTGGAACTCCGCCTCGGTCTCGCCGGGATAGCCGACGATGAAGGTCGAGCGCAGGGTGATGTCCGGGCAGACGGCGCGCCAGCGCGCGATCTCGTCGAGGGTCCGGGCGCTGGCGGCCGGCCGGGCCATGCGCTTCAGCACGTCCGGGTGGCTGTGCTGGAACGGGATGTCGAGGTACGGCAGGACCAGCCCTTCCGCCATCAGCGGCACGAGGTCGCGGACGTGCGGATAGGGATAGACATAGTGCAGGCGCACCCAGGCCCCGAGCCCGCCGAGCTCCCGCGCGAGGTCGGTGATGTGGCTCCGCACCTCGCGCCCCTGCCACGGATGCACGTCATGCCGGCGGTCGACGCCATAGGCCGAGGTGTCCTGGCTGATGACGAGAAGCTCGCGCACCCCGGCGGCGACCAGCTTCTCCGCCTCGCGCAGCACCGCGTGGGCGGGCCTGGAGACGAGCGGGCCGCGCATGTCGGGGATGATGCAGAAGCGGCACTTGTGGTTGCAGCCCTCGGAGATCTTCAGATAGCTGAAATGCCGCGGCGTCAGGTGCACGGCCGAGGGCGGCAGCAGGTCGACGAAGGGGTCGGGCACGGGCGGCACAGCGCCATGCACGGCATCCAGCACCGCCTCGTACTGGTGCGGCCCGGTGACCGCGAGCACCGTGGGATGCGTGCCGCGGATCATCGCCTCGTCGGCGCCAAGACAGCCGGTGACGATGACGCGGCCATTCTCGGCCAGCGCCTCGCCGATCGCCTCGAGGCTCTCGGCGCGGGCGGAATCGAGAAAGCCGCAGGTGTTGACGATGACCGCGTCCGCCCCGGCATAGTCGGGCGAGATCGCATAGCCCTCGGCACGCAGCCTGGTCAGGATGCGCTCGCTGTCGACCAGAGCCTTCGGGCACCCGAGGCTCACCATGCCGACGCGCGGCTGGCCCGGCCGGGCGGCCGGGTCGAAACGGGGCTCTGGCGCACGGTCGGGGCGCAGGTCGGGCGGATTGAGGGCCATGGCGGCGGGCCATACACCGCGCGGGGGCTTCGGACAAGCGTCCCGCTTGACGTCGTGCCGCACGCGGCGCCTTCATCGCCGCGGAGGATGACGCATGCCCGCCTTCTGCCGCGACTGCCTGCAGGCCTGGGACGGCGCCGGGCGCTGCCCTGCCTGCCGGAGCCCGCGCACCGTCGCGCATGGCGAGCTTGCGGCGCTGACGATCGCCCATCTCGACGCCGACGCCTTCTACGCGGCGATCGAGAAGCGGGACGATCCGGCCCTCCGCGACAGGCCGGTGATCGTCGGCGGCGGGCGGCGCGGCGTGGTGTCTACGGCCTGCTACATCGCGCGCCTCACCGGCGTCAGGTCGGCGATGCCGATGTTCGAGGCCCGCAGGCTCTGCCCCGACGCGGTCGTCGTCCCGCCGCGCATGGCCCACTATGCCGAGGCGTCGCGGCAGATCCGCGCGATGATGCTGGAGCTGACACCGCTCGTCGAGCCGCTGAGCCTCGATGAGGCGTTCCTCGATCTCTCCGGCACCGAACGGCTGCATCGCGCGCCGCCCGCGCTGCTCCTCGGCCGGCTTCAGGCGCGCATCGAGGCGGAACTCGGGATCACCGTGTCGGTCGGCCTGTCGCACAACAAGTTCCTCGCCAAGATCGCCTCGGAGCGGGACAAGCCCCGCGGCTTCGCCGTCATCGGCCGGGCGGAAACGCAGGATTTCCTCGACACCCTGCCGGTCTCGGCGATCTGGGGCGTCGGCCGCGCGGCGGTCGCGGCCCTTGAGGCGGAAGGCATCCGCGGGATCGCCGACCTGCGCCGGCGCGACCGCGACGTGCTGATCCGCCGCTTCGGCAGCACCGGCGACCGGCTCTGGCGGCTGGCGCGGGGCGAGGATACCCGGCCGGTGTCGCCCGACCATCCGGTGAAGTCCGTGTCGCACGAGACGACCTTTGCCGAGGACATCGGCGACGCCGATGTCCTGCGCTGGCACCTCTGGTCCCTCGCCGAGGAGCTTTCGGAGCGGATGAAGGCCAAGGGCCTCGCCGGCGCGACGGTGGCGCTGAAACTCAAGCGGGCGAATCACGCCCTGCTGTCGCGCCAGCAGACGCTGGAGCAGCCGACGGCGATGGCGGATCGCATCTTTCGCGCCGCCGCGCCTATGCTGCACCGCAACATGGAGGCGGCCCCCTTCCGGCTGATCGGGGTCGGACTCACCGGTCTCTCTCGCGCAGAAAGGGAGACCCCTGGCGACCTGTTCGACTCAGGGGAGAGCAAGCGCCTGGGCGCCGAGGACGCGACTGACCGCATTCGTGCACGATTTGGTCGCGAATCGATCATTTTGGGCCGTTCGCTGCGCTAGGGCGGCGATCTGGCGCCCGAAAGTGATGAAAAATCGGCCAGACCTCAGAAAGTTTGTCACTTCACCCGCGAAATTCAGAATCAGAGGTTGACGCTGCTGCGGCGCGGCATAAAGTAAGTCTCGTGATGCGTTGCATCATACACGCCCTACGGGCGTTTCCTCCCTAAACTTGGGCCGAGCCTCGCGCTCGGCCTCTTTTTTTCCCGCACCGCGGCAAAGCGCACGCACCGAAGCAGGTGCAGGAAATACGACGCGTGCTGCTCACTCCGCTGCCATCGGCACGGCCCGCGGGCCGAGTGCGGCAAGGTCCGCCACCACCGCGGACATCAGCGCCGCCACCCCGGCGACGTCCTGGCGCTTTTCGACCTCGGCCGCCTCGATAAGCCAGCGGTCGCAGGCCGCGCCGAACCGGTCGCCAAGCACCACGTCCGGCCGGCGGCCGCGAATCAGCGGGGCGGCGGCCAGCGCGTCGTGCGGCATCGAGTGGCAGTCGAACAGGATCGCCGTGCCGAAGGCCGCGCGCGCCTCGGCCACCAGCGCCCGCAGCTTCGTGTGATACGGGTGCCAGACCGTCGCGATCCGGCGCTCGGCCTCGGCGAGCGGCATCTTGCCCCGCATGATCTGGCGCCCCTCGCCGACCACGCGCGGAATCACCCCGAGGCCGGCGGCGATGCGGGGATTGAGGAACCGCTTGGCCGCCCCGACGATCAGCGCCGGATCGAGGTCGTCGGCCGAACGGTTGAGATCGACGCAGGCCCGCGGAACCCGGGCCGCGAGCAGCGGCGCCCCCGATTCCGGCGCGGCGGCATAGAGTTCGTCAACGAAGGCGTCTTCCGAGGACCGCAGCTGCAGCGGCTCGAGCAGCGACGCGGCGAGAAAGGCGGGCGGATAGGCCGCCCCGCTGTGCGGCGAACTGAAGACGGCGCAGGATGTTCGCGCGCGCGGCATCTGGAGCGCGTAGACGGCTTCGTCCATTCCCTTCCTCGGCACTGCGTGGCGGCCACTATAGGGAAGCGTTCGGGAAAGGCCAATTTGCCTTGAACCTTCCGCCGCACCGCTCTATAGCACGCCGGACGGAGCGGGGCCTGCCCCGTTTCCCGGGCGTATAGCTCAGCGGGAGAGCACTTCGTTGACATCGAAGGGGTCACAGGTTCAATCCCTGTTACGCCCACCATTTTCTTCCCGAAAGGGATGACGCAACCAGGCGCTTCCGCGCGCCGCAGAGGAGAGAGGCCATGAAGGTCGTGAATTCGCTTCGCTCCCTGAAGCAGCGCCACCGGGATTGCCGCGTGGTGCGCCGCAAGGGACGGGTCTATGTCATCAACAAGACCCAGCGCCGGTTCAAAGCCCGCCAGGGCTGACGGCGGCCCGGTTCGACGGACCGGATCGGACAATGGGCCGCACCTCGGGTGCGGCCCTTCTGCTTTTCCGCCTACGCCGATGCCGAGCCGGGATCGGCCCCCTGCTCGGACACCTTCTCCAGCCGCGCGGCAAACTCGCGGCGCAGCTCGCGGCGGACTTCCGCGGCGGCATAGCGGCGACGGTCCACCGCCGTCTCCAGCTCCAGCGGCGGCACCTGCGCGGGGCGGCCGTCGTCATGCACGGCAACCATGGTGAAGTAGCAGGAATTGGTGTGCCGGCGGGCGCCCGAGCGGATGTTCTCCGCCTCGACCCGGATCCCGACCTCCATCGAGGTCCGGCCGGTGTGGTTGATCGACGCGCGGAAGGTCACGAGTTCGCCGACGTTGATCGGCTCCTTGAACACCACCTGGTCGACCGACAGCGTCACCGCATAGCGCCCGGAATAGCGCGAGGCGCAGGAGAAGGCGACGCGGTCGAGCAGGTTCAGGAGCGCCCCGCCATGGACCTTGCCACTGAAGTTCGCCATGCCGGGCGTCATGAGCTCGGTCATCTCCAGACGGCGCGGGTCGTTCATCAGGTCCTCCCTCCTGGCCTTTCTGCTTGCCGATCGTCACCACATCCCCGCGGCCGGCGATAGCCCCGATCCGGCGCAAGCCCCGTCATTCAGCGGTCATTCCGCAGCCTCCCGCGCCGTCCAGCCTTCCTTGACCACCTCCATCACCACGCTCGTCGAGGTGCCGGCGACAAACGGCAGGCTGGAGATCTGCTCGCCCAGCACCGTGCGATAGCTGGCGATGTCCCGGGTCCGGACCTTCAGCAGATAGTCGAAGCGGCCGGCGATCATGTGACATTCCTCGATCTCGGGGATCGCGTTGACCGCGCTGTTGAAGGACCGGAGCGCCTCGTCGCTCGTCGTGGTCAGCTTCACCTCGGCGAAGGCGACGTGCTGGAGACCGAGCCGGGCCGGATTCACCACCGCGCGAAAGCCGCTGATGATGCCGTCGCGGATCAGCCGGCGCAGCCGCACCTGGCACGGCGTCTTGGACAGGCCGACCCGCGCGGCGAGCTCGGTGACGGTGATCCGGCCCTCCCGCGCGAGGATTTCCAGCATCCTTCGGTCGAATCGGTCGATTTCGCCGGATTCATCCATCACTCTGCCTGCGAGGCCCTTCAATTCCGGTCAGAGTGCCCGCCAACCGGCTGAAAGCAAGTCGGAACGACCCTCGGCAGCGTGCTATTTCTTCGCCAGCGCCCGAGGAGATGCCCGATGACCGCCCCCTTCGCCGACTTCGCCCCGCCGATCCGCCCGCAGACCCCGCTGCGGCAGGCGATCACCGCCGCTTACCGGCGGCCGGAGCCGGAATGCCTGCCCCCGCTCGTCGCCGCCGCGCGGGTCCCGACCGACCTCCGCGCGCCGATCGCGGCGACCGCGCGAACGCTGGTCGAGGCGCTCAGGGCCAAGCATCGGGGCACCGGCGTCGAGGGGCTGGTGCACGAATATTCGCTGTCGAGCCAGGAGGGCGTGGCGCTGATGTGCCTC
>JBGALW010000205.1:0-6380 GCA_044223585.1 Amaricoccus sp.
AAGCCGCTGAAAACCGTACATTTTCTCCGGCTGGAATCGGGCTGGAAAGTGGCTGGAATTCGGCTTGCCATTTTTGTGCTTTCGCAAGGGTCCGCCGCCTCGACTCCGCCACAGATTATCCCCGCCGGTGCGTCAGTACCGGCAGCGTCTGCCTGCCCCCCTGGCAGGCGCTTTGCGCCAGCCCAGGCAGGCGCGCCGATGCTCTATCACGCCGTTGCATGAGCCGGGTGCTACCGCCGACGCAGGAGGCCGGGCGAAGCGCTTGTCGGAAGCGATCGAACGGATCGCGCCTTCAGTCCACCACCCGGCAGGTGAGGTTGAGCCGCCCGCCCTCCGCCAGCAGGCGGGAGCCGCCGGTCCGGATCCGGTCAATGCCGTGATAGGCGAGCCGCGCGGCCCCGCCCATCACCACGACGTCACCGCTTTCGAGCCAGACGGAGCGCGTCGGGTCGGTCCGCTCCAGCCCGCCCATGCGGAAGAGGCCGGAGTCGCCGAGGCTGATCGAGAGCACCGGCCAGCTGAAGTCCGCCTCGTCGGCGTCCCGGTGCAACCCCATCCGCGCCCCCTCGCCGTAGAAGTTGACGAGGCAGCAGTCCGGCATCCGCCCGGTGCCGACGAGCGCCCTCCAGACCCGCAGGACCGGCTCGGGGACCGGCGGCCACGGCACGCCCGACGGGTGTTCCCGCACATAGCGGTAGCCCTTGCGGTCGGTGAACCAGCCATACCGCCCCGCCGAGGTCATCCGCACCCGCATCGGCTTGCCCCACGGCGTGAGCGGGCTGAACAGCGGCGCGGCCCGGACCACCTCGCGCACGGCGTCGCGCATCTCCTCCTGCGCCGGCCGGTCCAGCCAGCCATGCAGGATGCGGAACCCGCCGGTCCCGGCCCCGGCAGGCGTTGCGCTCATCGCCAGAGCTCCCGGTGCACCGCGCGCAGTGCGTCGCGGTCGGCCGGGTGGTCCAGCGCCGCCTCGGCGCGGGCGAGCGCGTCGTCGGCGAGCGCACCGAACGCCGCCGCGTCCTCGCGCGACCGGGCGAGCCCGGCGAGCGCCGCCACCGTTTTCTGCAGGCGCACCTGCACCTCGACCATCCCGGCGCCGTCGCGGGCCGGGCCGGTATAGGTCGCCTCGATCAGGTCGGCGATCCCGAGCGCGGGCACGTGCACCCGCGCCGCCGGCTCGCCGCCGGCCGGGTCCGGTGGCCGCAGGGCCGGGAGGAAGCAGCGCTGGATCGCGTTCAGCACCTCGATGGCCGTCCCGGGATCGTTGACCGCGGGAGACAGCGCGCGGGATGTCACCTCCGACAGCACGATGAAGCCGAAGCGCGGATCCTGGTCGAAGGTCCGGTGCCGGTCGAGCGTGAACGCCTTGCAGAGGAGGTCCGGCGTGTCCTCCTGCATCCGCCCCTCCACCGCGACGAGCGCCCGGCCCGGGTGGACGAGCGTCCCCGGCCCGGCCAGGACGTGGAGTTTCAGATCGTCGCGATCGGCAACCGACTGGAGCCGCGGCACGTCGAGATGCGTCACGTATCCGGCCGCCTCGCCCGAAACCACCGCGGCGCCGGCCGGAACCGGCACCGCCGGGCGGCCGCCGAGGTGCGGGTCTGCGGCATAGGCCCGGATCACCGCCATCGTCGCGTCCTCCGCCCGGTCGATCACGTCCGACATCCGGCCGAAGCCGGTGATGTGCGAGATCCAGCGGAGCAGGGTCAGCGCGATGATGACGATCACCGCCACGGTCCCGGCGAACAGGATGATCCGCCCCTGATCGCCATAATATCCGGTCGAGAGCGCGATGATGCCGACGACCGAGAACAGGAAGGCGCCGAGGAAGGTCGAGAGCGCGCTCTGCGAGGTGCGGTCCTCGATCAGCAGCTGGGTCGCCCGCGGTGTCCCGAGGGTGGTGGCCGCCGAATAGGCCTGCACCATCGCGGTCAGCGAGAAGGTCGTGACGGCGAGCATGGAGGAGGCGAGGATCGTCAGGATGCTGTCGACGGCGTCCTGGCCGACGTTGAGCGCGAGATCGCCGGGGATGAGCGGCGCCACCAGCCGCGAGGCCAGGGCGAGGAGAACGGCGGCGAGGCTGAACATGCCGGCCCGGAACCAGATCCGCCGCACGAGGCGATGCGCCATCAGTCTCCACTTCGGCATCCGGTTTTCTCCAAGCCCCCCGCTTGCGACGGGATTTTTGCAAACCTATATAGGCTGCCAGCCCGGACGGCACCGTTTGGCCGCCCGGACAGGGATACGCGGCGGGGGCCTCACCAGTGGACCCGCCAAGGGAAATCGCCGCTCGAAAGGACCCGTGCATGTCAAAAGTCATCGGTATCGACCTCGGCACCACCAACTCCTGCGTCGCCATCATGGACGGTTCGCAGGCCCGCGTGATCGAGAATTCCGAAGGCGCCCGGACGACACCGTCGATCGTCGCCTTCACCGACGAGGAACGCCTCGTCGGCCAGGCCGCCAAGCGCCAGGCCGTTACCAATTCCGAGAACACCATCTTCGCGGTGAAGCGCCTGATCGGCCGCCGCTATGACGACCCGACGGTCGCCAAGGACAAGGAGATGGTGCCCTACAAGATCGTGCCCGGCGCCAACGGCGACGCCTGGGTCGAGGTGAAGGGCGAGAAGTACTCCCCCAGCCAGATTTCCGCCTTCGTCCTGCAGAAGATGAAGGAAACCGCCGAGTCCTATCTCGGCGAGAAGGTGAGCCAGGCGGTCATCACCGTCCCGGCCTACTTCAACGACGCCCAGCGCCAGGCCACCAAGGACGCCGGCAAGATCGCCGGTCTCGAGGTGCTGCGCATCATCAACGAGCCGACGGCGGCCGCCCTTGCCTACGGCCTCGACAAGTCGGGCACCAAGACGATCGCGGTCTATGACCTCGGCGGCGGCACCTTCGACATCTCGATCCTGGAGATCGACGACGGCCTCTTCGAGGTGAAGTCGACCAACGGCGACACCTTCCTCGGCGGCGAAGACTTCGACATGCGGATCGTCGAGTACCTCGCCGGCGAGTTCAAGAAGGAGCACGGCGTCGACCTCACCAAGGACAAGATGGCGCTGCAGCGGCTGAAGGAGGCCGCCGAGAAGGCGAAGATCGAGCTCTCCAGCGCGACCCAGACCGAGATCAACCAGCCGTTCATCTCGATGGATCCGAAGACGCACCAGCCGCTGCACTTCGTGCTGAAGCTGACCCGCGCCAAGCTCGAGAGCCTCGTCGCCGACCTCATCGCCCGCTCGATGAAGCCCTGCCAGCAGGCGCTGAAGGATGCCGGCATCGCCAAGACCGAGATCGACGAGGTGGTGCTCGTCGGCGGCATGACCCGCATGCCGAAGGTCATCGAGGAGGTGCAGAAGTTCTTCGGCAAGGAGCCGCACAAGGGCGTCAACCCGGACGAGGTGGTCGCCATGGGCGCGGCGATCCAGGCCGGCGTGCTGCAGGGTGACGTGAAGGACGTCGTGCTGCTCGACGTGACCCCGCTCAGCCTCGGCATCGAGACGCTCGGCGGCGTGTTCACCCGCCTCATCGACCGCAACACCACGATCCCGACCAAGAAGAGCCAGATCTTCTCGACCGCCGAGGACAACCAGAACGCGGTGACTATCCGGGTCTTCCAGGGCGAACGCGAGATGGCGGCCGACAACAAGATGCTCGGCCAGTTCAATCTGGAGCAGATCCCGCCGGCGCCGCGCGGCGTGCCGCAGATCGAGGTGACGTTCGACATCGACGCCAACGGCATCGTGTCGGTCAGCGCCAAGGACAAGGGCACCAACCGCGAGCAGAAGATCACCATCCAGGCTTCGGGCGGCCTCAGCGACGCCGACATCGAGAAGATGGTGAAGGAGGCCGAGGACAATGCCGAGGCCGACAAGGCGCGGCGCGAGCTGGTCGAGGCGCGGAATGCCGGCGAGAGCCTGATCCACGGCACCGAGAAGTCGGTGGCCGAGCATGGCAAGCTGGTTGACCCGACGACGATCGAGGTGATCGAGCTCAGCATCAAGACGCTGAAGGAGGCGATGGAAGGCGAGGATCCCGAGAAGATCCGCGCCCGCGCCCAGGACCTGACCGAAGCGGCGATGAAGCTCGGCGAAGCCATCTACAAGGCCCAGGCGGCGCAGGAGAGCGCGGCGCCGGGCGAGGATGGCGCCGCCGCCGGGCCGGGGCCGGACGACGTGGTCGACGCCGACTTCGAGGATCTCGACAACAAGAAGTCCTGAGCGCCAGAGGCGCTCGCTTCCGGGCCCTCCCAAACCTCGGGGGGGCCTTCTGCCGTTTGAATGGGTAGGGCCGGCATGGCGAAACGCGATTACTACGACGTGCTCGGCGTCGCGAAGGGGTCCTCCGACGCGGACATCAAGAAGGCCTTCCGCAAGAAGGCGATGGAGCTGCACCCCGACCGGAACCGCCACGATCCCCAGAGCGAGAGCCGGTTCAAGGAGGCGAACGAGGCCTACGACGTCCTGAAGGACCCGAACAAGAAGGCGCTCTACGACCGGTACGGCCACGCCGCCTTCGAGAACGGCCACGGCGCGAGCGCCGGCGGCCCGCGCGGCGGCCCCGACTTCGCCTCGGCCTTCTCGGACGTGTTCGACGATCTCTTCGGCGACTTCATGGGCGGCGGCCGCGGCCGGGGCGGGTCGCAGCGTGCCCAGCGCGGATCGGACCTGCGCTACAACCTGCGGATGACGCTGGAGGATGCCTACCGCGGCAAGCAGGCGACGATTTCCGTGCCCTCGAGCGCGCCCTGCGAGGTCTGCAACGGCACGGGCGCGCAGGGCGGGGCGGAGCCGATCACCTGCCCGACCTGCTCGGGCCACGGCAAGGTGCGGGCGCAGCAGGGTTTCTTCACCGTGGAGCGGACCTGTCCGACCTGCGGCGGGCAGGGTCAGATCGTCAAGAATCCCTGCACGGCCTGCGCCGGGGCCGGGCGGGTGCGGCGCGACCGGACGCTCAACGTGAACATCCCGGTGGGCGTGGAGACCGGCACCCGGATCCGGCTGGCCGGCGAGGGCGAGGCGGGGCTGCGCGGCGGGCCGCCGGGCGATCTCTACATCTTCGTCGAGGTGGCGCCGCACGCGATCTTCGAGCGTGACAACCAGAACCTCTACTGCCGCATCCCGGTCAGCATGACGACCGCGGCGCTCGGCGGCACGATCGATGCCCCGACGCTCGACGGCGGCAAGACCCGGGTCAAGGTGCCGGCGGGGGTGCAGTCGGGCAAGCAGCTGCGGCTGACCGGCAAGGGCATGCCGGCGCTGCGCGGCGGCGGCGCCGGCGATCTCTACATCGAGCTCGCGGTGGAGACGCCGGTCAACCTCACCGCCCGCCAGCGCGACCTCCTGCGCGAGTTCGAGGAGACGGGCGGCGACAACAGCCCGGAGACGCACAGTTTCTTCCAGAAGCTGAAGGGTTTCTGGGACGGGATGGGCGGCTGACTGGCAATTCGTCTGATCGCTTCAGACAAGCGCGTCGCCCGACCTCTCGCGTCGGCGATTGCATGCGTCAGGCGCGTTCGACCGTGACTTCCTGCTCGACCAGCCGGGTCGGGCCGTAGATCGACAGGAAGGCGATGTCGGCGGCGTCGCGGCCGACTCCGACGCGGGCCATCGTCTCGGGCGGTGCCATGCCGGTGGCGTCGACCGGATACCAGGCGCCCTCGAGATAGACCTCTGACACCGCGTGGAAGTCCTGTGGCGTGACGTCCGGAGCGTAGACGCAGGCGACGCGCGCCGGGATTCCCGAGGCTCGGGCGAGCGTCGTCATCAGGTGGGCATAGTCGCGGCAGATGCCCTGCCGCTGGATGAAGGTGTCAACGACGGTCGTCTGGGCGTCGCTTGAGCCCGGCACGTACTCGAGGCTCGACTCGATCCAGTCGCGGATCGCCCTGACCCGCGCGCCGCCCTCGATGCCGCCGAACGCATTGTCGACGAAGGTGCTGAACTTGTCGGACGGGCAGAAGCGCGACGGCAGGATGTACTTCACCTCCGCGCCGGGCAGCTCGTGCAGCGGAACGGCGCGCAGCTTGGCAAGGTCGACCTCCGCGCGGACGACATCGACCGTGGCGCGGTAGCGGCAGCGCAGGCGGTCGCGGATCTGGATCCAGCTGCGGGTGCCGACGCCGTCGTCGGCCGGCACGCGGACATGGCTCACCACGTCCTCGATCTCCAGCGCGCTTTCGACGACCGTCTGGTCCGGGACGTTTTCCGCCGCCTCGATCTGCAGGAGCACCGTCCGCAGGTCCTCGGTTTCGTAGTCGAGCGTCACCGCGATGTTGAGCCGCATCCCTTGTCCTCGTTCTCGTTGTCCGGGCTGGCTGAACGCCCGCGGCCGGCGATGGTTGCGCCCGGCATCGCCTCCCCGATAGAGGATAGGCCGGG
>JBGALW010000206.1:0-6351 GCA_044223585.1 Amaricoccus sp.
ACGGCATGCCGCAAAAATGATCGCCGGCAGTATCCCGCTACTACCCGCCGCCCGGTTCGCCGCGATAGTCTGACGCTCTGGCACATCGGTCCCGGCTGGGATACGATCGCAAAGATAACGTGCCGGCGGAAAAGAACCGGTACTGGGAGGAACCATGGTCGACATCGTTTCGAAGCGGAGCGGGCCGCGTCCGGAGGACGAGCGGGCGCGCCGGCTGATCGAAGCCAACCGCCCGACGATCGAGAAGCTCGCCGACCGGCTCACGAACGGCGCCTGGTCCGCGCGTCGTGCCCAGCCGCAGGCGGCACCCGAGCCCGAGGGGCTCATCATCCATACCGCCCGCGCCAGCACGCCGACCGAGCCGCCACGCCCTTTCGTGCGGGTGGCGGTGAACGGCCGCGTCAGCATGGTCGACACCAATACCGGCCGTCAGCTTCACCATCTCGGCGACATCCGTCGCCGTGACGGGCGCGAGAGCTTCCGGCTTGCGACGCGCGAGAACGGCTTCTTCACGCCGGTCGCGCCGGAGATCGCGGAGGCCCTCGCCGACTTCGACGGCCAGGCCCTCGAGGGGGCCGGGGCCGAGCGCCGGCTGGTCGCGGCCATAGGCGAGCGCCTTCATATCTGACGTGCCGACAAACGAGGAGGCCAGGGAGCACAGGTCCGATCGACCGCATTCGATGAACCGCAAGCCGAACCCAGTCCCGTCACAGGCAGGCAGGCGCACCCGTTCCGCGGCGCCGGCAGCGGTTTCGCGCGTGCCGGACTACGACGAGCGCGCGACGATGGGCGCTTGGGAACAGCTCCTGTCGGGGGACTGCGCCTCCTCCGCCTGCGTCGTCCGCACCCTGATCGGCGACTCGTGGCAGCGTTGTGCGGATGGCGGCATCGACGCGATCCGTGGCGAGGCACCGATGGCACTGGCCGCTGAGGCGGTTGACGAGGCGAGGCAGGTCAGCGCCGACCTCCTCGCCGCAGCGCGCCGCTCGTTCGCCAGCATCGGCAGCCTGCTCGAGGGTACCGGGGCGATGCTGGTCCTCGCCGACCACGAGGGCGTGCTGGTCGACGCGATCGGCGACAAGCGCACGCTGTTCGACGGCATGGATATCCACCTCTCGGTGGGTGGCAAGTGGACCGAAGAGTCCGCCGGGACCAACGGCATCGGCACCGCGCTCTTCACCGGTGAGCCGGTTTTCGTCCACGCCGCCGAACATTTCTGCGCCGGGATCAAGGGCTGGACCTGCGCGGGCGCCCCGATCCGCGATCCGCTCGACGGGCGCGTCGTCGGCGTCGTCGACCTTTCCGGTCGCCCGGGCATCTTCCGCCCGCACAACACCGCCCTTGTCGCCGCGGCCGCCCGCGAGATCGAGAAGGCGCTGGCCGAGCAGCAGGTCGAGGAGCGCGCCCGCCTGCTCGAGGCCTTCATTGCCTCCGCCCCGAACTACCGCCGCTCCGACGGGCTGATGATCCTCGACCGGCGCAGCCGCCCGGTCTACTGCACGAACATCCCGTGCGAGGTCGCCGACCGCTTCCCGCTGAAGCCTTGCCCCGCGTACCTGCCGGCCCCGACCGACGCCAACGGCTTTCTCGACGATGTCACCCGCGCGCTGCCGCCGGAGATGCGCGGCGTCAACCTGACGCCCCTGAAGCTCGACGGCACGCTCCGTGGGGCGGCGCTGGTCCTGCCGTCGGCCCGGCTGGCCGCGCGCGTCCGCCGCGATCCGGTGGCGGAGGCCGCCGCGACGATCCTCGGCGACAGCCCCGCGCTCCGCGAGGTCGTCGACGTCGCGGTCCGCGTCGCCCGCAGCGACGAGGTGCCGTCGCTGCTGATCGAGGGCGAGACCGGCGTCGGCAAGGAGCTGTTCGCCCGCCTCGTCGGAAGCGCCCGCCCGGCGGAGCGCTACGTCGCGGTGAACTGCGGCGGCATCACCCGCGAGCTGATCGGCAGCGAGCTTTTCGGCCACGTGCCGGGCGCCTTCACCGGCGCGACGCGCGAGGGCAAGGCCGGGGTGTTCGAGCTCGCGCACGGCGGCGTCCTGACCCTCGACGAGATCGGCGAGCTGCCGCTCGACATCCAGCCCTTCCTGCTCCGGGTGCTCGAGGACCGTGCCGTCCAGCGCATCGGTGACAGCCGCCCGCGCCCGGTCGACGTCCGCCTCGTTGCCTCGACGAACCGCGACCTGCGGGCGGAGGTCGAGGCCGGTCGCTTCCGCCGTGACCTCTACTACCGGATCGGCGCCGTCGCGATCCGCGTGCCGCCGCTTCGCGAACGCGGCGACGACGCGCTCCTGCTGCTCGAGCATTTCAACGCCGCCGCCGCCGGGCGCAGCGGCCGGAGCCCGCTCGCCTTCGAGCAGGAGGTCCTTGACCTCGTCCGCGCGCACGCGTGGCCGGGCAACGTCCGCGAGGTGAAGAACCTCGTCGAGCGCCTTCACGTCCTGGCCCGTTCCGGCCGCGTCACCGTCGCCGACCTTCCGCCCGAAATGCTCTCCGGCCCGGCCGAAGCGCCACCTTCGCCGGCCAAGGCGATCGCCCCGCCGACGCCAGTCTCCCCCGGCGCGAGCCTCGAGGACGTCGGCCTCGCCGCCCTCCGGTCCGCCCTCGACGCCGAGCACGGCAACCTGACCCGCGTCGCCCAGCGTCTCGGCATCTCCCGCCCGACGCTCTACCGCAAGCTCGACCACTACGGCATCCGCCGCACCTTCCAGTAATGATGTCCCGGGCCGCTGCGAATCGCGCCGGTTGAAGTCACCCGGTAGCGGTGAAGCGTGCGCCAGCAATCAACCCGAGTGGAGGATCACCTCCCGGGACGTGCCGCAGAGGGACTGGCCTTGGCTGGCATTGGTGGTGCCGCAGAAGGGACTCGAACCCCCGACCCCATCATTACGAATGACGTGCTCTACCAGCTGAGCTACTGCGGCGCGCGCTCCCCTTAGCAACCGGCGGGGCGGGGGTAAAGGGTTGATGATCGGAGGGCGGGATGGAGAGCGACGCGGTCTGGGCGGGGCGTCTGGCGGAAGCGAGGGCGGCGGACGCGGAAGATCCCTTGGCCGGATTCCGGGAACGGTTCCATCTGCCGCCGGGGGTGACCTATCTTGACGGCAACTCGCTCGGCCCGGCGCCGCTGAAGGCGCTGGAGGACCTCCGCGTGGCGGCGGAGCGGGAGTGGGCGGGGCAACTGATCGCGAGCTGGAACACTGCGGGGTGGTTCGATCTGCCGGTCCGGCTAGGCGACCGGATCGCGCCCCTGATCGGCGCCGATGCCGGCGAGGTCGTGGTGTGCGACACGACGTCGGTCAACATCTTCAAGGCCCTGCACGCCGGCCTTGGGCTAAGACCCGGACGCCGCGTGGTCGTGGCCGAAGGGGGCAGCTTTCCGACCGACCTCTATGTCGCCCAGGGAGTGGGCGCCGATCTGCGGCTGGAGGGGGTGGACGGGCTGGAGATCGAGGGGCTGATCGACACGGACGTCGCGGTGGTTCTGGTCAACCACGTCGACTACAGGACCGGGCGGCTGCGCGACCTCGCCACCCTGACGCGGCGGGCGCAGGCGGCCGGCGCCATCATCGTCTGGGACCTGTGCCACTCTGCCGGCGTCCTTCCCGTGGCGCTCAACGCAGCGGGCGCGGACCTGGCGGTGGGATGCAGCTACAAGTACCTCAATGGCGGGCCGGGGGCGCCGGCCTTCCTCTACTGCGCGAAGCGTCACCTTGAGGCGGTGTCGCAGCCCCTCAGCGGATGGTGGGGGCATGCCCGGCCTTTCGCCTTCGAGCAGCGGTTCGCGCCGGACGGCGGGATCCGGCGGTTCCTGTGCGGAACCCAGCCGATCCTGTCGCTGCGGGCGATGGAGGCCGGGCTGGAGATCGCGGCGGAGGCCGGCATGGCTGCGGTCCGGACGAAGAGCCTGGCTCTCACGGATCGGTTCATCTCTCTCGTGCAGCACATTGATGGAATTGGAGTTCTGACGCCATCCGACGCGATGCGCGGCAGTCAGGTGGCGCTGACCCATCCGGAAGGCTACGCCATCGTTCAGGCGCTGATCGCGCGCGGCGTGATCGGCGATTTCCGCGCGCCGGACATCCTGCGTTTCGGATTCGCCCCGCTCTACCTGCGGCACGTCGACGTGGTCCGGGCGGCGCGGACGCTGGAGCAGGTGCTGGCGACGCGCGCCTGGGACCATCCACGGTACCGGGCCCGGTCGGCGGTCACCTGAAGCCGTCGGGCGGGAAGAAGCCGCCGGCGGCGACGCTGGGGTGACGGTCGTAGTCGAGAAAGAACTCGTCGAGCTGGGGCGGCTGCACGTCGGTCCCGGCCAGCATGGCGTGGGCCTGGCCGCGGTGGTGGATCTGGTGCTGGAAAAGGTGCGCGATCAGGGGGCTGATCCGCTCCTGCGTCGGGCCGTCCCGGCGGGCGATGACGACGCTACGGTCGAGATCCGCGGAGGTCATCCGGTCACAGAAGGCGATCAGCCGGTCGTCGCTGGCCGCCTGCGCGAGGCGCAGGGCCGCAGGGTCGGCCAGGTCGGGGAAGGGGTCGAAGGCGGCCCGTCCCCGGCCGGTCTCTTCGAGGCCGTCGAGGTAAAACAGGTCGACCGCGTAGAGATGGTTGAGCGTCGCGCGAAGCGACGGGAAGAAGCTGGTCCGCGGCGCCGCAAAGGCGGCGGCGTCGAGCGCCGAGCAGGCTCCGAGCAGACGGTCGTTGGCCCAGGCGTTGTTGCGGGCCATCGTGCGATAGTGCGAGATCAGGCGGTCGGTCATGACGGGAGAATGCCGCGGCGGGCAGGCAGGTTCCAGTCCCCTCCGGATCGTCTCGACGGAAAGATGAAATGCGGTCCACTCCGGGGCCGGCCGCGTCTGGCTTCACAGTCGCCCTGCGCCGTAGGATGGAGAGAGCGGGGGCAAAAGCCGTTTGCGCGAGAGGAGTGTTCATGTCGCTGTCGACCTCCGCGTCGGTCTCTTGGGTCCCAAAGATTTGGTGAGAGCGGCGGTGCGGGACCCGATCTCGGGCGGTCAGGAAAACGTGAGCGAAAGCCGTACCATGCGGTCGCGGCGGGATGTAATCTTCGCAGGATGAGACGGACGGCTGGCGACAGGGCAGGGCGCGGATGAGGGTCTGGAAACAGGCGCTGGTTTCGGCCGTGCTGGTCGGTGCCGGGATCGCGGTCTGGGCGCGGGAGTTTCCCGCGGTGGCCGGGCTGCTGGAGCGGGCAGGGATCGTCACCGGCACGAGCGCGGCGCCCGGCCCACGGGGCGGGGCTCCGGCGGGCGGCGGCGCCCCCGCTCCGGTTGTGCGTGGCGTGCCGGCCGAAGTAGCGACGATCATTGACGCGGTGTCGGCGATCGGCGACGGGCGGGCGGTGCGGTCGGTGACGCTGGCCTCGACGGTGGCCGGGCGGGTTGCCTCGGTCGAGGTTGCCGCCGGCGAACGGGTGACGGCGGGGGCGGTGATCGTCGCGCTCGCCTCCGAGGCGGAGGCCATCGCGCTCGACCGGGCGCGGCTCGACGCGGAAGACGCGCGGGAGACCGAGGCGCGGGCCGAGGAACTCGGCCGGGCGCGGGCGCTGAGCGACGTGCAGGTGCGGGCGGCGCGGCTCGCGGCGCGGCAGGCCGAGCTGGCGGAGCGCGAGGCGGCGCGGGCGCTGGCCGACCGGACGGTGCGCGCCCCGTTCGACGGCTGGGTCGGCATCCTGGGCGTCGACGTCGGCGACCAGATCGACACCGACACCGAGATTGCGACACTGGACGACCGCTCGGCCATCCTCGTCGACTTCCGCCTGCCGGAGCGTTTCGTCGGGCAGGTGGCGGTCGGCTCGCCTGTGACGGCGCGGCCGCTGTCCCGGCCGGACCTGGCGCTGGAGGGGCGGGTGGCAATGCTCGACAGCCGGGTCGATCCCGCGACCCGGACGCTGCGGGTGCGGGCGCAACTCGACAATGGTGAGGACACGCTGCGCGCCGGCATGGCCTTCTCGATCGGCATGCGCTTCCCCGGCGAGCGCTATCCGGCGGTCGATCCGCTGTCGATCCAGTGGAGCGCGGACGGCGCCTATGTCTGGGCGGCGGACGCGGGTGGCCGGGCGCAACGGGTGCCGGTGCGGATCATCGAGCGCAGCAGCGACGCGGTGCTGGTCGACGTCACGGACGGCGCGGCGTTGCCGCCGGGGACCATGGTGGTGACGGAAGGGGTGCAGCTGCTGCGGCCCGGCCTCGCTTTCCGTTTCGAAGCAGCCGCAGATGGCTGAGATGGCGTCGCGCGCGGACGAGGAGCCGGCGGTGAACGGGCCGGCGCCGGGCGGTGGCACGGCGGACGGCATGACCGCGCTGTTCGTCCGGCGGCCGGTGCTGGCGGCGGTGG